>DATHNE010000300.1:0-14855 GCA_035486355.1 Acetobacteraceae bacterium
TGCCCGGGATCAATTACGCGTCGGAGCAGTGGTTCATTGAAACGCCGGCGTTGGGCCTGCATGACACGTTCCGTGCCGGCGCGCTGCCAGTCGGCGCGGTGCTGATGCTGGCGAGCGCCCTCACCCGGCTTGCGCGTCTTGGTTGGAAGGACGCGCTGGTCGGCATCGGGATCATCGCCGTGCTCGCGTTGGCACTGCACATCGCCGCGCCGTGGCTGCGCGAACTCGGCAACTGGAACCTGCTGCTGTTCTTCGTGCTGCTGTTGGGCACGGGTGTGCTGGCCTCGGTGCCGATCGGCTTTGCATTTGGCTTGGCCACGCTGGCCTACTTGGCAACGTTGACGCACACACCGCTCAGCGTGGTTGTTTCGCGCATGGACGAAGGCATGAGCAGCCTGATCCTCCTGGCAGTGCCGCTGTTCGTCTTCCTGGGCCTGCTGATCGAGATGACCGGCATGGCACGCGCCATGGTGACATTCCTCGCCGCGTTGCTCGGACATGTGCGCGGCGGGCTGTCCTATGTGCTGCTGGGCGCGATGTATCTGGTGTCCGGCATCTCCGGCTCGAAGGCCGCCGACATGGCCGCGGTCGCGCCCGTGCTATTCCCCGCGATGAAACGCCGCGGCGCGCACGAAGGCGAACTGGTGTCGCTGCTCGCCTCGGCCGGCGCGATGAGCGAAACGATTCCCCCGTCACTCGTGCTGATCACGATCGGCTCGGTCACCGGAGTGTCGATCGCGGCACTGTTCACCGGCGGCCTCGTGCCGGCAGCGGTGCTGGCGCTGGCGCTGGCGGTGATCGCGCGCTGGCGCAGCGGCGGCGAGGACCTCGCCGGCATCACGCGTCCGCCGGCACGCCTGATCCTGCGCAGTTTCGTCATCGCGGTGCCCGCGCTGGTGTTGCCATTTCTGATCCGCACGGCGGTGATCGAGGGCGTCGCCACCGCCACCGAGGTCTCCACCATCGGCATCGCCTACGCCCTGTTCGCCGGCCTGCTGATCTACCGGCAGTTCGATTGGCGGCGGCTGTATCCAATGCTGGTGGAAACCGCCGCACTGTCCGGCGCGATCCTGCTGATCATCGGCACCGCGACTGCCATGGCCTGGGCCCTCACCCAGTCTGGCTTCTCGCGTCAGCTCGCGCAGGCCATGACGACCATGCCAGGCGGCACCGTGGGCTTCATGGCAATCTCGATCATCGTATTCGTCGTGCTGGGCAGCGTGCTGGAAGGCATTCCGGCGATCGTGCTGTTCGGCCCGCTGCTGTTCCCCTCGGCCCGTGCCATCGGTATCCACGAAGTGCACTACGCGATGGTGGTGATCCTGGCGATGGGCGTCGGGCTGTTCGCGCCGCCCTTCGGGGTCGGCTACTACGCCGCCTGCGCCATCGGCCGCGTGTCGCCCGACGCCGCGATGCACCGCATCTGGCCGTATCTGCTGGCGGTGCTGGTCGGCCTGATCGTGGTCGCGGCGGTGCCCTGGCTCAGCATCGGATTTCTGTAGGCCGAAAATCCGCCGATACGTCGATAAATGCCGCGAATTCGGTGGAGTTGCACGGCCGCCGCCCTTCTCAACCAGAGGTTCGGCGTGCTCTTATGCGTCTCGGCATGGCCGACGCGAAGGGGCACGCGGTGGAGGAGTGGCTCACGTCGACTGGACTCGGCGCACGCATCGCGGCGTTCCGCGAGCAGGGGATCAGTATTGACCAGCTCGATGACCTGACCGACGACGACCTGCGCGAACTCGGCCTGACCATCGGCGAACGCAAGCGTTTCCGCCGTGCCCTCGACGGGCGGCAGCCCGAACACCAGCCGCAAGTCCTGGCCACGACGCGGGCCGAGCGTCGGCCGCTGACCATGATGTTCGTCGACCTGGTGAATTCCTCGGCGCTGGGCGAACGGCTGGAGCCCGAAGACCTGCTGGAAGTCATCCGCCGTTACCGCGAATTCTGCGGCACCGCGATCATGCGTTATGGCGGGCTGATCGCGCGGCTCGTGGGCGATGGCATCCTGGCCTATTTCTGCTATCCGGTCGCCAACGAGAATGACCCGGAACGCGCGGTGCGCGCGGCGCTCGACGTCGTGCGTGGCATCGGCGGGGTGGCCAGTCCGGCGGGCGCACCATTCCAGGTACGGATCGGTATCGCGACGGGCCGCGTGATCGTGTCGGACCTGCTGGCGGGCGGCGAGGCGGACCGGCGATCCATCATCGGCTCCACACCCAACCTGGCGGCGCGGCTGCAAAGCCTGGCTCCGCCCGGCGGCATCATCATCGCCGAGGAAACCTATGCGCGGCTGAACGGCCTGTTCCGGTGCGAAGACCTGGGCACCCAGGAGGTGCGCGGTTTCGCGCAGCACCACCGCGCCTGGCGCGTGCTGGGTGAGATAGCCGAGAGCGCGGCGATCGGCGCGGCACGCCGGCCCACACGATTGACGCCGTTCTTCGATCGCCAGGCCGAATCGGCGGTGCTGGCGGAACGCTGGACGCGCGCGCAGACCGGCGAAGGCAACGCCGTGCTGCTGGTTGGCGGCGGCGGGATCGGCAAGTCGCGCCTGGTGGAGCATTTCCTCAACGAGCGGCCAAGCATCCACGCCGAACGACTGGCCGCCTCGCCGTTCGACGAGGACAGTCCGTTACGTCCGGTTATTGTTCTGCTACGGCAGTTGGCGCGGATCGATACATCGGAGCCGCCGGCGACGCAACGGGACAAGCTGGCGGCGTTCCTGATCGGCAGCGGGCTCGATACCCTCGAGCAACTGCCACTGGTGCAGGAGCTGCTGGGCATTGAACCCGAACAGCCGACCCCGGCGCTGGCACCTGCGGTGCTGCGCGAACGCCTGCTCTCGATCCTGCACGACCAGTTGCGTCGGATCGCCGCGACCAAGCCGCTGTGCCTGGTGGTGGAAGACCTGCACTGGCTGGACCCAACGACGCGGGAGCTGCTGGACCGGCTGATCGGCGACATCGTCGAAAGCCGACTGCTGCTGGTGCTCACCGCGCGTGATGGGTTCGACGCGCCGTGGACGCGCGGGCGCGACACCATGGTGCTGCAACTGAAGTCGCTGTCGCCGGGTGATGTCGACGTGATGGTGCAAAGCCTGTTTGGTGGCCGCGTGGTCCCTGCCTCGCTGGCACGGCTGATCGCGCGCAAGACCGACGGCGTGCCGCTGTTCATCGAGGAAGTCGGGCGCTCCATGTTGCTGGCGGGCGCCGAGACCGCGCCAGACAGTGCGCTGTTCGATATCTCCGAACAGGCCATTCCGGCTTCGTTGCATGAGGCGCTGATGGCGCGGCTCGACCGGTCTGGCGTGGCCAAGGATGTGGCGCAAATCGCCGCGGTGATCGGACGCAGCATGCGCCGCGATGTGTTGACCTCCGTCGCGGCCATGCCCGGCGAGGCATTGAATCAACCGTTGGCGACGCTGGTGGATACCGGCGTGCTGTATCCCGATACGGTGGACGGCAGCGAGGGCTACAGCTTCACCCACGCGCTGCTGCGCGATGCCGCCTATGATAGTCTGCTGCGCGATGACCGACAGTTGCTGCATCTGCGCGTGGCACGCGCGCTGCAACGGCTGGACCCGTCGGCGGCATCGCAGCAACCGGAGCTGCTGGCGCTACATCTGACCGAGGCGGGTCAGGCGGAAGAAGCGGCGGCGCTGTGGCTGGAGGCGGCACGACGCAGCCTGGCACGCTCGGCGTTGACCGAGGCCACGCGCATGCTGCGGCGCGGCCTGGCGGGGCTGGATCGGTTGCCAGCGAACCGCACGGTGCTGGATCTGCGCGTGGCGCTGATGGCGCTGCTAGGGCCGGCGCTGATCGCGCTGCGCGGACCGGGCGCCGCCGAGACGCAGGACCTGTATGCGGCGGCTTATGCGCTGTGCAACGACATGGCCGAGGACCGGTCGCATTTCCCGATCTATTGGGGATGGTGGCGCCTGTCGCGCGACTTCCGCGAGAAGCGGCAACGCGCGGCGGCTCTGCTGGATCGCGCCACGATGCGCGAGGATGCCGAGCTGCTGTTGCAGGCGCATCATTGCAAGTGGGCGACTGATTATGCCGCGGGCGACTTCAAGCGCTGCTGTGAGCATATCGAATCCGGACTGAAAATCTACGCGCAAGGTGATTTCCGCGATCATGCGCGCGTCTACGGCAATCACGATGCCTGCGTTTGTGCATATGGGGAACTGGCGCAGGTGCAGTGGATGCAGGGGCATCCGGCGAGTGCGATGGAAAGCGAGCGGCGCGCGATGGCCTGGGCGGATACGCTGGACCATCTCGGCAGCAAGCTGCACGCAATGGATATACGGCTGCTGCATCGGGTCTACCGGCGCGAGCACAAGGCGGTGTTTCAGCACGCCAGCGATCTGGTGACGTTCACGTCTGAGCTGGACCTGCAGGATCATCGCGCGAAAGGATTGATCTTCCGCGGCTGGAGCGTGGCGATGCAGGATGATCCGGCCGCCGGACTGCGCATCCTGGAAGACGGATTCTCGCGCCAGCAAGACATCGGTACGACCGAGGATTTCTCGCTGTATCTGTGCCTGCGTGCTGAGGCGATGGGCGCGGCGGGACAGACGGCGCAGGCAGCGGAGATGTTACGGCGAGAGCGGCTGGCGTTTGCCGAGCGCGGGTTTGGCTTCTGGATGCCGGAGCTGATTCGGACCCTGGCGGACATGACCTTGGCCGCCGATCCGCACGCGATGGACGAAGCCGCGACGCTGCTGGCGGAGGCTGACGCGCTGGCCACGGCGCAGGACGTGCCGATGCTCGGCCTGCGCATCGCGGTCACCGCTGCCCGGCTCGACAGTCGGCGTGGCGAGGGACGTGCGGCGGCGGAACAGTTGCGCAAGGCGCTGGCGCGGATCACCGAGGACGATGACGGCCCCGACCTGATCGCCGCGCGTGCACTGACCCAGGGCGTACTGGTAGCCTGATCGTATCCACGATCGGGCGGAGCAACCTCTGAACACAACGACGACGCGTGATGACAACGGGGGCGACGGCACGAAGCAGTTTCATGCCGGTACGCATCGGATTATCGATCCCGTGGCGACACTGGCGCGCGTGCTGCCGCTGGCGCCGCGCATGGGGATCACGCGCGTCGCGGTGCTGACCGGGCTGGATGTGCTGGGGATTCCGGTGGCCGCGGCGACGCGGCCGAATTCGCGCTCGATCGCGGTGCATCAGGGCAAGGGGATCAGCCTGGCGGCGGCCAAGGCCTCGGCGGTGATGGAGGCGGTGGAAACGTTCCATGCCGAAACCATGACGCTGCCGTTGCGATTGGCGGCGGCCGGTGAGGTGCCGGGCGCGATGGACCCGGCGGCGTTGCCACGCTCGGCGGGTCGTGTGCTGGGTGATGTGCGCATTCTGTGGGCGGAGGCGCGGGAGCTGATGGGCGGCGGAACTCTGTTCGTGCCGCAGGAACTGGTGGGCGCCGATTATACGCATCCGGCGCCGCCGGGGACCGGGTGGTTCCAGGCGACGACGAACGGGCTCGCCTCCGGCAATCATTGGCTGGAGGCGGTACTGCACGGGCTGTACGAAGTGGTGGAGCGTGACGCGATCGCCGTATGGCGCGCTGGCGGGGCGCGGGTGCGTGACGCCACGGTGCTAGACTTGGACAGTGTCGACAGCGCGCTCAATCGTGCCGTGCTGGAACGGTACCGAGCGGCCAGCGTCGCTGTGCGGGTGTGGGATGTGACCTCGGACATGGCGCTGCCGTGCTTCATTGCGCTGGCAGTGGCGCCGGATGGGGGCGTCGAGGCGGAGCTTGGCTCGGGCTGTCATGCGGATCGCGAGATCGCGCTGGCGCGGGCGCTGACCGAGGCGGCGCAGGCGCGGCTGACGCGGATTTCCGGTGCGCGGGATGATTTCGCACCGGAGGGCTACGATCTCGCGGCGAAGACGGAACGGCAAGCGACGGCGCGGGAGTGGCTCCGCACGCCGGCGCGTCGCCTATTCGCGCAGACACCAAGCTGGGCCGGGGCGACGTTGCGCCATGACCTGGATATCGCACTGGCGCGGCTGCATGCGGCGCGGGTGCGGCAGGTCGCGTACGTCGACCTGACGCAGGAGGCGTTCGGCGTTCCGGTGGCACGGGTGATCGTGCCGGGGCTGGAAGGGCCCTGGACGCCGGACGATGGCGCCTATACGCCCGGCCCGCGGGCTCGGGCAGCGGTATGAGCGCGGTCATCTTTCTGGGACCGACGTTGCCGCGTGCCGCCGCGGCTGAGAGACTGGATGCGACATATCTGCCGCCCGCGCGTCAGGGCGATGTGTATCGCGCCATGCAGACGCATCGGCCGCGCGCGATCGGATTGATCGATGGGGTATTCCTGGACGTGCCGGCAGTTTGGCACCGCGAGCTGCTGTGGGCGCTCAGCAAGGGCGTGCACCTGTTCGGCGCGGCCTCAATGGGGGCGTTACGCGCAGCGGAGCTGGCGCCGTTCGGCATGCGAGGCGTGGGGCGGATTTTTGCGGCGTATCAGGCCGGGCATTGGCCGGGCGAGGCCAACGCGTTTGAGGATGATGACGAGGTCGCAGTGATTCATGCGCCGGCCGAGGCCGGTGGTGCGCCATTGTCGGACGCGATGGTGGATTTGCGTGCGAGCCTGGACGCGGCTGTAGCCGACGGCAGGATAGATCGCGTCGGGCGGGATGCGCTGCTGGCGGCGGTGAAGGCCCAGCACTTTCCGGACCGTAGCTTCGCGCGGATGCAGAGTGAGGCGCACGCCGTGCTGGGCGATGCCGCGGCGGAACGATTGCGCGCCTGGCTGACAACAGGGCGCGTGCCGCAGAAGCGCCTGGATGCGCTGGCATTGCTTGATGCCATCGCGGCGCTCCTGGCAACCGATCCACCCGCGTTCCAGCCGCAATTCCGCTTCGAGCGCGCCCTGGTGTGGGAGCAGTTCGTTCGCGCCGTGGCGGTGCTGACAGTGGATGAAGAGCTGGTGCTGGAGGAGCTGCGGCTTGATCCGCGCGCACATCAGGCGGCCGAGCGTGCGGTGCTGGGACGGACGATGGCACCCGTAGCGCCGGCTGACATCACGGCCACGCTGGACGGGTTCCGCACGCGCCTGGGCCTGCTGCGGCGTTCGGAGCTGGACGACTGGATGCGGGACAACGCATTGGACGTGGCAGGGCTGGAGCGGCTGCTGCACCGGGAGGTCGCAGTGGAAGCCGCCGGGCGCAAGGGCGGCGCGACACTGGCAGCGGCGCTGATCGAGCATCTGCGGCTCGCGGGACAATTCGCGCCGCTGCTGGCGCGCGCGCGGGCCAAGCAACAGGCGCTGGTTAGTCGCGCGCACATACCGCCGGCTGGGCCGGCGCTCGCGGCCGCGTTGGACTGGTATTTCGGCGCGCGTCTGGGCGAACTGCCGCCCCGCTCCACGGCCGATTGGGCGCGCACGCAGGGTTGGCCCAGCAATCAGGTCTTTACGCAGGCGGTCTGGCGCGATTACCTGTTCGCGGAGGCCCAGCGATGACAGGTGGCACGCGCTTCCGGCTGTTTCCCGCCTACGCGGCCGGCTATGCCGAGCCGGAGGTGGTCGAGGTCTCGTTGCCGCCCGGCACGATCGGCCCCGGCCCGTCCGATCCGTGGATGTATGCGGTGCATCCGCTGCGCAAGGACACGCAGTACGATCCGCCGGAGTACGTGCCGCCGTATCGCGGCCCGTCCTATCCGCCGGCGCTGCCAGGCCCGGGCGGGCATTTTGACCACATTCCCGTGGATGCGCCGGAGTTCCTGGCCGCGCATCTCTATGGCACGGTACGTCACACGCTTGACATCTGGGAGCACTACCTGGGGCGTAAGGTGATCTGGTGGCACGCGCCGCGCATTCCACGGCTGGAACTGGTACCGTTCGTGCACTGGGAAAATGCCCATTCCGGGCCCGGTTTTATCGAGATGGGCGAGAAGCCGAGCCATACCGGACGTGAGCAGCCATTCTGCCTGAACTTCGATGTGGTCGCGCACGAGACCGGGCATGCCATCATGTTCTCGATGATCGGCGTCCCCGAGGACAGCCAGGCCACCGAGCCGTTCCTAGCGTTTCATGAATCATTTTCCGATCTGATCGGGCTGATCGGCATGATGGAGATTCCCTCTGTGACGCGTCAGCTACTGACGCAGACAGACGGCAATCTTTATATGCTGAACATCGTGAATCGAATCGGCGCCTATTCCGATAGCGAGCAGGTACGGCTGGCGTCGAACACCAGGACGATGGCCGATGTGGTCGGTCTGTACATGGCACCGGACGGCAGTTGGAACGATCCGACGGGCCGGCATCGCAACCAGCATGCGATCGCCGAGCCGCTGACCGGCGCGATGTTTGATTGCCTGGTGGAGCTCTACCAGGACGGGCTGGCGGCGCGCCGGTTGATCGCGCCCGAGGCTGATGCGCGCGGCTGGACACGCGCGGACGTCGATCAATCGATGGCGGCGGTGCACGGTGAGTCCGCCCAGGCATTCGCGCGCTTCGCCGAGGGCTTCCATACCGCGCTGGATGATGCACGCCATATCGTCGCGCGCGGTATGGCGCATGTGATCCTAACGGTGCGGCCGGAGACGCTGAGCTTTCCGATCGTTGCGGCACGCTTCATGGAAGCGGCCGCGGGGCTCGGACAGGCACGCCACCTGCCGGCGTTGCTGGATCATTTCCTTTGGCGCGGCATCGATCCGCGGCCGGTGCTGGGGATCGCGGTGGAGCCCGGCCGCGGCAGCCCACGCGGCGAACGGCGCGGCCGGCTGTATGTCGCGGAAGTGCCACATCCGGGGCCGGATCGTGCCTGCTGCGATCCGCGCGCGTTTATCGCCATGCGACGGCTGATGCCGCATGCGCATCGGTCGGTGCCGGACCATGACGGGTTGGGCAGCGTCAATATTGCGTGAATAGACCATTGCCAAAACGGAATACGCTTCTACCGGAGCGGATCCGATGCTAGGAGGCGGCCGTCAGAGCTGATTGCTGGGAGGCTTGCATGGGCGCGACACTGAACGAAGCACTGCTTGCACCGTCCGCCATCCGGCTGTTTGGCCGGGTCTTCACCGGACTGACACTCGGCGATCTCGGCGCAACGGCGCCCTCGACGAACCCGCTGATCACGCGTCTGGCGGCTGCGCAACCTGGGGATTGCGGCCTCGCCCGCATCTATGGGTTCAGCTATCTGGGCAATTATTTCAAGCTGACGGCGCCGACCGTGATGCTGGTGTGGGGACCGGGCGCGCCGATGCCGCCAGGCTGGTCGACGCCACCAACCCTGAGCCAGCTCGGCGTGGAATTCCAGGATGAGGCCTTCGTGGCGAGCGTCCTGATGTGGTCGGTCGATCAGCTCGACATGAGCGTGCGGATCGACATCACTATCGGCTGGATGCGCGATATTTTCCTGGGGCCGGAGATGGCCGGCGACAACAACATCACCGGGCGGTCGGATCTGGTGGGACGATCGGACCTCGTCGGTCGGTCGGATCTCGTTGGGCGCTCCGATCTGGTGGGCCGGTCAGACCTGGTCGGACGGTCGGATCTGGTGAGCTCACCGCGCCGGAAATAATCGCCACAGTGGGCGGAAAGCGCTACGCGTTCCGCCACCCCCACACGGCGGGATGCGAATGGCATTCTGCCCTACGACGGCAGCAGCTCGTCCAGCGACCATTCCTCAGCGGACGCACCCGCCAGCGCCTGGATGCGATCCTCGTCAGATGCCAATTCCGCTGCAGGTCCGGAATAAACGATTTCACCGTTCTCCAGCACATAGGCGTGGTCCGCCACGTCCAGGCTGGCGCGGACATTCTGTTCCACTAGCAACACGGTCATTCCGTCCGCGCGCATCTGCGCAATAATGCGGAAGACTTCGCGCACGATCAGCGGGGCGAGCCCTTGCGACGGTTCGTCCAGGATCAGCAGGCGCGGATTGATCAGCAGCGCGCGGGCGATCGACAGCATCTCCTGCTCGCCGCCCGAGAGCTGCCGGCCGCGGTTCTGCTTGCGCTCGGCCAGGCGCGGGAACAACTGATAGATGCGCTCGATGGTGAACGGACCAGGGCGCTCCAATGGCACGCGCAGATTGTCGTTCACCGTGAGGTTGGGGAAGATCCGGCGGCCTTCCGGCACATAACCCACCCCCATAGCGGCGATGCGGAAGGGCGGCAGGCGCGTGACCTCCTGGCCGAAAATCCGCACATGCCCGGTGCGCGCCGGCACCAGCCCCATCAGCGTCTTCATCGTCGTGGACTTGCCAGCCCCATTCCGTCCCAGCAACGTAGTGATCTTGCCCTCGGCGGCCACCAGTCCGACGTCATGCAGGATGTGGCTCTTGCCGTAATAGGTGTTGAGCCCCTCGGCCTCCATCGCGTTCATGCGGCGGTTCCCAGATAGGCGGCCTGCACGGCCGGGTTGCTGGCGATCTCCTGCGGCGTGCCATCCGCTAGCATGGTGCCTTCGGTCAGCACGGTGATGCGGTCGGCCAGGTTGAACACCACCTTCATATCGTGCTCGATCAACACAATCGTATACGCACTGTTCTTGTGCAGCCGGCGGATCAACCCGGCGACCTGATAGGTCTCCTGCTCACCCATGCCCGCGGTGGGTTCGTCCAACAGCAGCACGCGCGGCTTCAACGCCAGCGCCATGGCAATCTCGGCCGCGCGCTGATCGCCATGCGACAGTTCGCCGACCAGACGACTGGCCTTCGTCGTCAGATTGGTCATCGTCAGGATCTCATCGATCCCCGCGCGTACCCGCACGGCATCATGGCGACTGGTCCACATATGCAGGCTGTAGCCGGACGCTGCCTCCACCGCGATGCGAACATTCTCGTGCACCGTCAGCTCCGGAAAGATCTCGGTGATCTGGAACGTACGGCCCATGCCGAGCTTCACCCGCTGGGTCGCGGTCTTGCGCGTGATGTCCTGCCCATCGAGGATGATCGTACCCGAGGTCGGCGGGAAGAAACCGGTCAGCAGATTGAAGAACGTCGTCTTCCCGGCGCCATTCGGGCCGATGATCGCCCGCAGTTCGCCGGGCGCAACGCTCAGCGAGATGTTGTTGACCGCGATCAGGCTGCCAAACGCCTTGCTGGTGCCGCGGGCTTCCAACATGCTCATGTCGAGGGCCTCCGCTGCAGCATGCCCAAGATGCCACGCGGGAAGAACATCACCACCATCACGAACATCAGTCCGACGAAGCTCATCCAGTTCACTGTCATGGACGAAATGTAGTCCTGCAGCATCACGTAGATCGCAGCCCCGACCAGCGGACCCCAGAAGCTGCGCATGCCGCCCATCACCACCATGATCACGATCACGCCGGACAGGTTATAGTGCAGTGACGTGGGGTCGGCGAAGTTGTTGAGCAGCGCATACAGCGCGCCGGCGGTGGATGCGAAGAAGCAGGAGATCGAGAACGACAGCCAGATATGCTTGTCGACATTGATACCAAGGAACTGGGCGCGGCGTTGATTCTCCCGGATCGCGATCAGCGTGCGGCCGAATGGCGAGCGCAGCAGGAAGGTCATCAACGCGACGCTGATGGCGAACACAAACAGCACGAAATAGTAGAACAGGGTGCCATTGCCCTGGATGTCGATCGTCCAGGGGCCGATGTGCAGCGGCTGGCGCGAAAAGCCACGTAGCCCGTCATACCCGCCGGTGAAGTCGTCCCAGCGATAGGCGATGTAGTAGAAGATCTGGCCGAACGCGATTGTCACCATGGCGAAATAGACGCCTCGGCGCCGGCAGATCAGCAACCCCAGCAGCGTGCCCGCGATACCGCCAAGCAGGACGCCGTTCAGCATCGCGAACCAGGTGTTGTCCGACAGATAGCGCAACGTTAGGCCCGCACCGTAAGCGCCCAACCCGAAATACGCCGCATGGCCGAAGCTCATCACGCCGGTGAAGCCGAGCAGGAAGTTCAGCGCCATCGCCACCAGCGCCATCACCACCACATGCGAGGCGAGCGCGGTGTAGCCACCGATTAAGCCAAGCCATAACGGCGCGCTGAGCAACGCCACCCAGACCACAGCAGCGGTGGTCCATTGCGGCACTTTCGGGTGACCCATAGCCACCTTCAGCGTCGCGGCGCTCACGTGAACATTCCTTCTTCGCCCATCAACCCGCGTGGACGGATCAGCAGAACCAAGGCCATGATGACGTAGATCACCGCTTCCTGCGCGCTGGCCCAGAACACCGTCGTCAGGGCCGAGGCAACGCCGATCAACAGGCCGCCGAGCAGCGTGCCGGTCAGGCTGCCGACGCCGCCGACGATGATGGCGATGAAGGCTGGCAGCAGCAGGTCGTCACCCATGTTTGGATTGAGACCGATCTGACCGCTGGCCAGCACGCCCGCGAGACCGGCGAGGAAGATACCGAAGGCAAAATTCAACGACCGCAGCAGGCGCACATTGATGCCGAGCGCGGCGACGGTATCCAGGTCCAACGTGCCCGCGCGGATCCGCACGCCAAGCCGTGTGTACCGCAGAAAGGCGAACAATCCGACGACCGCGATGATAACGATCGCCATCATGAAGATGCGATAGCCGGTGATGAAGAACAGGTCGCTGCTTAGCCCCTGCGACAGGCTGTCCGGCACGGTCAGTGGCAGACCGTTGGGGCCCCAGAAGTAACGGCACAGATCCTGGATGATGAAGGACAGGCCGAAGGTCAGCAGCAGGCTGTAGACCGGATCACGGTTGTAGACGCGACGCACCATCGTCTGCTCGATAATGTAGCCGATCACCCCAACCAGCAGTGGCGACAGCAGCAGCGCGATCCAGAATCCCGTGTAGGGAATCATAATGAAAGCGAAATAACCTCCGAGCGCCAGGAAGTTGCCGTGCGCGAAGTTGATCACGCTACTCAGGTTGAGGATCATCGCAACGCCAAGCGCCATCAGCACGTAGAACGCGCCGATGATCAGTCCGTTGGTGACGTTGAACAGCACGAGTTGCAACATCGGCCGATTCTTTGACTAGGGTTTCAATGGGCTGGAAACAAGTCCGCTGCCGGCGCCATGGGCGCACGGCAGCGGAACCCGCACATCACGCGCCAGCTACGACGGATAAACCATCTTGCAGCCGGTGTCGGCTACGCTGCCGGCTGCTTCCTCACCCGGAACGGCCGCCGCGATAGTGAATATGTCGTCTGGGCTGGTTGTCGGCGGATGCACCTCACCGGTGAAGATGGCCGGCATGAGCTGATGGTCGCCCTTGCGATAGGTCACCTTGCCCGGCTGCAGCGCCACTTCCGGCGGCAGCTCCATGTCTTCCAGCGCGGCCACCAGCTTCGGCCCTTCCAACGACTTCGCCTTTTCCGCCGCCAGCCTGAAGCTGTGAATCGCGACGTAGCCGAACCAATGCCGCGCGGTCGGCGTTTTGCCGACTTCCTTGCGCACATCAGCGACGAACTCGGCCACGTGCGGCACGCCGGGCTGGTTCCACCACCACTCGAAGTCCCACCAGCCGGCTTGCGCTTCCTTCGGCACCGACTTGACGCTTTCCATCTCAAACAGCGCGCCGCCGAGCGCCATTTCCTTGTTCATGCCGAATTGGACGAACTGCTTCATGCAGTCGATCTGGGCGAGGCCGCCCATGTTGTTCAGCAGCACGTTCGGCTTGTAGGCCTTCGCCTTGATCAGCGTGGCCGAGAACTCGGTGGCCGCGATCGGCAGCATATCGCCCTGGAACTCACCGCCCAGCGCCTTCAGGTTCTTGACGAAATTCTCCTGCAGCGTGTGACCGTAGGCATAGTCCGGCGTGATGAAAAAGAACCGCTTGCCGAACTTCTGCACCAGCGTCTTGGTGATGGCCGCGGCGTCCATCGCGGTGGTGTTGCAAACGCGGAACGTGTTCCACTTGCAATCCTTGCCGGTGATCGGATCAGTGTGACCGCCGGGCACGATGTGAAAGATCTTCTTTTCCGCCGTTACACCCATGATCGCATAAGCAATACCGGAGTTCACGTCACCGAAGATCGCATCGACCTTGTCGCGATCGATCAGCTTGCGGGCCTTCTGCACACCGGTGCCGACATCGTTGGCCGAATCCTCGACCAGCAGTTCCAACTGGCGACCGAGCACGCCACCATTCTTGTTGATCGCCGCGACCGTATATTTGGCGCCTTCCGTTTCGCTCACGGCCAGCGCGGACAGGCTGCCGGTCAGCGGATCGATCCAACCCAGCTTGATTGACTGCTCGCCACGCGCCTTGATGATATAGGGCGAGGCGATCTGCAGCGCGCCTACCGTGGCACCCGCCTGCAGCAGCCGCCGCCGGCCAATAGACGTATTGGTCAGAATACCCATCTTGATCCGTCTCCCTCCGTGGCCGTGCCTGCGGCCGTCATTGTTGATCGCCCACCGACGATTGGCGGCCATCCGCCGCGTGACCTTGGACTGCTCTGCGGCATGGTGGCGCCTACTATACTCTACGGTCGTTAAGCAACCCCTCCTGCCGCAAAATTGGTTACATTTGCTTCATGGTGTGAGACGCGCGGTCAGGCGGCGCAGGTCGGCAAGGTCCTCCAGGTGATCGACCATCGCTATCACCTGCGCGCGGTTCGCTTCGGGCAACGGGGTGGCGGCGCGCGCCCAGCAACGATGGAATTTTTCCAGCTGCCCCGCGCGATCCAGTGGGCGGGAGGGGTGGGCGAACATGGTGGCGCACTGCCAGGTCAGCGCGCTTCCATTGGTGAGACGCACGGTGACGGTTTGCGGCGCCAGCGCGTTGGCGTCTGGGTTGTTGTCCGGCACGGTGTGCACGCGGGCGGCGAGCGCGTGGGTTTGCGGATCGGTCAGCGCATCGCCGTGGAAATGGTACAACTCGAGCGCACCGTGTTGCAGCACCTTCGCCACGGTGTAG
>DATHNE010000301.1:0-23160 GCA_035486355.1 Acetobacteraceae bacterium
CACCGGCCGCGACTTCTTCCTGAAGAACGGGATGTCGATCCCACGGCAGGAGCCGTCGGTGGTCGCCACCATGATGGCGATGGTGACCTCGCGGCTTGGCATCGTGCCGACGCTCTCCACCTTCGCTTACGCGCCGTACCTGGTGGCGCGCATCGTCGGCACGCTGGACCAGATCTCCGCCGGTCGTGGCGGCTGGAACATGGTGACCGGCAGCTCCGACCTGTCGGCGATGAATTTCGGCATGGACCACCTGCCGCCGCACGACCAGCGCTACGAGATGGCTGAGGAATACGTGGAAATCTGCAAGCAGCTGTGGGGGTCGTGGGAGCCCGGCTGCATCGTGGCTGACGAGCAGAACCACATGCTGATCGATCCGACCAAGGTGCACACGATCGACTACCAGGGCCGCTACTACAGCAGTCGTGGGCCGTTGAACTCCGGTCCGTGCCCGCAGGGCCAGCCGGTCATTGCGCAGGCGGGCGGATCGGAGCGCGGCAAGAGCTTCGCCGCGAAATGGGCCGACACCATCGTGTCGCACCCGAAGGGCGTCGATGCGATGAAGGCGTATCGCGCCAGCATCATCAGCAAGTTGAAGGAGTGCGGGCGCGATCCGAAATCTTGCAAGCTGCTGTATCTGGTCGGGCCGCTGCTTGGCGAGACGGACGAGGATGCGCAGGAGCTGCTGCGCCGTCGCAACGTGGCGGCCGAGAAGAACCTGGAATATTCGCTGGCGCGTCTTGGCTGGATCACCAACATCGATTTCTCGAAGATGGACCTCGACGCGCCGGTGGGTGAGCTCAGCACCAACGGCCACCAGGAAAGCCTGCGCCAGTTCCTGGTGCGGGCGGGCAAGCGTACCCTGCGCGAGGCGATGGTGGATTATAGCACTTCGGGCCAGTCGATCGACCTTGTCGGCACCCCGGATTCAATTGCCGCGCAGATGGGCGAGATCATGGAGGAAGTCGGCGGCGACGGTTTCCTGCTGTCGATGCCGAATGTCAGCCGGCGCAGCACGGCCGAGATTTGCGATGGGCTGGTGCCGGCCCTGCAGAAGCGCGGTCTGGTCCGCAAGCAGTACGCGCACACCCAGTTCCGCGACAACCTGCTGGAGTTTTGAGCCGGTGCCGCCCTGGCGTCATAGCAGGCGGCGAACCGCGCGACCGGTCGCCACGACATGGCGGTGCTTGTCACCGGCCTCCTCGGCTTTGTTTGCCTCACCAAGCCAAGGCGCGGTGCCGGGCCTTCGCCCGGTATGATGTGGCAAGAGCGGCGGTTCCTTGCTTGCGCCGGTTGGTATCACGCCGCGTTCGACCGCTCCGTCTCCGTCACCTGCGCCAGATTGGTTCGGATCATCAGCAGCAGATCCAGCAGCGCCTCCCGTTGCGGTGCCGGCATGCCATCCAGCGCCTCGGCGCGGACGATCTCGTTGATGCCGCGGATGCGTGCGACGGCCGCGTCTCCGGTCTCGGTCAACCACAGCGTGCGCATCCGCCGATCAACCGCATGTGCGCGGCGCTCCAGCAGCCCGGCACGCTCCAGTCCATCGACCAGCCGCGCGACCGAAATCGTCTCCATGTCGAGATGGTGTGCGACCGCTGCCTGGATGATCCCCGGTTCGTGCGACACATGCCACAACAGGCTCGCCTCGGATCGGTTGAGTGGCAGCCCGGCTTTGCGCGCATGATGCACGAAACGCCGGCGCAGCATCAGCGAACTCTCGCGCAGCAGAAAGCCAAGCGACCGCCGGCCGCGTGCGGGTACGCTCATGGTCAGTCCGCCGTCTCGCTGGTGGCCGTCATGATCGCCGCGAGCTTGGACATATGCGCCGCGCGACGTGGCGCGAGCCAATGTTGCAGCCGGTCAAGATACAGATAGATCACCGGCGTCGTGTACAGCGTGAGGATCTGGCTCAACGCCAGCCCACCCACCATCGCGAACCCCAAAGGCTTGCGCAGCTCCGACCCGGCACCATTCTCCAGCATCAGCGGCAGGCCGCTGAGCATCGCCGCCATCGTCGTCATCAGGATCGGCCGGAAGCGCAGCAGGCACGCCTGGCGGATAGCGGCATCAGGCGACATACCATCCCGCCGCTCGGCGTTGATGGCGAAGTCCACCATCATGATGCCGTTCTTCTTTACGATGCCGATCAGCAGGATGATGCCGATCAGCGCGATCACCGTGAGCTGATAACCGAACAGCACCAGGATCAGCAGCGCGCCGACACCGGCCGAGGGTAGTGTCGACAGGATCGTCAGCGGCAGGATGTAACTTTCATACAGAATGCCCAGGATGATGTAGACGGTGATCAGCGCCGCGGCGATCAGGTAAGGTTCGCTGCCGAGCGACGACTGGAATGCCTGCGCGGTGCCCTGGAACGAGCCCTCCACGGTCGGCGGCACGCCCATCTGCGCCTCGGCCTGGTTGATGGCGGTCACCGCATCGCCGAGTGCCGCATTGCCTCTCAGGTTGAATGATATGGTGACCGCTGGAAACTGGCTTTGATGGTTCACCGCCACGGGCTGCACGGGCACAGTCGTTGCGTGCACCAGCGTCAACAGCGGCACGGCCGTTCCGGTACTGGACTTGACATAAAGTTTCTGCAACGTCGCCAGCTCCCCCTGCAGGGTCGGAAGCACTTCCAGAACGACGTAGTACGCCTTGTTACCGGTGAAATACTGCGCCACCTCGCGCTGGCCGAAGGCGTCATACAGGATGTTGTCGATGTCGGCCGGCTGCACGCCAAAGCGCGCCGCCTGGTCGCGGTCATAGGTCAGCGTCTCGGTCGTGCCGGCGATCTCCTGGTCCGAGGTCACGTCGGCGAGCTGCGGCAGGCCTTGCAGCTTGGTGAGGATTTTAGGCGCCCAGGTATTGAGTTCCGATGCATCCGCATCTTCCAACGTATACTGGTACTGCGTGCGGCCCAGTCGGCCGCCCACCCGTACGTCCTGCACCGATTGCAGGAACAGGCGGATGCCCTTGACGTTCGCCGTGGTCCGATCGAGCCGCGCGATGACCTGGTTGGCGTTGACGTCGCGTTGGTCCCACGGCTTCAGCGTGATGTACAGACGGCCGTTGTTGCCAGTCTGGCCGCCCGCGCCGGATCCCACGCTGGCAACGACCGTGGCCACGGCCGGATCGTGCAGCACGAGTGTGTTGATCTGCTGTTGCAGCGCCGACATGGCGTCGAACGAGATGTCCTGTGCCGCGTCGGTGGTACCGATGATGATTCCCGTGTCCTGGTCTGGGAAAAATCCCTTTGGAATGATGACGAACAGCACGACGGCCAGCGATACGGTGGCGATGAACACCAGCAGCGTGATGAAGCGGAAGCGCAGGGCGACATCCAGCGTCCGCTCATAGAAGCGGATCATCCCATCGAACATCCCTTCGATCAGACGGTAGATCCGTCCGTGCGTGTGTCGCTCGGGTGCCAGGAAACGGGACGCCATCATTGGCGTCAGCGTCAGCGACACGATGGCCGAGATGACGATGGTGATCGTTACGCAGATGGCGAATTCTCTGAACAGCCGGCCGACAATGCCGCCCATCAGCAACAGCGGGATGAACACCGCAATCAGCGAGAAGCTGATGGACACGATGGTAAAGCCGATCTCGCCCGCGCCCTTGATCGCGGCATCGAACGGCTTCATGCCCTCTTCAATATGGCGGAAGATGTTCTCCAGCATGACGATGGCGTCGTCGACGACGAAACCCACCGCGATCGTCAGGCCCATCAGCGAGAGATTGTCCAGGCTGAAGCCACACAGATACATCGTGCCAAGCGTGCCGACCAAGGCCACGGGAATCGTCACGCTCGGGATGATGGTCGCCCACACATTCCGCAGGAACAGGAAGATCACCATCACCACCAGTCCGATGGCGAGCATCAAGGTGAATTCGACGTCGTTGACCGAGGCGCGGATGGTCAGTGTGCGGTCGGACAGCACGCTGACCTTCACGTTGGGGGGGATGTTCGCCTCCAACTGCGCAAGCCGGGTTTTCACGCCATCCGCGGTGCTGATCACGTTGGCATTGGCCTGCTTGAAGACCAGCAGCAGCACCCCGCGCTTGCCGTTGCTCCACGCCGCCAGCTCTCGATTCTGCGGGCCGCTGATGGCGCGGCCGATATCGCCAATGCGGATCGGCGCGCCGTTGCGATAGGCAACGATCAGGTTGTTGTACGGCTCCGCAGTTGTGAGCTGATCGTTGGCGTAGATGGTGTACGACTGTTGCGGCCCGTCGATGCTGCCTTTCGGATTGTCGACCGTGGCGTTGGTCAACACGGTACGCACGTCTTCCAGCGTCAATCCGGTGGACGAGAGCTTGGCGGGATCGATTTGCACCCGGATTGCCGGCGTCTGCTGACCGCCTACCAGCACCTGGCCCACGCCGGGAAGCTGCGACAGCTGCTGCTCGAACAGGTTTTCGGCGTAATCGTCCACTGTGGTGATCGGCGTTTCGTCGGACTGCATCGACAGGATCAGGATTGGCGCATCCGATGGGTTCACCTCGCGGAACGTCGGTGGTGATGGCATGCCCTTCGGCAGTGACCCTTGGGCGGCGTTGATCGCCTCCAGCACCAGGGTGGCGGCGTTGTTGATATTGGTGGACAGATCGAACTGCAGCGTGATCTGGCTGGTGCCCGACACGCTGGTGGAGGTCATCTGCGACAGGCCCGGCAGCATCTGGCCGAATTCGGTCTCGAGCGGGGTGGCGACGGTCGAGGCCATCGTCTGTGGACTGGCACCAGGATAGTTCGCGGTCACCGTCAATGTCGGGAACTCGACATTGGGCAGCGGCGCCACCGGCAACAAGGGAAACGCCGCAAGCCCCGCGAGGAAAACCGCTGACATCAACAGCGATGTTGCGATCGGCCGGCGGATGAACGGTGTGGAGACACTCATAGCGGGACAGTCGTCCTTGGGCGTTCGATGATGATGCTGCGGCGCTCTAGGTGTGACGGTCTGGCACGACGGCCGGCGGCGGCGTGCCAAGGCTGGCGGTTGACGCGTCGGCCGTACTTGCCGCGACGCGTGTGCCGGACGACAGCCGCGACTGACCTGCGACAACCACGTTCTTGTTGCCTTGCAGCCCCTTGGTGATCACCGCTGTGTTGGTGTCCTGGTAGCCGACGGTCACCGGCTGCACCTTCGCGGTGTTGTCGGTCCCCACGGTGTAGACATACAGCCCGTCCGGTCCGTGCTGGACCGCCGCCAGCGGCACCGTGACAGCGTTGTGCAGGGTCTCGGTCAGCAGCCGCGCATTCACGAACTCACCTGGCCATAGCTTGTCATTTTCGTTCTGAAACGTGGCTTTGAGCTGGATTGTCGCGGTGGTGGTGTCGATGGTGTTGTTCGGCGTGGACAGTGTGCCTTCGCCCAGTTGCGTCGTGTCATCGCTGCTGTAGGCGATGACCGACAGCGTGGCCTTCGCCATTTGATCCTGGATATGCAGAAGCTGCGCTTCTGGCAGCGTGAACACGACGGAGATCGGTTTGTCCTGCGTGATTGATATGATTCCGGTCTGTGTGGTGACTTGGACGAGATTGCCGATATCGGTCTGGTAGAACCCGATGCGACCATTGATCGGCGCGCGGATGCTGCAGTAATCCAGATTGATCTGGGCGGTTTCGATCGCCGCGGTGTCAGCCTGTATCGTCGCGACCAGCTTGTTCACCAGGGCCTGCTGGTCATCGACCTGCTGTACCGGGGCGAACTGCCGCTGGGCCAGATTCTGGAAGCGACGCAGATCGAGCTGCGCGCTTTGCAGTTGCGCAATGTCCTCGGCGCGCTGGGCCATCGCCTGATCCAGCGCCGCCTTGTAAGGGCGTGGGTCGATCTCCGCGACGATGGTGCCTTTCTGCACCTCTTGGCCTTCATGCACCGGAATGGCAACGATCGTGCCGGTGACCTGCGCCTTGACCACGACGATGTTGAACGCCTCCACGGTGCCAAGGCCGCGCGCATAGACCGGCACGTCCTGCAGCTTGGCGGGTGTGACGGTCACCGGTACGGCCGGCGGTGACAGTGGTGCGGTGCTGGACGTCGCGGTGCGCCCGTGCACCACCCAGCCTGCCAGGATGACAGCGGCCACCGCGGCCGTCGTCATAAGTACACGCGTTGTTGTCATGGGCGGGCCACCCTGCGGTCTATGGCGTCCCGCAGATATGAGGCCGCGAACTCAGATGCAAATCATGTAACTTAAATTCGCTGTTATCGAGTTACGCTGCATTATCGGGTTGATGACGTTCGTGACAGGCGGCTCGGCGCGCTACGCCGGCGCGGCGAGCAGCAGGCGGTTCACTCGTTCCAGTGCCGAAAACGTCGCTTTCCACGCCCGCGTGAACGCATCCGGGTTCGACCCGCGTTCGGCGAGGATGCGGCTGATCTCGCCCACGCTGCGCGCGCCGTCGATCAGGCGCAGGATCGCCGGCGCCATCGCCGGCAACGGGATCGGCGCGCGTAATCCATCGAACGCCATGGTGAGCGTGCCGTCTGGCTGGATCACGCTGGCGAGATACTCGCCGGTGACCTCACGCCCGATCGGCACCGCGTCCGGTGTGGTGGGATCGGCGCGCTCCACCACAGCATCCGCGCGCACGCAGTAGACGATATGCGCGTTGATGTTGCCGGTCAGCGCCTCGGCGAGCGCGGCGCGATCAATCGGATCCATCGCTTCCACCCGCGTGCGCAGTTTCGGATCCGGCAGCCAGGTGGCGGGATCGTAGCGCAGCGGCTCGACGAAACACACAACGCGCAACCCCGCCTCGGCTAGCAGCGCAACGAACTGTTTCACTGTGAAGGCACGGTCACGCGGGTTCAGCAGCAGATCGTACAACCCCGCATCGCCGCCGTTGACGTGATCGTCCAGGAAGTGGTTCTGCCGCAGCCACGCAGTCTCCGGCAGATGCCGCATCACGCGCCGCGCCGTATCCAGCCGCGCCGTTGGCGTTTCCGCCGCTGGCGCCAGCAGGCGCAGCGCGTCCTGCACCATGTAAACGCCCGTGCGCCCGTGCGGCGCGTAGACCATCAGCCCCAGCCCACCGCCTGGCGCCAGCACCGAGGTCAGCGCGCGCAGTCCCTCAATCGGCTCGGGCAGATGGTGCAGCACCCCACAACAGTCGATGTAGTCGAACGGCCCCAGCCCGGACCCCGGCAGGTCCAGCAGCGACCGGCTTTCCCACACGATGTTGCTCAGCCCGCGCACGCCGGCACGCGCCTGGGCGATCTTCAGCGACGCCGCCGACCGGTCCAACCAGGTCACCGACCCAGCCCGCCCGGCCCGCGCTATCTGCTGCGCCAACATCAGCGTCCCGTCCCCGGTCCCGCCGCCCGCGAACAGGGCGTGCAGTGGGCGGGACGCCGGCCGGGTCGCACCGAAGATCCAATGGTCGATCTCACGCAGGTGCCCGGGGCTGCCCACGATCAGCCGCTTCGCCTCGTCCCGTGGGTCGCGTTTCGGGTAGGGATAGGCCTCGTACTGCGCCGCCAGCCTTGCATCGGTTGCGTCACTCATGCGCCCGGCATAGACCGGCGGGATGACGGAAGCCAGGGCGCGGGGCTACTTCGGCATTGGCATGGAGGGCGTCTCCAAGCCCGCCAATGTCGGCGCCCTGCTGCGCACCGCGCACGCCTTCGGCGCGGCGTTCTGTTTCAGCATTGGCGCCGGCTGGGATGCACGCGGCAGCCGCGCGGCGGACACCGCCGACACCCCGGCACACGTGCCGCTGTGGCGGTTCGCCGATCTGGACGCGCTGGCCTTGCCGCAGGGCTGTACGCTGGTGGGCGTGGAACTGCTGGAGGACGCGACCGACCTGCCGTCTTTCCGCCACCCGCTCGACGCGGCTTATGTGCTGGGGCCGGAGCGATCCGGCCTGTCACCGGCGCTCCTGGCACGCTGCGGCCACGTCATCCGCATTCCGACCCGTTTCGCGCTGAATCTGGCGGTGGCTGGCGCCTTGGTGCTGTACGACCGGCTGCTACAGCACGGCCGGTTCGCCGAGCGCCCCGTCGGCAGCAGCGCAGCGCCGGTGCCGGTGACCGCGCCCGGTCACGGTGCCCCGCGGTTCCGCCGCACCCGGCCGGCCTGGCTGGCGCCCGATACACCGGCGAACACGGAGTGATGACGCGCGGCCAGTTGTCCCGACCCGTCGCAGGACGTATCTGTGCCGCCATGCGCACCTCGTCCTTTTCGCTTGCCTGTCTGTTGATCGGCCTTGCCGGCCCAGCGCTCGCCCAGCCGCACCCGGCCGCGCCCAAGTCCGCGCCCGGGCCGAAGAAGCTCGGCACGTTCGACGATTGGACCGCTGCGACCCACCAGGAGGGTGGCGCGACGGTCTGCTACGCCTTCACCTATCCCTCGAACTCGGTGCCCAAGCTGCCCGGGCGCGGCGAGGTGGTGCTGACCGTCACCGAGCGTCCGACCGGCCGTGATGAGCTCGCGCTGACCGCGGGCTTTGCCTATGCGCCCAATGCCACGGTGACACTGCAGGTCGACCAGGCCGGCTTCGATTTCTACACCGCGCAGCGCAACGCCTTCGCGCGCGACGGCAAGGCAGCGATCGCAGCGTTGCAGAAGGGCAATGGAGCGCAGGCCCGATCACCCGGTCCGCGCGACGCCCGCGTGGTCGACACCTTCAGCCTGCGCGGCTTCAGCGCCGCCTATGCCGCGATCAACAAGGCCTGCCCGGCCCGCTGATGTCCACCACGCTCCTGGACCTGACCGAGGCCGAGCGGGTGCGTATTCTCGCCAAGTCGGCGCTGTTCGATCCGCCACCGGCACAGCTTGGTGACGGGCGGGCCGATCTGGTTGGGATGTCGCGCGCCGAGCTGACCGGCGCGTTGGTGGCGATCGGCGAAGCCCCGTTCCGCGCCAAGCAGCTCTGGCACTGGATGTATCATCGCGGCGTGAGCGAGTTCACGCAGATGTCGACCATCGCGAAGCCATTGCAGGCGAAGCTGGCCGAGCATTTCATCGTTGGCCGGCCGGAGACCGTGGTGGCGCAGACCAGCGAGGATTCGACCCGCAAGTTCCTGTTCCGCTTCCGTGACGGGCAGGAAGCCGAGACGGTTTATATCCCCAGCCCCGAGGAAGATCGCGGCGCGGTCTGCATCTCCTCCCAGGTTGGCTGCACGCTGTCCTGCCGGTTCTGCCACACCGGCACGCAGGCGCTGACCCGCAACCTCGGCGCTGCCGAGATCGTTGGGCAGTTCATGGCCGCGCGCGATTCCTACGGCGAGTGGCCTGGGCCCGACACGCCGAAGGGTGGCGAGGCGGGACGCCTGCTGTCCAACATCGTGTTCATGGGCATGGGCGAGCCGCTGTACAACTACGTCAACGTTGCCAAGGCAATCACCATTCTGATGGACAATGAGGGCATCGCACTGTCGCGGCGGCGCATCACGCTGTCGACCTCGGGCGTGGTGCCGATGATGGATCGTGCCGGGGCCGAACTGGGCGTGAACCTGGCGGTGTCGCTGCATGCGGTGCGGAATGATCTGCGTGATGAGATCGTGCCGTTGAACCGGAAGTATCCGATTGAGGAGCTGATCGCGGCCTGTCGGCGGTATCCGGGCGCGTCGAACTCACGGCGGATCACCTTCGAGTATGTGATGTTGAGGGGGCTGAACGATACGCCGGCTGATGCGCGCGGGTTGGTGGGTTTGATCGCTGGGTTGCCGGCGAAGGTGAATCTGATTCCGTTCAATCCCTGGCCTGGCAGTGCCTACGAGACATCGACGCCGGCGGCGATCGATGCATTTGCGAAGATCGTGATGGATGCGGGGTTTGCCTCGCCGGTGCGGGTGCCGCGCGGCCGCGACATCCTGGCCGCGTGCGGTCAGTTGCGCACGGAAAGCCGCAAACAGCGCGCGGCCGTGGCCTGAGCGATCGTAGTCGCCTCCACGTCATGCCGGGCGCCCGGGCTCGGCCGAAGGCCGACCCGAGGACAGGCTCCGGCCCGGCATCGACGCGTTCGGTCGCCCGCCAAGGTAAGCCGTGGATGGCGTGGGCCAAGCCACGGCATGACGGGCGAAATGGTCGGCCCTCAACCGCCCTAAGGCATCTCGGAGGCGGCCGGCGTGACAAGGGACCCCGCCCCAGGTTGCCCTGGCGTTGCCGGCAGACCAGCATCGATATGCGCCCAGGACGGTGCGGAGCCGGTCCAGATCACCCCAGCCGGCGGCCCGATCTCCCGATTGTCCAGCGCGCCCACGCGCACGACCATCATCCCCGGACGGCTGCTTGATTCGCTGAACAATTGCGTGCCGCATTTCGGGCAGAACCGGCGGCGCATCGCATTGCCACTGTCCGCCATGCTCTCGTAGGTCTGTACGTCGCCAGAGATCTCAAGGGTTTCGGTGCGGAAGATCGCGTTCACCGACGCGTTGCCCGCCGCCAGATACTGACAGTCACGGCACCAGCACATACGCATCATGCCCGGTGGTTCAGCGAACCTGAACCGCACCGCGCCGCAGAAACACCCGCCTGTCACATCTGGCATATCGCTCCCCTTCGCCCGACATTAAGCTTCCTGCGCCGGCGGTTGATAGCCCTTTGGTGCTTCCTGCATCAGGGCCAGCGTGTGCCCGTCCGGATCATGGAAGAACGCCATCCACAAATCATGATCGTCCATTCGCGCGATCAGATGCGGCGTGCTGTCGAACATCACACCGCGCTGCTTCAGCTCCCGCACCGCGAGCGCGATATCCGCGCAGCGCAGATAGATCGTCGAGCTGCGCGTGACGCTGGCGACGTCCAGCGTTTTCTCCAGCAGCAGCCGCACGCCGGCGCAGTCAAAGAACGCGAGGTCGCCGAACCGATAGAGGTGCCGCAAGCCGAGTGCCGTGCGATAGAAATCCTCGGCACGGTCGACATCGGTGACAGGCAGTGCGATCTGGCTGATGTGGTCGAGGTTCAGGTGCATGCTGCCTTCTCACTGTCATTGCGAGGAGCGGAGCGACGAATAGCAATCTCGATGCGGTGGCGCACGAACGGTGAAGCCACGTTGGCACGAGATTGCTCTTCGTCGCTTCGCTCCTCGCAATGATAATTGTTATCGCGGTATCAACTGTTGCAACGGCACCGCTGGATCCGCAAGTCTTGCCACATCCACTGGTTTCCCCACCTTGATCAGCGCCTGCCCCGCTCGGATCTCCCGCGGCGCGTTCGCCGCCGTCACGCCGATCACACGATTATCCGCCGTCAGATGCACGGCAACAAAATCCTTCGGTGGCGTATCCACCCGCACGATCGTCCGCGCCGCCTCGGCCGGCAGTCCCGCCACCTGTAAATTCACCCCATGCTGGTCGGTCCAGAACCACGGCACATCGTCATACGGGGTGGTGTCGCCACACATCACCTTGCCCACCGCCAGCCCCTGGTTCTGCGCGTGCCGCCATGCCTCCAGCCGCAGCCGCTTGTCGAACAGCGGATGGAAGAAGGCCGTCGCATCTCCTGCCGCGTAAACATCCGTCGCGCTGGTGCGGCCGAACTCATCCACCTCGATGCCGCGGTCGATCGCAATCCCCGCCCGCTCGGCCAGTGCCAGGTTCCGCTCCATGCCGATGCCCGCCACCACCAGCGGGGCCGCGACCACCGACCCATCCCCACAGACCACGACATAGTGATCGCCCCGCGTCTCGATCGCCTCCACCGTCACGCCGAACCGGAGCGCGACGCCGGCATCGCGATGCAGCCGCTCCATGAAGCGCGCGCCCTCCGGCGAGACCGTCCGCCCCATCGCGCCCCCCATCGCTTCCAGCACCGTCACCTCGGCGCCGCGTGCGCGCGCTGACGCGGCGATTTCCAGCCCGATCACCCCCGCCCCGATGCACACCACGCGCGGCGCATGTGCCAGCCGCGCGCGGATCGCCAGTGCATCCTCCAGCGTGCGCAAAGTCATCGCATGTTCACCGCCCGGCACCGTCAGCCGGCGCGCGCGTCCGCCGGTTGCCAACAGCAGCCGATCGTACTGCAGCACACGCCCGTCACTCAGCCGGATGTTCTTCGCATGCGCATCCATTGCCTCGCCTGCCGCACCCAGCAGCAGCTCGATCCCCAGCTCCGCATATTTTGCTTCCGGATGGAAATACAGCAGCTCCGGCAACGGCTCGGCCGTCAGCATCGCCTTGGACAGCGGCGGACGTTCATACGGCCGCCATGTTTCGGCGCCGATCAGCACGATGCGGCCGGTGAACCCCGCCTGCCGCATGCCAATGGCGGCCCAGCCGCCAGCTTGGCCGGCCCCCACGATGATGTGTGTCATCTGCATGCCATGATGCTGGCGTGCCCCGGCGTTCCTGCCAACCCTGATGCGCGCCCCGTCGCCTTGCTTGCCCAGCGACGCCGCATAAAATCACCGCCATGCTCCGCCAAGTCGCCTCGTTCCTGGCTCTGGCGCTCGGTTTCGTGTCTCCGGCCTTCGCGGCGGACGATGGGGCCGTTCACGCCAGCTATGACACCTACGCCATCGGCCTGCATGTGGCCGACGTTCAGGCGGGATTCGGCCTCGGCCCATGGTCCTACCAGGTGCAACTGGTCTATCGCACCACCGGGCTGGTGGGTGTGTTCTATCAGGGACACCAGATCAATACGGTGCGCGGGTCCTGGCAGGACAATGCGCCGTCCCCGGTGGAATTCTTCGGCGACGGATTCTGGCGCGGCCACCATCGCGTGACGGTGATCGACTACGCCGACGGCCAGCCGGAGGTGCGCGATCTGCAACCCCCGAATGAGGCTGAGCGCCAGCCAGTGCCGACAGATCTGCAGGCCCACACGATCGACACGCTCAGCGCGCTGGCCGAGCTGATGCGCCACGTGGCGGCGAGCGGGCGGTGCGAGACCACGGTGCACACCTATGACGGACGTCGCGTCACCGAGGTGGAGGCGCACACGGTGGGCATGGAGACGCTGGCGCCAACCGATCGCTCGGTGTTCAGCGGTCCGGCGCTGCGCTGCGATTTCGAGGGCCGCATGCTGGCGGGATTTATGCTGAGCGATGCCGATGAGGCACACCGCAAGCCGCTGTATGGTTCTGCGTGGATGGCGCAGGCGGTGCCTGGCATGCCGCCGGTGCCGGTGCGCATGGTGTTCCAGACCGACTGGTTTGGTGATGCAACCATGTACATGACCCACGCCGGACCGGGCGAGCTTACGTTACGCAACGAGAACTGATCGCTGCGTCAGCGACACCTCACCCGCAACAACCCTCGCGCCAGTTCCGGGACCTCCGCAAAGCGATGTGCCACGGCGGCAGCTCCCTTTGCCATCTCCGGCGGGCCATAGCCCCACGCGGCGAAAATGCACGGCAGGCCAGCCCCCGTTGCCGCCATCACATCATTGCTATGATCGCCCGCCGCGACCGCTGCCTGCGGCGTTCCCCCGGCCGCCGCCAGCGTCGCCAGCATGTGGCGCGGATCCGGCTTGCGCACCGGGAAACTGTCACCGCCGCCCACCGCGGCGAATAGGTCTTCCAATCCAAACGCCCCCAGCAGCGCCCGGGCTGGTGCCTCGGGCTTGTTGGTGCACAGCGCCAGGCACCAGCCGGCGCCGTGCAGCGCCCGCAGGGTCTCGGGCACATCGGGAAACGGATGCGACGCGACCACCGCGTGCGCGGCGTAATCGGCGGCGAAGTCGGCGATGTCGGCCGGCTCAGTCGCCCGCCCGCGCGCCGTGCAGGCGCGCGCAACCAGCCTCGCAACCCCGTCGCCCACCATCGCGGCCGTCTCTGCCAGGGTGAAACCCATGAGCCCGCGCGCGTTCATCAGCCGGTTCAGCGCGGCGGCCAGGTCGGGGACCGTGTCGATCAGCGTGCCGTCCAGGTCCAGAAGCAGGGTGCGGCTCAGCGTGTATCACTCCGAAACTTGAATTGACGGAACAGATTGCAGACGTGCTTTGACACGACGCAGGCTCGACCGTTACCCCAGATGCATGTCATCGGTGGTAGAAGCTTGGGGACAGGGAACCAGGGTGTGACGATACCCGCAACCGCCGTGATCCTCGCCGCTGGCCTGGGCACCCGCATGAAGTCCGTGCTGCCCAAGGCGCTGCACCCGATCGCTGGGCGGTCCATGCTGCGCCATCTGCTGGAGAGCTGCGAGGCGGTGTTCGATCGCACCGTTGTCGTGGTGGGGCCAGGGATGGAGGCGGTTCGGGCGGCCGCGCAGCCACATGAGAGCGTGGTGCAGGCCGACCGCCTGGGCACCGCGCATGCCGCGTTGCGGGCCGCGACCCTGTTCGGCAAAGGCGAGGTGGCGGTGCTGTATGCCGATAACCCGCTGATCCGTCCTGATACGCTGCGCGGGCTGCTGGCGCGCCGCGCCGCTGGGGACGCGGCGTTGGCGCTGTTGGTGATGCGCCCACCTGATCCGGGCCGCTATGGCCGCGTGATCGGCGCCGGCGAATACGTCGAACGCATCGTCGAGTATTCAGACGCGACCGAGGCCGAGCGCACCGAGCGGCTGTGCAACGCAGGCGTGCTGTGTGCGTCTGCCGCCGACATGGCGCGCTGGCTGCACGCGGTGCGCGCCGACAACGCCAAGGGCGAATATTATCTGACCGATCTGGTGGCGCTGGCTCGCGGGGAGGGCGCGCGTGTCGCGGCGGTGCAGGCGCCGTATGGCGAGCTGCGCGGCATCAATTCGCGAGCGGAACTGGCCGAGGCCGAAGCAATGGTGCAGTCCTGGCTGCGTGCCGCGGCGCTGGAGAATGGCGTGACGATGACCGATCCCGCATCGGTGTTTCTGTGCGCCGACACGGTGTTGGAAAGCGATGTGACGATCGGGCCGAATGTCGTGTTCGGGCCTGGCGTACGCGTGGCATCCGGCAGCGAGATCCGCGCGTTTTCCCATCTGGAAGGCTGCGAAATCGGGCCGGGGTGCATCATCGGCCCGCATGCGCGCATCCGTCCTGGCACCGTGTTGGGCGACGGCGTGCATGTCGGCAACTTCGTCGAACTGAAAGCCGCCCGTCTTGCGGCCGGCGCGAAGGCCAATCATCTCAGCTATCTCGGGGACGTCGAGGTGGGCGAGGCAACGAATATCGGTGCCGGAACGATCACCTGCAACTATGACGGCTCCGCCAAGCACCGCACCACGATTGGCGCACACGCGTTCATCGGCTCGGATAGCTCGCTGGTGGCACCAGTGACGATCGGCGACAGGGCCTTCATCGCCACCGGTAGCGTGATCACCGAGGATGTGCCGGCCGATGCGATGGCCATCGCGCGTGAGCGGCAGGTGACCAAACCAGGACGCGCGGCGAGCATGCCGCACAGGCGAAAGGGCAAGCGCTGAATGTGCGGAATTGTCGGGGTGATTGGTGCGCGGTCGGCGGCGCCGCTGCTGCTGGACAGTCTGCGGCGGCTGGAATACCGCGGCTATGACAGCGCCGGCATCGCCACGCTGGTGAACGGCCATATTGATCGCCGCCGCGCCGAGGGCAAGCTGGGCAACCTGGCCGGCGTGATGGACCGCAATCCGCTGACCGGCAGCACCGGCATCGGCCACACACGCTGGGCGACGCATGGCGCGCCGAACGAAACCAATGCGCACCCACACGGCACGTCACGCGTATCGCTGGTGCACAACGGCATCATCGAGAACCATGCCGAGCTGCGGTCGGAGCTGGAGGCGGCGGGACAGGAATTTTCCACCGAAACCGACACCGAAACGGTCGCCCAACTGGTCGATCTGCATCTGCAACAGGGGATGGATCCGGTCACCGCCGCCGGCGCGGCCTTCCGCCGGCTGGAAGGTGCTTATGCGCTGGCGATGATCTTCGCCGGGCATCCCGAGCTGATCATCGGGGCACAGCACGGCGCGCCACTGGCGGTGGGCTTCGGTGAGGATGAGATGTATGTCGGCTCCGACGCGTTGGCGCTGGCGCCGCTGACCCGCCGCATTGCCTATCTGAAGGATGGTGATTGGACCGTGCTGGATCGCCACGGCGCGAAATTCTTCGATATCGAGGGCAACGAGGTCACGCGCGAGGTGAAGCTGACGCGGCTGACCGGTGCTGCGATTGGCAAGGGCAATTTTCGCCATTTCATGGAGAAGGAGCTGCACGAACACCCGGCGGTGATCGGCGACACGCTGCACCAGATGGTGAACCCGGCAACGCGCGCGGTGATGCTGCCGAAGTTGGCGATCGATTGGGCGAACGTGCCGCGTATCACCATCAGTGCCTGTGGCAGTGCGTTCTATGCGGGCCTCGTCGGGCGGTGGTGGCTGGAGGCTGTCGCGCGCATTCCGACCGATGGCGATGTCGCCAGCGAATTCCGCTATCGCGCGCCGCCGCTGCCGAAGGGCGGTGTTGGCATCCTGGTCAGCCAGTCAGGCGAGACTGCCGACACGATGGCGGCGCTGCGCTACATGCGCGAGCAGGATCAGCAGGTGCTGTCGATCGTCAACGTGCCGGAAAGCAGCATGGCGCGCGAGTCGGACGCCGTCCTGGAGACAATTGCCGGGCCCGAAATCGGCGTGGCCAGCACCAAGGCATTCACCGCGCAATTGTCCGTGCTGGCCTGTCTGGCGCTGGCGGTGGCGCGGGCACGTGGCGCGATCACGGCGGCACAGGAAGCCGCGATGACCGACGCACTGCTGGAAGTTCCCAGTCGGGCGGCGGAGATTTTGGAACGCGACGAAGAGATCCTGGCGCTGGCGCATCGCATCGCGCAGGCGCGCGACGTGCTGTTCCTGGGTCGCGGCAATTGCTACCCGATCGCGTTGGAAGGTGCGCTAAAGCTGAAAGAGATCAGCTACATCCACGCCGAGGGATATGCCGCTGGCGAAATGAAGCACGGGCCGATCGCGCTGATCGACAAGGATGTGCCGGTGATCGCCACCGTGCCGTCCGGCCCGCTGTTCGAGAAGACCGCCTCCAATCTGCAGGAAGCGGCGGCGCGCGGCGGTCAGGTGATCGTGTTCAGTGACGCGGTTGGCGCGGCGAAGCTGTCTGGGATCGCAACCGAAACGGTCGTGCTGCCGAGCGTCGATCCCTTCGTCGCCCCGATCCTGCACGCGATCCCGGTGCAGTTGCTGGCCTACCACGTCGCGGTGCTGAAGGGCACCGATGTGGATCAGCCGCGCAACCTGGCGAAATCGGTGACGGTGGAATAGCGCCGCGCGTCAGCCGCCGCGGCCGCAAGCTCTCGGTTGGTCCGGCGTGCCGCAGTTCTGCGGGTCGTAAGGCCCGGGAATGCCATACTGAAGCTGCGGCGCGCCGCCATAGGGCGACGCTGACCCCTGGGGCGGCGGCGCATAGGAACCGCCATAGGGCGACCCCGGCCCCCCGGGCGGCGGCGCATAGGAACCGTGATAGGCGGGCGCGCTGCTGTATCCATACGGCGCGTAGGGATAAGGTGCCGCGTACGGATAGCCACCATAATAATAGCCACCATATGGGGGATAGTAGCACCCCGACAAAAGCAGCAGCGCGGCGAGGACGAGATAACGCATCGTTGCCATCCGTGCAGGGACGAGACGACCGTGCCGCCGATATGGCGGCTTGCGGGATCGCCCACAACAAGATGTTTAATCACATTACGGCGCGAATGCGTGAGGAAGTGTAACGCATTGTTGTCGCTATGACTTGCACGCGCCGCGCAAGGGGACGGTGGGGCTGGGCCGGTGGCCGGCGGCAGACCCTGGCGGAGACCCGCCTCACCTGGCTCCCCGCCAGATTGTCTCGCGACCATGCATTCGCACGCGGCGTGCGACATGGTCCCCATGACCAAGGTCCTGACCCTCCGTGAAGCCAACCAAAGCTTCTCCCGCTGCATCCGCGAAGTGGAAGCGGGCGAGGCGTTCGTGATCACGCGCAGCGGCACGCCGGCGGCCCGGCTGACACCGGCCCGCCGGCGGCGTGCGCTGACCGAACGGCGGCGGGCGTTGCTGCGCCGATTGGAGGAGATCGCGCCCGAAGGCTGGCCGATCGGTGCGGTTCGCGTGGCGCTCGGCATCGCAAGCGTTGGGCGCGCGTCATACTGCGATGGCCTGCTGGTGGCTACCGCGGCGGAGGCCGAATGCAGGGCCACCCTGAGCAAGGACATGGCACGCGGCAATGCGCTCCAGGACGTGCATATCCGCAACCCGTTCACCGGCGGCGAGCTTGCTCCCGCGGCACATGCGCTATTCGCTGCGGACGAAGACGTTCAGCTGCCTGGCTTGCCGAACATCACGTTGAACAGCCGCTCCGACTCGCGCATCCCTTTCTTGGTCAGAACGACGGATTTAACCTTGCCGACCGGGTCGTGGATCAACTCTTTCTTGTAGAGCCGGTCCAGCACACCCCAGTCATGCCCCTTCCAGGCACGGTTCTCGTCATGCAGCGTCAGCCACAACAGGGCCAGCGCCGCCTGATCGATCTTGTCCTCGTCGATCTCCAATGACGCCTCCTTACGCCTCCACGATTCCCCGCATCACGTTCACGCACTCCCCTGCCACTGTCGCCAGTATCGGCCCTTCTGCCGTCTTCACCGCCCCTGCGATGATCTGGCTCGGCCGGCCCATCTCCACACCCTGTTCGATCTCGTAATGTAGATCCGCGTTCTCCCCCGGTGCCAGCGACGTCAGCAGCGCCGCCAGCGCGGCGTTCGCGCTGCCAGTCGCCGGATCCTCCAGAACGCCGCCCAGCGGGGCGAACATCCGGGCGCGCAATTTCGTCGCATCGCCCTGGCGCCGCGCATAGAGATGCAGCGAAAACCGCGTCGACAGTTCGCCGAACTGCTCGGCGGCCCTACGAAACGCGCCGATGTCAGGGCTGGCACGCGACAGCGTCTCCACGCTCGCCACCTCGGCAATCACGAACGGCGTGCCGACCGAGGCAATCAACGGCGTATGCGCGGTGGTGGCGATGTCCCCCACCTGCAAGCTCGCGCACGCCGCCACCAGCGCGGTCGGAATCGCGATATCGATCGACAGCGCGCGCGGCGCGGCAATGCGCGCCCCAGTGATCGCCTTATCCTTCCCCCGCAACAAATGCACGCGCACCAGCCCGGCCAGTTCTTCGAACACCAGGTGCTCTGGTGCGGTCTCCATGCGCGAGGCCAACACGAAGCCAGTGCCCACATTCGGATGCCCGGCGAACGGCAGCTCGAACTTCGGCGTGAAGATCCGCACCCGCGCGTGATGCTGCGGATTGTCCGGCGGCAGTACGAACGTCGTCTCCGACAGGTTGAACTCGCGCGCCAGGGCCTGCATCTGCATGTCACTCAGCCCACGCGCATCGGGGAACACCGCGAGCGGATTGCCGGCGAAACGCGTGCCGGTGAACACGTTGACGGTGACGTACTCGAACTGAGGCATATCTTGGTCCTTGTTGGCGTCAGATCGAGCCTATCGGATTTGCTCTGATCCGGCGAGGTCGGGTCGACGATATGCGTCGCAGTCGCGACTGATGCGGCAAAGCGACCACAATTCCGTGACTCGTAGGAACGCACGAACACATGATGCGGTTCCGATCATATCGCGCCCCATATACCGGTATTGGAGGCCATCATGAATCGTAACGTCAGCACATTGTTGATTGTCGCGCTCGCGGTCGCCGTGACCGTGTTGGGCGTGCTGTACTACCAGCAGCGTCAGAGAGAACACCGGGTCGACATCAACGTGGGTGGTGCGGGCCTCTCCATCCAGAAGACCCCCTGACCAACGCGCGATCGCGTTGCTAGGTAAAGGCGACCCCGGTCGACGTCTCGGACAGCGCCCATAGACGTGCCGCGGCATCGGCGTCCGTCGCCTGCGGGGCGATCCAGGACGGGCCTACGCCGTCGCGTGTTTCGCCCAGCCGCGTCGGGCCGTAATAGCCGCCGCCCTCGGCTTGCAGCGCGGCCGCGGCAAGGAGGAGCGGCAGCGCGCCGTCGCGCGCCGGTTGCGCCATCGCATTGAAAATCAGCTCGGCCAGCCGGGCCTTCAGCCCGGGCACGCCCGCGCCCATGCCATTGGGGATGATTTGGGTGCGGGACCAGCCCGGATGCGCCGCGACACTGCGCAGGTTCCATTGATGCCGCGTCGCACGACGCTGCAGCTCGATCGCGAACATCAGCATCGCGAGTTTGCTACGCCGATAGACACCCATCGGGCTGTAGCCACGCGCGGACTGGAAATCGTCCAGGCCAAGCCGCGCGCGCCGATGCGCCAGGCTGGCGACTTGCACCACCCGTGCGCCACCTGGTGCGGCGCACAGCGCCTGACGCAGCCGTGCGGTCAGTGCGAAATGACCCAGGTAATTCACGCCGATCTGCTGTTCGAACCCATCCTCGGTCAGGCGTCGTGTGGGCAGGCTCATCACAGCGGCGTTGTTCACCAGGATGTCGATGGGGCCGCTCTGCGCGGTGGCAAACCGCGCGACCGAGGCCAGGCTGGCGAGATCGAGCGGCTCGAAGCGAACCTGCGCGCTGCGGACTTCGTGCTGGATACAGGTCACTGCCCGCGCGCCTTTGTCCGGGTTGCGTGCCGCCACGATCGTGGTGGCACCCAGGCGCGCGAGTCCGAGTGCGACTTCGTAGCCCAGGCCGCCCGTGGCGCCAGTGACGATGGCGGTTTTGCTGTCGAGGCGCGGGGCATTGGCCAGGGTCCAGTTGAGCCGTGCTGTGGTGATGGGCATTGGGGGGCCTGGCAACGTGGGATCATGCGGCAGCAACGATCTTATCACGAAAAGGCCGCGGACCACGAAGGACTACGAAGCCGGGGTCAGATCGGGCCCGCGGATGTGACGACGCGGCTTATTGCGCTCCGCGCGAAGCGACGTAACCGTTGTGCCGCGGCTTTGCCGCCGCGTGTGTCCCCCGACTTCGTGGTCCTTCGTGGTTCTTGGCCTGCGTCGTAGTGATTGCTCGCTTGGCCGCCACCCCTGACATCCCAGCCCGACAGGCCTATCTATCGGACAACCGCAAACAAGGGAGTACGCGCCATGCTGAACCCCACCTCCCCCCTGCCGCTGCGTGACCCGACGCTCTTCCGTCAGGCCAACTGCATCGACGGCAAATGGGTGCAGGCCGACAGCGGCAAGACGATCGTGGTGAAGAACCCTGCCACGGGCGAGGCGATCGGCGAGGTGCCCGCGCTGGGCGCGGCCGAGACCCGCCGCGCGATCGCGGCGGCGCACCGCGCGCAGGCCGGCTGGCGCGCCATGCTGGCCAAGGACCGCGCCGCGATCCTGCGCAAGCTGAACGACCTGATGCTGGAAAACACCGAGGACCTGGCGGTGATCATGACCGCCGAGCAAGGCAAGCCGCTGAGCGAAAGCAAGGGCGAGATCGCCTATGCCGCCAGCTTCATCGAGTGGTTCGCGGAAGAGGGCAAACGCATCTACGGCGACACTATCCCGCAGAACGCCAAGGGTCGTCGTGTCCTGGTGCTGAAGGAGCCGATCGGCGTGTTCGCCGCGATCACGCCGTGGAATTTCCCGGCCGCCATGATCACCCGCAAGGCTGGGCCTGGCTGGGCCGCAGGCTGCGCCGGCGTGATCCGGCCCGCGAGCCAGACGCCGTTCTCCGCGTTGGCGCTCGCGGTGCTCGCCGAGCGCGCCGGCATGCCGCCGGGTGTGTGCAACGTGATCACCGGCCCGTCGGGCGAGACGGGCGGCGAACTCACGTCCAATCCGCTGGTGCGCAAGCTGAGCTTCACTGGGTCAACGGAAGTTGGCGCGAAGCTGCTGGCGCAATGCGCGCCGACGATCAAGAAGACCAGCATGGAGCTGGGTGGCAACGCGCCGTTCATCGTGTTCGACGACGCCGATCTGGATGCGGCGGTGGTCGGTGCGATGGCGAGCAAGTACCGCAACACCGGCCAAACCTGCGTCTGCGCCAACCGCATCCTGGTGCAGGATGGCGTGTATGACGCATTCGCAACGAAGCTGCAGGCAGCGGTGGAGGCGTTGAAGGTGGGCAACGGCATGGAGTCCGGTGTGACCCAGGGCCCGCTGATCAACGCCGATGCCGTGAAGAAGGTGGAGGAGCACATCGCCGATGCCCTGAAGCGCGGCGCACGCGTGGTGACCGGCGGGCATCGCCACGAACGCGGTGGTAACTTCTTCCAGCCGACCCTGCTGGCCGACGTGCCGAAGGAGGCCATGATCTTCAAGGAGGAGACGTTCGGCCCGGTGGCACCGTTATTTCGTTTCAAAACTGAAGCGGAAGCGATCCAACTGGCCAACGACACCGAGTTCGGCTTGGCGTCATATTTCTATGCGCGCGACGTGGGCCGGATCTTCCGCGTCGCCGAGGCGCTGGAATACGGCATCATCGGTATCAACGAGGGCATCATATCCACCGAAGTGGCGCCGTTCGGGGGCGTGAAATCCTCGGGATTGGGGCGCGAAGGGTCGAAATATGGCATCGAGGACTATCTCGAGATCAAGTACCTTGCGCTGGGCGGTATCGGCACCTGATCACCGCGTGAGGCGCCGGCCCGGACGCGCGTCGGCGCACCTAGCCTCAGGCCGGTGACGCGAAGGTCTGCAGTTTGGTACACAATTTCGTGAGGCTACGACCGCTGGCGGCGGCGTTCGTGCGTGCTCGCATGAAGAATTGGTCACATTTGTGCGAATCGCCACAATTCGCGCCCTAAAAATGCCATATTGTCTTCATGGCAAGCATCAAGCACCTAGGACACATGATCTGGCCACGCGACGGGCAGCCTCGCGCGGCTGGGACCGCAGCGCCGCGAGGCGAAGCCGATGCGGCAGCTTCCCGCCCCACCACGGCTGGTGTGACCACCGCGGACACGTGGGTGGATGAGTTGCAGTGGATGAGCGGCTTCCCAACCGGCTGGGGCGAGCGCCACGGCGGTTGGTTCTCCCGCTTCTGACCGCGCTGGCCGAGGCGCCGATCCGTCGATAGCATGCGCCCCGTCGCGTGAACGGGGAGGTGCATGACCGACAACGTCAGGCAGACCGGTATCGGCGCTGCCGTGCGCCGGCGCGAAGATCTGCGTCTGCTCACCGGCAATGGCCGCTATAGCGATGATGTGACCCTGTCGGGCCAGGCCTATGCGCTCATGCTGCGCTCACCGCACGCGCACGCGCGGGTTCGCGGCATTGCCACCGCGGCGGCCCGCACGGCATCAGGCGTGTTGGCGGTGCTCACCGGCCAGGACCTGCTTGCGGACGGTCTGCGACCCATTCCGCACGCGGTCTGGTCAAACCATCCGGCCGAAATCG
>DATHNE010000302.1:0-3649 GCA_035486355.1 Acetobacteraceae bacterium
CCGACCTGAACGCCACGTGCCAAACTCGATCGCTTCTGTCCGTCTCGTCATCGCCCGTGCCATCGCTCGCAGCGTGCAGCGATGTCCTTGCTGCCAGCGTCAAACACGGCATCTGGTTTTATGACACAGTAAGACTAGCACCTGCCATCCGGCGCGGGTCAGGGTGCGGCGAACCAGCGCTTCGTCCTTGGCCACCAGCGCGATCCGCCCACCGCCGGCGCGCGGCGCCACGGACAGGGCCACGGCCGGGATGGCCGGCCGGACGGTCTCCTCGGCACGGTGCCACAGCAGATAGAACAGGATCCGCATGCCGCTGCCGGGGGAGGCCTTCGACCTCCATGAAGCCGCCTGACGGGCGGACGATGCCCAGCACGGTGGACAGACCCAGCTCGCTGACCCTGGGCGCGGCGGGTGGTGAAGAACGCCTCGAAGATGCGCGGCAGGATGTCGGGCGCGATGGCGGTACTGGTGTCGCTGAGCGTGATGGCTATAGCGGCCCGGCGGGATGATGCTGCCCCCGCGTGTTGTTTCGCTGCCGTCCAAGCTGATTTTCGTTGTGCTGGTGGATGGACGGCGGCTGGTGGCAGGGAGTCTGGTGCAGAGCTTTTCCAGTGGCTAGTACCAGGGGCCTGATGGATTGACCGGGTCATCCACGACTTTACCGATGCCGACTGGAAAGTCTTGGATAGCCCGCCTTCGCGGGTCATGACGGTGGCATGGGCGTCGATGCGTCATTTGTAGTAGCCGTTGGTATCTGACACGGACGGCGGACGAGCCTCGCGATATCTGCGTGCATCTTGGCAAAAAGTTTTTGGCGGGTGCAGCGCGATGGTGCGGTGGAGACACCGTGCCACGTGCTCCCTTTGAGTGCCGCAGACAGCCAAGGAATATTTGCGCGGTGCCGCATTATCATATGGCGCTGACAGCGTTGCACAATGATGGGGCGCCACCGCGCGAAGCGCCAGAATCACACTTCGCCGTGACCTCCGTGGGACCTTGGCGTCCTCGGTGCCAAATTTTTGCGTGCGGTGATGCCAGAGACCGGACGGTTGGCGCTGGATTCGTTGCATGAAGGCAAGGCGTGGATGCCGCGCCTGCGCCCGGCATGACGGGGGGTGGCGATCTGTTCTTCGCGCACACCTGTCGGGCGTTCGGTGCGGGTTGTGTTGATCAGTGTGCTGACGCATGGCGTCCGGGTTTGGCTGCGGAGAAATGTCCATGAGTACCGCCCTGCCCCAGATTGACGCGCTGGAACGGCGCACGTTGGCGAAGGTCACCGCCCGCATCGTGCCCTTCCTGATCGTCTGCTATTTCGTTGCGTATCTCGATCGGGTGAATGTCGGCTTCGCGGCGCTGACGATGAACAAGGACCTGGGCATCTCAGCCTCGGCGTTCGGCTTCGGCGCGGGCATCTTCTTTTTCAGCTACTTCCTGTTCGAGGTGCCATCCAATCTGGCGCTGGAGCGGTTCGGCGCGCGCAAGTGGATCGCGCGCATCATGCTGACCTGGGGCATCCTGTCGGGCGCGATGGCATTCATTTCCGGTGAAACCGGTTTCTACGTGGTGCGCGTGCTGCTAGGCGCGGCCGAGGCGGGGTTCTTCCCAGGCATCATCTTCTATCTGACGCTGTGGTTCCCGGCGTCGTACCGGGGGCGGATTATTGCGTATTTCATGGCGGCGATCCCGCTGTCGTCGGTGATCGGCGCGCCGGTGTCCTCGATGCTGCTGGGCTTCGACGGGGTGGCCGGGGTGAAGGGCTGGCAGTGGCTGTTCGTCATGGAGGCGGTGCCAGCGCTGATCCTGGCCGGCGTGGTATGGTTCTATCTGACCGACCGGCCGGCCGACGCGACCTGGCTCGCCGCCGATGAGCGCGAGTGGCTGGCCACGCGGCTGGCGGCGGAGCAGGCGCAGCGCGAGGCGGCGCACCGCATCGGCGTGATGCAGGCGTTGGCCAATCCGAAGGTGCTGGCGCTGGCGGTGGTGTATTTCGGTGCTGTGGCGACGAATTACGGCACGGCGTTCTGGCTGCCGCAGATCATCAAGGCGTTCGGCGTCAGCAACGTGCAGACCGGGCTCATCACGGCAATTCCTTACGTAGTTGGTACTATCGGCATGGTGTGGTACGGGCTGCGGTCCGATCGGTCGATGGAACGCAAGGGCCATACGGCGGTCGCACTGGCGCTGGCGGCGCTGGGCATCGGTGTCTCCACCCTGCTGGATGATCCGGTGCTAAAGATGGTGTCGCTGTCGGTGGGCGCGTTCGGCGTGTTCGCGGTGCTGCCGGTGTTCTGGACGCTGCCGACCGCGTTCCTGTCGGGGGCATCGGCGGCGGCTGGGATCGCGGCGATCAACTCGCTGGGCAACCTGGCGGGGTTTTTCGGGCCGTACGCGATGGGCGCGATCAAGGACGCCACCGGCAGCTTCACCGGCGGGTTGCTGTTCATCGCCGCGCTTGCCGTGGTGGGGATGGTCGTGGTGCTGTCGCTGCATCACGACACGGCGTTGGAGCAGGCTCCCGGCCCTGCGCGACGCTGAACCAACCGGGGGGATGACGGCATGCTGCGCAGTGATGGGCGGATTCTGACCACGCACACGGGCAGCCTGCCGCGCCCTTCGGCGTTGACGGCATTGTATGTGCAGCGCAGCCGGGGCGAGGCGGTGGATGAGGCCGTGCTCGACCGCATGGGCAAGGCAGCGCTGGCCGAGGTGGTGCGCAAGCAGCGCGTGGCCGGCATCGACGTGGGCAACAACGGCGAGCAACAGCGCGAGGCGTTCTTCCTATATGTGCGGCGGCGCATGAGCGGGTTCGGCGGCGGCTGGTCGCGCCCGCCGATGGCCGACATCGTGCGCTATCCGGGGTTTGCCGCCGCGGTGGGCGTGGATGACACGGGCAAGCCGGTGGTGAGCAATCGCGGCACGCTGCCGCAGGCGGTGGGCGAGGTGAAGTATCTCGACCGCGCGCTGGTGGAGGCGGAGTGCGCGGATTTCCGCGCGGCGCTGGATACGACGGGCGGGTTCGCCGAGCCATTCATGACAGCGCCGTCGCCGGGGATCATCGCAGCGGCGATGGCGAATGCGTGGTACGACACAGAAGACGCATATCTGGCGGCGCTGGGGGAGGCGCTGCGCGTCGAGTACGAAACGATCGTGCGGTCGGGGTTCCTGTTGCAGATCGATGCGCCGGACCTGGCGCTGGAGCGGCATGTTTCATATCAGGATCGACCGTTGGGTGACTTCGTGGCGTTCGCCGAACGGGTGGTGGCGACGATCAATGCCGCGCTGGTGAATGTGCCTCGGGATCGGGTGCGGATGCATGTGTGCTGGGGCAATTACGAAGCGCCGCATGATTGCGATGTGGAGCTGCAGGAGATCCTGCCAGCGATCCAGCGGGCGAAGGTGGGCGGGTTCGTGCTGCCGTTCGCCAATCCGCGGCATGCGCATGAGTATCGGTGCCTGGGCGCGTTGCCGCTGGATGCGGGGCAGGTGATCGTGGCGGGGGTGATCGATCCGCTGACGAATTTTGTTGAGCATCCCGAGGTGGTGGCGGACCGGATCGAGGCAGTGGCACGGGTGGTGGGCGATCCGACGCGCGTGCTGGCGGGGACGGATTGCGGGTTTGATACCTCGGCGGGGCGGGGGAAGGTGGCGG
>DATHNE010000303.1:0-8750 GCA_035486355.1 Acetobacteraceae bacterium
GGTGAAGAATGCCGCAGGGGCGCGCGTCGACAACAACGACCTGCACAACGCGCCCGGCAACCAGAAGCGCATCCTGCTCGGACTGCCGCCATTGAAACCTGGCGCCTACACCGTCGAATGGCACGTCACGTCGGTTGACACCCACAAGACCGAGGGCACGTTCACCTTCTCCGTCGGTCCCTGATGTTCGGTCTGATTGTTGCCCTGGCCCGCGGCGCGCACTTTGCTGCGGTATTGCTGCTGTTCGGCTCGCTCGTCATTGCCAGCATTGTCGCGCCGGCGGCCATGCGCGATGCGCCGCCCGAGACCGTGCGCCGCCTGACCCGTCAGCTCGCAGTTTTGGTGCGTGGCAGCGCGGTGGTCGCCGTGCTGCTCGGCCTGGTTTGGCTGCCTATCCAGGCGGCCGAAATGGCTGGCGCGAGCAGCCTTGCCGACACCATCCAAGCAACGCCCATCGCTTTGCTCGACACACGATACGGTCACGCGCTGATGATCCGCGGTGCCATGCTGATCGTCGCGCTGTGTCTTGCAGGATCCCTGGCCAATCGCTTCCGTACCGGCTTGGCATTGTTGCCGGCCGCAGTGGCGGTGGTCGTGCAGTCCTGGATGGGACATCCCGCGGCGGCAGAGGACACTGTGCTGCTGAGCGCCTCGATGGCGCATGTGCTGGCGGCCGGTGCCTGGCTGGGTGCGCTGGTCCCGCTGTTCCTGGTGATCAAGGCGCTTCCGGGGGGGGGGGCGGCACGCGCCTCGGGGTACTTTTCCTGGATCGGGCAGCTTGCCGTTCTGGTGCTCGCCGTCACCGCGTGGCTGCAAGGCGTGCCGCTGATCGGCAATGAAGCCGGCCTGATCGGGACGCAATACGGCCAGATCGCCAGCTTCAAACTGGTGCTGTTTGGCGTGCTGTTCCTGTTCGCCGTGATCAATCGCTTCAAACTCACCCCAAAGCTGATCGGCGCGGACGCGGGGCGGGCCAACCGCCATCTGACCATCAGTATCGCAATCGAAACAACACTCGGCCTGTTGGTCGTACTGGCCGCCTGTTGGCTGGCGACCGGCACCCCGGCGACGCACGAAGAGCCGAGCTGGCCGTTCCCGTTGCGTCCCAACTGGCCGATCCTTGATGATCCGCAAGTGCGCAACGCCTTCATCGAAGCAGGCGCGCTGCTGCTGGTCGCCCTGGTGCTGCTGGGTCGCGCCGCTCTGTTCCGTCGCTGGCGCTGGATCGCCGTGGCACTCATCCCGGGGCTGGTGTGGTACAGCAATAAGCTGATCAACGACGCGCCGTTTCTCGATCCGATCCTCACCGATGCCAATCCGGCCAGCTACTACTTCGCGCAAGGTGGCTTCACCGTCGATTCCATCGCGCAAGGCAGCCACGTATTCGCGGAGAACTGCGTACCGTGTCACGGGTCGGACGGGGAAGGCAACGGCCCGGCCGCCAAGCTGCTGCCCGTGGCACCAGCCAACCTCACCCAGGATCATGTCTGGATGCATTCCGACGGAGACCTGTTCTGGTGGCTGACAGACGGGATCGACGTGCCGCCACATGGCAAGGTGATGCCAGCCTGGGGGTCAATCCTGTCGAAGGACGACCGCTGGAATCTGATCGATTTCATCCACGCCCATCTCGCTGGGTACCAGATGGCCGGCAAGGGCGTGTGGACCGTACCGGTCGCGGCCCCATCGCTTGCAGTGGTGTGCAGCAATGGCAAACAGTTCGATCTGACCGACCTCAAGGGGAAGTTCGTCCAGCTCGTCGCCGTGGGCCCGAATGATAATCCGCCTCCGCCGTCGGCCATCCAGCAGGTGCTGCTGATGAAACGACGCGTCGAGATGCCCGGTTGCGTCGCCGAGGGAGACGATAGCTGGCTGACCTATGCGGTGCTGGCACACGCGCCGCCCGATCAGTTGGCGGGCACTCAGTTTCTGATCGACCCCGACGGCTGGCTGCGGTGGACATTGGCGCCGAAGGATGCGGCACAATGGTCGGATCCGGAGAAGCTGAAGGCCGCCATGACGCAGATCTCCGCCCAGCCGCTAGCGTCCAATGCCAATCCGATGGCCAACATGAAGATGTAACGATCTAGGGCCCGGGCTCATGCGGTATTCTTGCTTCTCGATCCGTCATGGGCGTGGGATACCAGCGCCACCATTGCGGCGTCCTCGCGTGACGAGGTCACCAGCTGGACCAATACGGTGAGGGGAGAATACGCCATGGCAACTTTGCTGCCCCGTCGCGGGCTTCTGCTTGGCACCGCATCCATCGTCGCGACTGGGGCGTTGCCAGCCACCATCCGCACGGCCGCGGCGCAAACACCAATCCGGCTCAACACCGTGACGCGTGTACTAGAGGTCAACGGCAAGGCGGCGACAGTGCTTGGCGTGCTGCAGGACAGTGGCCTGTCAGGACTTTATCTCGATCCAGGTGAGCGCTTCCTGGTGGACCTGAACAACCGCCTGGCCGAGGACACGATCGTGCACTGGCACGGCCAGACCCCACCGGTCGCGCAGGACGGCGTTGCCATCACCGGTGAGGAGAAGGTGATCCCACCCGGCACCTCCGCGAGCTACGACTTCGCGCCGCGTCCTGGGACGTATTGGATGCATTCGCACCAGGGCCTGCAGGAACTGCAGTTGTTGTCCGGTCCGCTGATCGTGCGCACCGCCGCGGACCTGAAGGAAGACGCCCAGGAAGTCACGGTGATCCTGCACGACTTCACCTTCAAGACACCGGAAGAGGTGATGAAAGATGTCAATGGTGGGGCGATGGCCGGCATGGGAGCAAGCAGCGTCGCAGGCGCACAACCGGCCCCGATGGCGGCCCCGATGGCGGGCATGTCCGGCGGACAGATGTCTGGCATGGCCATGGGCGGTCCGGCATCGGGTAAGCCGGCAATCGGGGCGGTCGGATCGATGCCCGGGATGGCGATGCCGGCCACGGGCGGCGGCAAGGCAGTGCCGATGAAGCCGGGCATGCAGATGGGCGGTGACGCGCCCGACGTGAATGACTTCGATTACGATGCCTATCTCGCGAATGATCGCACGCTCAGCGACCCGTTCGTGGTGCGGACCGAGCGCAATGGGCGTGTGCACTTGCGCTTGATCAACGGCGCGTCGTCGACCATCTTCTGGCTGGAGCTCGATGGTGTCGATGGCACCTTGATCGCGGTCGACGGCGAAAAGGTGAGACCGTTACGTGGCCGGCGCTTCCCGCTGGCCGAGGCGCAGCGAATCGACCTGATGATCGATGTGCCGGCAGGCAAGGTCGTGTCGGTCCTGGCGCAACGTGAAGGCGACCGCGTGCGCACCGGCTTCATCCTGGCCGCGCCTGGCGCGCAGGTCCGCAAGATCGCGCCGATAGGTGCGAAGACATCGGAGCCGATGGCAACGCAGCTCGAGGCACGGCTCGCGGCACTGACGCCACTCGCCGCACGTCGTGTCGACCGGCGATTACCCGTGATGCTGGGTGGAACGATGAGCCCCTACGGATGGACGATCAATGGCCGTGCCTGGGCCGATCGGGAGCCGTTGCACGTGAAGAAGGGCGAGCGCGTCGTCTTCGATATCGTCAATCAGACCCCAATGGGCCACCCGATGCACCTGCACGGCCATGTGTTCCAGGTGGTGGAGCTGAATGGCAAGGCGTTCTCCGGAGCGATGCGCGATACGGTGCAAGTTCCCGCCAAAGGTTCGGTCAAGGTGGCGTTCGACGCTGATAATCCAGGACGCTGGGTCTTCCACTGCCATAACCTGCTGCATATGGAGAGCGGGATGATCACGGAAGTGGTTTATGACAGTTGATGCGGTGCAGCGCAGTCATATCAATGCGTTACGATATCGAATTGCCATGAGAGCGATCGTGAGCCGTGATGAATAGGGTTGTGTCGCGAGGGGCTTGCGAGTAACGTTTCTTCACGGATGATTAGGGTGCGGAGGGGTCGATGAAATCTCGTCTCGTGGTGGCGTCGGCAGCATCGCTGGCGTTGGTGTGCACGCCGGTCCTGATGTCGACCGCGTCCGCACAAGCGCCGATGCCGATGCCGGCCCAAACCGAATCCGGCGGTATTGGCGGTTATGTCGTTCCCGTGGTGATTGGTGTCGTTGTTGGCGCGCTGGTCTGGCCGCTGATTGTGCCCGCCGCGGCTGATGCCGCGTTGGCCGGCGGCGCTGGTGGCGTCGCCGCGCGGGCCGCGGCCCCAGTCGCCGGCGCGGCAGCTGTCGATGTTGCAGCAGTAGCGCCAGGTGCGGCGGCGGCGGCGGCTCCTGCCGCCGCGCCAGCCGCCGCTGTGGAAGTGGCCGCGGCGGCGCCCGCTGCCGCCGGTGCCCCGGCCGCCGGTGCCGCAGCTGCCGTCCCCGTCGCCGTGCCGGCGGCTGCCGCCGCGGCACCTGCCGCGGCCGTTGATCTCGCCGCTGCGGCGCCGGCAGCCGCACCTGCCGCGGCCGCCGCACCCGCCGCCGCTGGCGGTTGGACTTGGCGCACCGCGCTCGCCATGCCGGCGGTCGTTGGTGGCGTTATCGGCGGCGTGCTTGGCTACGCTGTCGCGCGCTGACCCTCATTTTCTGGAAAGGTGACCAACTTATGCTGAAGCGTCTGTTGGGTTTGACCCTCGCCGTCTCGCTTACCTGCGCCGGCGTGGCACAAGCACAGTCCCCCGCCGCCCCGAGCGGCACCGCAACAACGAAACCCTCCACCACAACGCCGTCGATGACGGTGCCAATGATGGGCGATGTGTCGGTGCCAAACCGCCCCGCGGGCGAAGCACTGACGGCCAGTGAAGTGGCGGCGATCGGTGTTGGCGTCGTCGCGGGTGTCCTGGTGTTCCAGGGTGCAATGTGGCACGGCATGGTGATCGTCGGTGCCGCGCTCGGCGGCTGGGCTGGCGATTACATCTATAACATGCACGTCGCGGCTAAGACCGAGAAGACCGCCAGCTAATCACCGGTCCGCGCGCTGTCAGGCCACTTTGTGAGGCTCGATTCGAGCTCTAGTCGAAGGTCGTGGTCACGACCTTCGACATCCTGACCCGCAACACCTGACCGACCACTGGGCGCGATGATGCGCCTCCGCTGGACATGCCTTTGCACGTTCAGCTGGCCGCATGGGACCCAAGAGGTCTGCAACTCCAGCTTCGGCGGCCAGGAGCGAATGGACTGGCGATCGAGGGTTCTCAGCTAGTTATCGCTCTGTGCCGAGCCGTTCGCCGACATGTCGCGCAGGGTCGGCAGATCGCTCGGCGACACGACGCCGGTCACGCCCGGATCATAGACCACATAGGCAGCCGCCAGTGAGGCCGCTGCGGTGATCCCGGAGATCGCCGAGCTGGTGAGCCAACCCACCAGCAGCGCGCTGCCGCCCAGCACGGCAACGCCGAGCAGGGCCTGGCGATAGGACACGCCAGCCCACATTTCCTGATCAAGCGGCGGCACGATGCGAGGCGCCATGAGGGGCCGCACGGACATGGGCGAATCGGCCGTGGATACCGATTGCGCGAATGACGGATGCGGCACCGCGAGGGTCAGCGCGCCGACCAATACAAGCGCCCGTGGAAGATCGCGCAACATCGTTCAGCGCACCTGCGCCAGCGCTTCGCCCGCTGTCGTCACCACGCGCATATTGGCGGTCAGGCCCGATGTGACGACGATATTGTCGCCATCCAGCGACATCATATTGACCGGCCGCGCAATGAAATCCTCGGCGGACAGACGCTGCCACACCATGGTCTCGCCGGTGGCGCTGTGCAGAACCGCCGCGCGCGGCAGTTTGATGCCGGCCGACAGGCTGTGCTGGCGTTGGACGATCACGGTGACGGGCTTGCCCACTTGCAAATTGCTGACATCGCCCAGGATGTCGAACTGCAGCGGGACCGCCTGGTTCTGCAGCAGCAACCCGCCGCCAGTGAAATGCAGCGGCAGCACACGGCCGTCGGCGGTGACGGCGGATGCGCTCGCAATGTCGCCCGCCAGCGCGGGATCGAACGAGGCTGCCTCGACCCAAAGCCGCGTCGGATCGACGATCTCGAACAGCGTGGTCTGTGGCTGAACAATCTGCCCGGCAACGAAATCGACGCGCGAGATGACGCCGCTGCTGCTGGACCGGATCTCCACGCGGTCGGTTGTCAGGGATTGATAGATCGCAAGCTGGCGTCGGTCGCTGTCCACCTCGGCCGCAACCGCATCGATCTTACTCTCGCGGTAGCGGATCAGATAGACCTCGCGCAGACGCGCGATCCGCTGCTCGCCCATGTCGATCTGACCCTTGAGGTCAGCGATCTTGGCGTTGATCTCGACCTGCTGTGTGGCGTCGATGACCGGGCGCTGATAGGCGAGAAGCTGGCCCGGCGTGACCCGCATACCCACGCGCGGAACCTGGCCGTCCGCGGCTTCGATCACACCCGCCTGGGTTGCCTGGATTAACGCGCCGACATTGCGACTGGTGACAATGCGCCCGGCGATTTCCTCGGTGGCAGCGAACTGCCCGGCCTGGGTGATCGCGGTGCGCATGCCAACCATCCGCTGCATGGTGATGGGCAGAAACACCGATCCATCGGCACGCCGTGTCGGTGTGTCGCCGGTCAGCGCAAGAAGCGTTGCGGATGGATTTATATCCGCATCAACTGTGCCCGCCGCGGGTTGCTCGGCACTGTTGACCTCAAGCGCCACGCGCCGCACCACCGCGGGTGTGACAGGCACGACCGGCGGCGAATCGGCCGGCGCCGGCGTCACCAGGGTTGCGGTCGCCAGCACGGGAACGATCGGCGCGACAGCCTGGGTCTGGGCAGGTGATGCCGGCGTCTGCGGCGTTGGTGCCGGCCGGGCCACGCCCTCATCCTGCACCACTGCGCCACGTGCCATCAGCTCCGTCACCACTTTCGTCGCGGGACCGGTCAGTACCGACGCCGCGGCAAAGATGACAAAGACCAGAATGTTGCTCAGCAAGTACCCCCTCCAATCGCGCAAATCTCGTCCGCCCGCGTTGGGTAGGTCGGCGGCACGAGCGCGGCGCAAACCATACGGAGCCGACATGCCCGACACAAGCACGATGGTCTGCCCGACAGCGATCAAGCCTGCGACGTAACATCACCGCCGCTGCTGGCAACGGTTGGCAGGCGATGACGCCTTGGATGAGGGTCAAATGGCAATGTAGCGTGTTCCGCCGCCGCGGGATGTGTTACGTGATGCGAACCCAGACCGCAGGTGAGAGAGCACATCCAAATCATGATTGAATCCCACACCAGTGCCGCCGTGCGATCGATCCACGTCAGCCTTGCCGCGGTCGCGCGACTGAGTTGCTGCGCGGCCTTGTTGTCGTTGGGCATTCTGCGCGCCGGGGTCGCGGCGGAGGCCCCCAAGGGATTGGCCGACCTGTCGGGTTTCGCGGACGCGACGTTGGGTGTCAGTCAGATCACGGCCGATGGCGTGCAATGCGGTCTGCAGCCGGAAGGTATCGGTGACGCGGCGCACCACGTCATTATCGGAAGTGGCATTGCCCTGCGCAATGGCGCAGACAACCGGCTGACGCTATCGGCCGTCACCACCCGTGTTGGTCCCGACCAATGCGCGACCGCGGTGCTGCTGGGCGCCTACGCCAAAGAGTCGTTCTTCAGTGTCCAGGCAGGTTGGGTGCAGAGCGGCTACGTGGTGCTGTGGCAACGGTCGGTGATCGTCGCGACACCGATAGGCCAGCATGCCGCCGCGGTCATCGACGCGGCGCGCCGGCTGAGCGACCAAATGCTGGTTGATTGGCGTGCCCAGAACACCCCGCCCGGACGCACTGCCGCGCAGTCCGACAACATACGGATGGTACCAGGCGGCCAAGTGGCGGCTGAGACCGCGCCCAAGTCATCGAAAGCGACACAATAGCGCCACCTTGAACGGCGCGCGCAGGCCGAACCAACTGAGAGGGATACGAAGCGATGCGACGACCCAGGATCACCACTGTGCTGATGGCTTCCGCGCTCGCGGCGGCCTTACCGGTGATGCCTCGGACCGCCCTCGCACAGGGCACATCCCAACCGAGCGTGAGCGTCGACACGTCGAAGCTGCCGTCTCTGCCGCCGATCGTTCCGGCTGAACAGCGGGAGCAAATGGTATTGGTGGCCACTGGGGCCGGCGCCGCAATCGGCGTCATCCTCGCGGACATGGTTACGGGCGGCCTGCTGCTCGCGCCATTGGGTGTACCAAGCGCGGCGACGCTCGTCGGTTTCGGCGGTAGCGCCGCGGTTGCACCGCCGACCTATTCTATCGCGCAGCGTCTGCTTGCGGGGGTCGCGAGCATCGCGGCGGCGGTCGCGGGTGGCTATGTCGGCGGCTACGTTGCGCGCGCACGTCCCGATCTTGTCGGCCTGCAGGAATGAGTCTGCCGCGTCGCGCGCGGGACTGGGTTGGCCTCCGCACCGAACACCGCTGACCGGTGTATCCTGGTCAGTGATGCCCGAGCCGGGATGACCCGGGCGGGATGACGCAGCCGGACCAAGATGACACAGCACGAATTCGTTATTGTCTTTGTGGCAGTGCCACTGGCCATCGCGGTGGGATGGCTGCTGTGGCGCGGCCGCTACTTCCTGCGCAACATCCTGATCTACACCCTGGTGGTCGCGGTCCTGCTGGGGGTTATTCGGATCGGCCATCTGGCATGGACGCGGTGGGAGAGCTGGGCCCGTCCCGCCCCACCGGTTCCAGCCTATCCGGTCTGCATCGATCCCGGCTCGTGGTCGAGGGCAACGCGCGGGAGTTCATGTTGGACCTGA
>DATHNE010000304.1:0-7785 GCA_035486355.1 Acetobacteraceae bacterium
CGCGACGGCGCCGTATATCGAGGCGATGACGGGACGGCTGCGGCGCGACTTCGCATTCTACGAAGAGCCAAGCACTGTGTTCATGGTTTCTTAGGGCGGGGCTCAGGGGATGCGGCGCGCTGGGCGACCAGGCAAGCGACGCACCCCTGCCCGGCCTGATGTCGCCGGCGCCGCCGTAAAGGACCTCGTAACGTGATTGCCGGATAATCGGCCGGGCGATACAATGCGCGGCCAGGAGCGGACCGGCAGATGAGTGGCAGCGGCAACGGCGTGGATATCGGGGCGGTCTATCAACTGCTGCTGCGGGTCGCGGAGACCGCGGACGGTCTCAGGGTCATCCTCGATGACCATACGCGGATACTCAATCAGCAGTCCGGGGCAATCAACGAGCATACCCGATCACTTAACGAACTGTCGCGCACCGCCGACGAGCACCGTGACAAGCTGAACGAGCAAAGCGTGGCGATCAACACTCTGTCGCGCAACGTGAACGAGCAGCGGGTGGTGCTGAACGAACATACGGTGCTGCTGCATACGCATGACCGCAAGCTCGACGACCTGGCGCACGGCCAATCCAGCCTGCGGCAGGCGGTGACGGAGTATCATTCGTCGGTTACCGGCCACGGCATACTCATCAGCGAACTCGACCGCCGGGTGCGGCGGATCGAGGACCACCTGCATCTGCCGCCCGCCGCGTAGCCGGGCCGCCATCCATCCTGTATCGCGGCTGGCATTATACCAGCGCGTCAAACGCCTGAGTCATCGACGCGCTTTTCCCGTCATGACGGGCGAAGGCCCGCCATCCACGACTGGGCGGCACGCCGCCGGAAAAAGTCGTGGATGCCGGCCTGACGCGGTTGGGCCGCCCGAGTGTCAATGTCAACGTGGGCTGGCATTAATCGTCATGTCCGCCGGCTCGCGCAGCCGCACCCGGCTGCTTGCGGAACCGCGCCTTCACGCGCTCCCGCATCGACTGAAACGTCACGTACAACATCGGGATCATGAAAATCCCGATCGAGCTCGCCACGATCATCCCCGCGAAAACCGCAGTCCCCACCCCACGTCTGCTCAATTCTGCCGCGCCATGCGCCCACACCAGCGGCACCAGCCCGAGGATGAATGCCACCGACGTCATCATCACCGCGCGGAACCGCATGCGTGAGCCCAGCACCGCCGCCTCGCGGATCGGCATCCCGGCCTCGCGCTGTTCCTTGGCAAACTCGACAATCAGGATGCCGTTTTTCGCCGCCAGTGCGATCAGCACCACCAGCCCGATCTGCGCATAGAGATCGACTGACAAGCCAGCAATTCTAATCCCGACATAGGCACCCAGCACGCCCACCACGACCGAAAACAGCACCGGCAGCGGGATCGTCCAGCTTTCATACAGCCCCACCAGGAACAGGTAGGCGAACAGTACCGACAGACCGAGAATCAACCCGGTCTGACCGGCCGCCAATTGCTCCTGATACGCCGTGCCGGTCCACTCGAACCCGTAGCCCGGCGGCAACGTCCGATCCGAGATTTGCTCCATCGCTGCCAGCGCGCTGCCGGAAGAGACGCCGGGCCGCGGACTGCCGTCGATGGTGATCGAACGATAGTTGTTGTAGCGCGTGACCACCTGTGGACCGGTCACGAACCGCAAACTCGCAATCGATCGCAGCGGCACCATCTGGCCGTTGTTGTTGCGCACGAAGATGCGCCAGATCGCCGGAATGTCGCGGCGGTCGACCGGCTCACCTTCTATATTCACCTGCCAGGTGCGGCCATACAGGTTGAAGTTGTTGACATAGACCCCGCCGAGCGTAGCGCTCAGCGCGGTGAACACGTCGCTGATGTTGAGCCCCAGTGCCTGCGCCTTGTCGCGATCGATGTCGAGATACAGCGACGGATTGGTCGCGGTGAACGTCGAGAACACGCGCGTCAGCCGAGGATCCTGGTTGGCTGCGGCGTTCAATCCCTGCATGACCGAGCCATTGGCCGACGGGTCCTGGCCTTGCAGCGCCTCCAACTGGTATTCGAAACCGCCGGCGGTGCCGAGGCCGATAATCGGCGGCAGATTGAACGGGAAGATCACCGCCGATCGGATCTGCTGCACCGCCCCGAACGTACGCCCGACCAACGCCTGCACCGAATCCGCCACGCCGGCGCGATCGGCGAACGGCTTCATCCGCGCCACCATGAACGCGGCATTCGGCTCCGACACGCCGCCATCCAGCAAGGAAAATCCGATGATCGACAGCGTGTCCTGAATCTGCGGCATGCCTTTGAGGATTTGCTCCACGCGCGTCGTCACCGCGGAGGTGCGCGCAACGGACGCGGCGTCCGGGAGTTGCACGGCGATGAAGAATGCGCCCTGGTCTTCCTCCGGCAGGAATCCGGTCGGCGTCGTGCGCGCGGCGAACACGATGCCGGCCGCAAACAGCGCGATCGCCAGCAGCGACAGGGCGGCGAGCCGAACGACACGCTGCACCACCCAGGCATAGCCGTCGCGCGCGTGGTCGATCCCGCGCAGCAGCAGGCCGATAGGGCCGCGCCGCTTGCCCTGGTGGCGCAGGAACACCGCGCACAACGCGGGCGACAGGGTCAGCGCGTTGATCGCCGAGATCAGCATCGCGCAACTCATCGTCACCGCGAACTGGCGGAACAACGTGCCGGACAGGCCCGGAATGAATCCGACCGGCACGAACACCGACAGCAGCACGAGCGATATCGCGATGATCGGTCCGGTGATCTGGCGCATCGCCTTGCGCGCGGCCTCGGCCGGCGGCAGGTCCGGTTCCTCCTCCATTACGCGCTCGACGTTTTCCACCACCACGATCGCGTCGTCCACCACGACGCCGACCGCCAGCACCATGGCGAGCAAGGATACCGTGTTCTCGGTGTAGCCCAGCCCGAGCAAGGCGGCGAAGGTGCCGATCAGGCTGACCGGAACGGCAACCATCGGAATGATGGTGGCGCGCACGCTGCCGAGGAACAGGAAGACGACGCCCACCACCAGGATGAACGCAATGCCGAGGGTCTTCAACACCTCGGTCCTGGTATCGCGCACGAACGACGTAGAGTCGTACATGGTCATCGCGTGCAGCCCGGCCGGGAAGCGCGTTTGCAACCTCGCCAGCGTCTTCGCCACCGCCGCCGCGGTATCCACAGCGTTGGCGCCGGGCGATAAATAGATGCCAATCGGCACACCCGGCCGTCCGTTCAGCCGCGTCTCGCTATCCATGTTCTGCGCGCCGAGTTCGATGCGCGCAACGTCGCGCAGCCGCAGCACGGAACCGTCGGGATTGGCACGGATCACGATGGCGCCGAATTCGGCCGGCGTGACGAGACGCCCCTGGGTTTGCAGGTTGAACTGGAATTGCTGGTCGTTGCCGATCGGCCGCGCGCCGACACGGCCGATCGGCGCCACCACGTTCTGCGCCTGGATCGCCGCGATGATGTCGCCGGGCGTCATGCTGAGCGCGGTCAGCCGGTCGGTGTCGAACCACACCCGCATCGAGTAGTTCAACTTGGAAAACAGGTTCGCCTGGCCGACGCCCGGCGTACGCGACAACTGGTCCAGCACGTTGATCAGCACGTAGTTGCTGATGAACAGCGGATCCATCTTCGGATCGTCGCTGTACAGCGCGAGGAACTCTAGGATCGAGGTGGACCGCTTCTGGACCGTCAGGCCCTCGAGCTGCACCTCGGGCGGCAGTTGCGACAGCGCGGTCTGCACCCGGTTGTTGACGTTGACCGTGTCGATGTCGGGGTTGGAGCTGAGGTCGAAGCTGACGGTCAGCGTATAGCTGCCATCGTTGCCGCTGTTCGACTTCATGTAGATCATCTTGTCCACGCCAACGACCTGCGCCTCGATCGGCTGGGCAACCGAGCTTTCGACGACGTTGGCCGAGGCGCCGGGATAGGTGGCGGTGACGCTCACCTGCGGCGGCACGATGTCGGGCAACTGCGCGACCGGAATGCGCACCATCGCCAGCGCGCCGGCGATGGTGATGACGATGGCGATGACGATCGCCAGCCGCGGCCGGTCGATGAAGACGGAGGAGATCATTGGCCGTTGGCACTCTTGTTTGTCGTGCCGCCGGTGCTTGTCGTGCCGCTGTTTGTCGTACCGCCGGTGCTTGTCGTGCCGCTGTTTGTCGTGCCGCCGGCAGGCGCCGGCGCCGCGGCACCACGCAACTCGGCAGGGCTTGCGGCAACCGGCGGGCTGGCGGGGCCGGGTGAGACCACCTGGCCGGGATGCACCTTCTGCACCCCATCGGTGATCACCATCGCGCCCTCGCTCAGCCCGCCGAGCACCGCGGCGACGGTCGGCGTCGATTGGCCAAGCTGGATGCGCGCCTGCTGCACCTTGTTCTGTGCGTCCACCGTGTAAACGTAGTCGCCTTGCTGATCGGACAGCACCGCGGAGCGCGGCACGGTGAGCAATTCCACCGGCTGCACGCCTTCCAGCAAGACGCTGACGAACTCGCCGTCCGTCAATTCGCGAATCGTCGCCTTGCCGACCTTGCTGTTGGTCAACACCGGATTGGGAATAGTACCGCGCAAGATGATCGTGTCGGTGCTGGCCGACACGGTATTGTCGACGAAATCCAGCTTGCCGGTCTGGCCGTACATGCGCCCGTCGGGCAGGCGGATCCTGATCACCACGGCATTGAAGCCACCCTTGTCGACGTAGCGCTCGCGCAGTTCCAGGCCGGTGCGCACGGAGATCGGAAACACGACATACATCGGGTCCTGGCTGACGATCGTTGCCAGCACGCCGGAGCTGGGAGATACGACGTTGCCCTCGGTGACCGCGGTGCGGCCGATCTTGCCGGCGATCGGTGCACGGATTTCGGTGTAGTCCAGGTTGATCTGCGACTGGCGCTCCTGCGCCTGGGCGTTCTGCACCAGCGCGGCGTCGGCCAGCATGGTGGCGCGCGCATCGTCCACGATGGACTGCTGGCCGGCGGGTGTGCGCAGCAGCGACGCGGCACGATTATAGGCGATGGTCGCGTTGGTCAGATTGGCCTGCAACTGCTGCACCGTCGCCTGCTTGGCGGCGAGGTCGGCCTGGAATGGCGGCTGTTCCAGCACGTAGAGCAAGTCACCCTGGTTCACCTCGGCGCCTTCGGTGAACAGCCGCTTCTCCAGGAATGCCGTGACGCGGGCGACCAGGGCGACACGCCCGACCGACTGGATGCGCCCGACGAACTCTGACGTTTCGGTGATCGGTTGCATCCGCGCGCGCACCACGCCGACCGCGGGCGGCGGGCCGCCCGGCGCCTGGGCCCAGGCGTTCGAGACGCTCAGACCGATCAAGACGGCAAGCAAACAAGCCGGCAGGCGCAAGCGCATCACGTCGACCCTTTCCCCACGCGCCTGCTGGCGCATTGAACCGACATAGGCCGGATCGTGGGCCAGGCAATAGGCACCGTGCCGTCCGGCGGGCAAGCGGACCAATCGCCTGGACCGTCCCGCATCATGGTGCGCAAAGGCGCACCATCCACGACTTGCGGTGCCGATCAAAAAGGAGCCGTAGATCGCCGGGCCACCGGGTCAAGCGCCCGGTGGCAAGCTCCGCCTGCCCCCGGGCACTTGACCCGGGGGCCCGCCATGACGATGCAATAGCGCAGCATCCGAAGTGGAGCGATTACTAACGGGCAGCCTCTTACCGGCCCGGTTCGCCGGCGGCGGTTCGGCGCTGCACTATGACGCCGCCTGGATCATGATAGCAAAAGCCGCCGTGGCGCCACGACGAAGTCGCATTCAAATGAAGTTCGTGCCGCCGTTCAACTGCACCGTCTGGCCGGTCATGTAGGGGTTGCCGATCGTCAGCAGCACCGCCTGCGCCACTTCCTCCGGCGTACCCATGCGGCCGAGCGGGATGCGCTTCGCATATTCGTCCCGCCGTGCCGCCATCATGTCGGTATCGATCAGCGACGGTGCCACGGCATTGACCGTGATGCCTTCGGTGACGAGGCGTGCGGCATAGCCCCGAGTCAGCCCCTCCATGCCGGCCTTGGAGGCGTTGTAGTGCACGCCGATCCCGCCCGCACCACGCGCCGCGCCGGACGAGATGTTCACAATGCGCCCCCAACGCTGCGCACGCATATGCGGCAACGCGGCCTGGGTGCACAGGAAGGCGGATTTCAGATTGACGGTGATGGTGTGGTCGAAGTCGGCTTCGGTCAGGTCGTCCACCGTGCGGATCAGCGCGATGCCGGCGTTGTTGACCAGCACGTCCACCGGGCCGAGCTGCGCCGCGATCGCCTGCATCATGCCGGCAACCGCGGCTCTATCGGACACGTCCGCACCGACCGCAATGGCGCGGCGCCCGACGGCGCGCACGGTCTCCACAACCGCACGTGCGTCCTCGACCTGTTCGCGGTAGTTCACCGCGACATCGGCGCCTGCCTCGGCGAGCGCCAGCGCGACGGCGCGACCGATGCCGCGGGAGCCGCCGGTCACCAGGGCGATGCGATTGGTCAGGTCGGGGAGAAGGGACATGGGTGGATCGCGGCAGTTCGTTGGTTGGAAGCTTTCGTTGGTTGGAAGCTATAGAATGGAAGAGGCTGTTGAGGCGCCTCGCATCACGCCACGATGCCGCTCGTGCGGTAGGCAGCGCGCAGCGGAGTGCGGAAACCGATCGATTCCAGGGTCAACTCCCCCTCGACACCGATGTACTGCGGTTCCGCCGGCCACGACCCATCGCTCTGCCGGCGCAACACTTCAGCCGCAATTGAAGTCGAGCGGACCAGTACGACCTCGGTCACGGAAGGGATGCTGGTATAGGCCCAGACATTGGCGCGCGTCTTCCGCGCATTCGTTGGTGACAAAATCTCGATCAGCACGACAGGATCCTGCATGGTTGGTCCGCCCATCGGCGGAGCGCAGGTCACACCGAGGTCCGGAACGAGCAGATTCCTGGTGGACCGGACGCGCGGTACCACGCCAGGAGCAACACCCAGCCGGCACGAGCTGCCACTGTCGGCAAGGTAATTCCCAATCAAGCGGGCCAGTTCGCCCTGGATCATGCCGTGTGGATCGGACGCCGGCGCCATCATCTCCGGCTCACCGTCGCGCAATTGCCATAGCGCACCGGACCGATCCCCCGAATCCCACTCGAGAAATTCGGCGACCGTCATGTCGGGCGAGGGCTTTCGCAATGCGACCATGGCCTGACCTTAATCGAGTTCGGCGCGGCCTGCTACGGTCGCCGGCGCACGGCAGGAGATTGCTTCGTCGCTACGCGCCTGGCAATGACCGGGTATTGGACGCCGGTCCGTACGTTTTGAACCGCTCCTGCGCAGCCTGCATTTCCTCCGCTGTCAGCAGCCGCACCGCGCCGGCGGCACGCGCCAGCAGATACTGCCGGCACAACGTCTCCAGCAGCACCGCGCCAGCCAGTGCGTCGCCGGCGTCCCGCCCCTGCACGATCATGCCGTGATTGGCCAGCAGGCACGCCGTGCGCCCCTGCATCGCCGTCACCGCCAGCCGCGCGAGGTCCGGTGTGCCGAACGTCACGTACGGCGCGCACTGCACGTCGCCGCCGCCGAAGCGCGTGACCATGTAGTGAAAGCCAGGCAGGCCCTCGTTCAGGCACGCCAGCGCGGTGCAGGCGTCGGCATGGGTGTGCACCAACCACGCCGCCGCCGGATCGGCCTGGTAGATCGCGGCATGCATCGACCACTCGGACGACGGCGTCGCGTCGCCGCGCACCGTGCCGTCCAGCGACATCGGCACCAGCGCCGCCTCGCGCAGCGTTGCAGCGGAACAGCCGCTCGGCGTGATCAGCAT
>DATHNE010000305.1:0-11185 GCA_035486355.1 Acetobacteraceae bacterium
CATCCATTGCCGCGGACAGCCAGCGTAACCGCCGCCCGGGCTTTTGCCCCTGTTACTCAGTATCTGGCTATCCCACAAATCAAACCACGATTTCGGGCGCCATAGCGGCGCACAACGGCGCACAGCGTCAGCCGCATCCAACCGAACAGCAAGCCCTGGTGATGCTCGGCGCGCTGGCGGGCATGCCGGGGCGTTAGGCCGCCGCGTTCCCTTATCGTTCTCCCCGTCCTACCATGAGGTATGGGCGACACGCCGCGCTTCCTGCTCAATGTCCGATGCGTTGATCTGATCGGTTGGTGGTTGCGGGTAGAGTGCCCAGCGTGCGGTGGCCGGTCAGTCAATTGTGCTGAGTATTTGACCGAGTGGTGGTGTTGTTGGCTTTGCCGACCGGCATGCACTTACCATCCACCATGGTCTGGCCCTCCGGACATGCGGCGGGAGCGGGAGTTGGGGCGGTGATATTGCCGGTGTTCGACTTGGAGGCATTGTAGTTGATAGATGCTGCGTGACTCGGAGGCGTAGGGATCAACATCGCAACACCAGCGGCAGCGGCGCACAGAACCTTATTCATGGTCCTCTCCGACGTTTCCTCGATCGGCGGCAAACCGTCCGATCGGGCTCGAAACTGCGCCGGCTTCTGATGCGGAGCAACAACAATCTGAGTCAGGCCAAGACGGCATCGCCGCCGGCACAGTGGTAGAGGCAACCCAGGGAAGCCGCACGGGCTGCGCCCCGCGGGCCTCCTTCTGTCAGTGCCGCGGGCGGCTAGCGCGGGCGGCGATGGTCACCAATCCAGCGGATCGAGCGTATGGGCAACAAGCGCCCGGTGGCCGGCGCGTGGAAATGGTCGCCAACGCCGCGGACCGGGCGCACGGCCGGCAAGCACCGGGGGGGTGGTCCATACAGGTCACGCTGCCTGATCCGGGGTATGTGGGGGCGATGTGAGGCGGCATAGGGCCGCAGCACCCGCCGGCCAGTCAGCATTGTTCGTCGGGGTTGGTCGGGACCAGCCGGAGCGGAGCGGCGTCCGGCGGTGACTGATCACGCACCTGTGCCGCGATCTTGTCCGCGAGCGCCGCCATTGCCTCGCCCCACCGCTCGGGGAAACATTCGTTGAACACGGCGGACGCGGCCAGCACCAGGAGAAGCTACAGTTTGGCACGCTGGTCGATCAGGGATTGGGCGATCGGACGGTGGTGAGCTTGAAGTTCAAATGCTCGCGGTGTCGATCGCGGCTGACGGAATTCGTCGTGTCAGGTTCGCCCATGAAGCCGCGGGGTTAATGCTGCCGACCGCGCGCCTAGACGTGAAAGTCAGTGTGATGTGCGGTGGGGTTACCTGGACCAACCAGGCCGACGTCCTGCTGGATTATGGGGATAATGAAACGGTGGTCTGGCGCTGCCCTCCCCCCGGTGAATTCAAAGGCAGTGACGTACCGATTTAAGACACCGGAGGGGTACCCACCAGGGCCATCGTCGAAACTGGCCGGTGTGAGCGTTTTCATGACCAGGGTCTCCCTAGTCTTGCCACAGCGCAACATTTCGCCATAGGCAAAAGTAACCTGTCAAAGGCGCCAAAGGCCCTCCCGGCGGGTCTGAGCGGCAAAGAAAAACCGCCCCAGCGTGAACCGGCCCGGTGAGTTGTACTGCTTTGTCCCCGAGAGGGACGCACTACGCTAGCGCATCATTCCGGCCGGGGCGAGTCGATTTGGACGGCTTGGGAATGCGGAGAATGGTGGCTGGTCGGCGATTTCTGTTATAATACGGCTTAGATACGATCGCCTTGGCCGAGCACAGGGGGTAGCCATGAGACAGTCAAGAATCGTTGCAACGGCCGCGCTTGCCGGCTTGATCGCGCTGCCGCTGAGCGCGCCGGCGCGGGCCCAATGCACATTTGGGTGCAATAGGTACGAGCAAGGGCAATGCGTCGAGTACCGGCAGTGCTCTCCTGGCACATCCACCCCATCCGCCCCTGCCGCCAGCTATGGCGCGATCGCCTATGGGCGCACCAGTGGGGCCTGGGGCACCTCTTATCAGTGGGGCAACCAAGCGAAAGCCGAAAGCGAAGCCATGCGCAACTGCGCGCAGCACGGCAACGACTGCGAAGTGATGGTATGGTTCGAGCGGAAATGCGGGGCGGTCGCTGCGGACGGCGTCACGACCGCCTATTGGGCGCTTGGCGATAGTGAAGCCCAGGCGCGCGCTGACGCCCAGGACCAGTGCGTGAAGGGGGGAGGCAAGGCGTGCAAGGTGCAGGTCTACCAGTGTTCGAAGTGAAGGTTGCAGACGTGCGGTGCCGCGGCAAGGTGTGTGTGCCGCCGCGGCCGTGACGATGTTGTCGAGTTCCGTGGCTGGGTCGCACCAGATTTGGTGCAGCTCGACCGCCACCTTCGGCTTGCGAAGGTCGTCGTGGATCCACTGCAGAACCGGGGCCGCCCCGACGAAGCAGAGCGGCCCAGATCCAGGCGGGTCGGATCGTCAGGCGGCCGGCGGCGGGACCAGCCTTCCCCCTTCGACGACCCGCAAGCCAGGATGAGGCCGGGGCTGACGTGGGCGGGGGTTCAGCAGCTCGGCGCCGTACCGCCGCCCTAGTTCCGCAAAGTGTTCGACGAGCGGTCCGTACCCGGCTGCGGCCTGCTGCGCCAGGCGGACGGCGTTGTCGAGGTTGCGCTGGCGCAGGTCGGCCGCCAGTTGCCGCATCATAACTGGCATATCTCGCTCGTGCGCCAGTTCTGTCTCGGTCTTCGGCGGCAGGTCCGGCAGTTCGATCGGGCTGGTCGGCGGGGGCTTTGCAGCGCGCTTGCGCCCGTTGTTGCGCTCGCTCATATCGCCCCCCTTTCCAGATGAACCCGGCCCGGATCAGCAGGGGCGCCCCCGGCCTGCGCCGCGATGCCTTCCATAGCTGCGAACGCCAGCAGCTCGGAAAGTCCGTGGCTCATGAGTGCGATGTTGCCGTCCCAATCCTTGGGGGCACGCGCTACCGCTGCGCGCGCCGAGGCTAGAAAGCCGGCCGGCGGGGTCGGGTTGTCTAGGTCCCAAATCCGATTCCCGATCTGCCGGTATTCCTGGGTAAATGGTTCGAGGGCCACTTCCTGCTCCTCCTCCGTCATCGTCGCGTAGATCGTTGCCTCCTCGGCCGCGATCACCACCAGCCGGTCGCAAAGGCTGATCCACTCGGCGTCGCCGCCACCGGCTGCCATAGCAGCGTCAGCGGTAGCCCCATGCGCCGCTGTGGCGATCGCAGCGCCCGCCAGTAGCGTTGCGGAGAGGCCGGCGAGTAGGCGGCGGCGGGATGGGATAGTGGATGTGTCGGGGTGTGTTCGTTCGTGGTCGCGTGCGTTGTGCATGCGAGGCTCCTACTTCGTGCGTTGCCGGAGCGCCGCAGTGTTCATGCCGCAACGATCCGGGGGTTGAACACCCGGAAGTAGACGGGCCGACATGCCTTTACGCTTGCGCGCTGGACATTCGCATGCCGCCCCCGGACCTATCTGCAGACCGCCTGTCGTTGGCGGTGGTCGCCACTTCTCGGAGAGTTCAAGCTCCATCACGGACGTTGCGCCGGCGGGAATTCGATTGTCAACTGTATTGGTGCGCGGTCGAAGCAGCGCCGATCAAGGGAGACGCCCGATGCGTATGATGTGCAAGGTCTCGATACCAGTCGATACAGGAAACGCCGCGGTCAGAGATGGCAGCATTGTTCAGAAGATCCAATCGATCCTCGGTGAGATGAACCCCGAGGCGGCGTACTTCACCGACGACGGCGGGAAGCGAACGGGCCTGATTTTCTTCGACATGGCGGACACGTCGGAGATTCCAGCGATCGCCGAGCCCTGGTTCCTTGCGTTCAACGCTAGCATCGAGCTCAAGGCTGTGATGAATGCCGACGATCTCGCGAAGGCTCATCCGGGGTTGATTGCGGCGGCCAAGAAGTACGGCTGACGCCATGCGGCGTTGCCTTCCATGTCTACGATTCCGTGCCTGTTGCGTGGACCGGCAATCGGGCGGTCGTTGCGATCAACAGGAAGGCGGGGCGGTCCTGGCTGGTGACAGCCGGGGCCGCTTCGGGTATGCGATTGCGAGCAATTCGGGGGGCGTCATGCTCCGGCCAACGGCAACCAAACAGAAAACAGAACAATGACCCGCGACGTCGACGCCTACTGGCGCGACGGCTTTCATCATGTCCCCGGCTGGCTTGCCGCCGACCTGCTGCCCTATCTGCATAGGCTCATGGCCGCCCAGCGCGAGGCCGGAACGAAAGGCAACGTCGCGGAGATCGGTGTCTATCGTGGCAAATTGCTGCTCGCGATGGCGCACATGACCGCGCCCGGCGAGCGGTGTGTCGCCATCGATATCTTCGACGACCAGGCCAAGAACTTGGACGGTTCCGGCAACGGCGCGATGGCGCCACTGCATGACAACTGGGGTCTATATGTGCCACCCGACTCCGAGCTGATCCCGATCCAGACCGACACGCTGGCCATGACAATCGCTCAGCGCGTTGATCTCGCCCAGCACCATGGCCCATTCCGCCTGTTCAGTGTGGATGGCGGAGAGGGTGGGATTCGAACCCACGGTACGCTTGCACGCACAACGGTTTTCGAGACCGCCCCGATCGGCCACTCCGGCACCTCTCCGTGGCGGGCGCTTATAGGGACGCGGCCGGCCGGCCGCAACCTGCCTAACCCGGCTCCCAGCCCGGCGGCGCCAGCTCGAAGCCACTGAACTGGAACGCCGGAGCGACCACGCAGCTTACCAGCGTCCACAGGCCCAGGCTTTCGGCCGTCTGCCAATGTCCCGCCGGCACGACCGCCTGCAGCGCTGTGCCCACCGCAAGATCAGGCCCGAGCAGCCGCAGTTCCCGCCCCTCCCCGTCCGACATCTCCAGCCGCAGTGGTGCCCCGGCGTGCCACAGCCACAACTCGGCGGCGTCCACGCGATGCCAATGGCTCCGCTCCCCGATCGCCAGAAGGAACAGGATCACCGTCGCCGTGCCACGCCCACCTTCGACCGGGGCATCCCGCCAGGTCTCGCGATAGTGCCCGCCCTCAGGGTGCGGCCGCAGATCCAGGGCCTGGATCACGGACGCCGCGTCCAGCCCGGGATGGGTCAGCGGAATCAGGCGTGCGGCACCGTGGCCGCGACCGCCTTATCCTGGCCGAATACCTCGAACCAGGCGGCAAGCTTTAGCCGCGTCGGCCGCCACGGCTCCTGCGGGAAGCGAAAATCCAGGTAGCCCAGAGCACAAGCCACGGTGATCGTGCCGATATCCATCGATCTGTGCGGCGGCTCCGCCTCCAACGAGTCCAGCGTGCGTTCCACTGCGGCCCGCCACCGCGCGATCAGCGCGTCACGCCCCGCCTCCTTTGGCTTCGCCAGCTCACCCCGCCGCGGCACGCAGGCATCCAGGATGCCATCGCCCATCGCCTGCAGCTTCAGTGCCCGCCAGCGTGCCGCGCTTAGCGCGGGAAACATCGGCAGCGCGTCACCCAAGCTATCAAGGTATTCACAGATCACCGGGCTATCGAACAACGCCACGCCATCGTCGGTAATCAGGGTGGGAATTTTCGACAGCGGATTGTCCGCAAGCAAAGCGGCGGGGGATGCGTTTGGATTGCACGCCAACAGCTCGATGCGGCTGTCCAACCCGCGGGCAAGCGCACAAATCCGCACCTTCCGCGCATAGGGGCTGGCGGGCGAATGATACATTTTCACGTGATGATTCCCTAAAATCGATCCTTGCGCGCGCGGCGATCCGCGAAGCTGGCTTCATTCGGCGCGGTCAGAAACGGGTTGGCCCGTTTCTCATCACCCAGGCGCGACGGCAGCGTTGGCTTGCCGGCGGCGCGCAGACGCTTCACCTCCGCGGCGAATTCCCGCAAGGCCGCGTTGTCGGGCTCGACCGTCAGCGCGAACTTCGCGTTGGCTTCCGTGTATTCATGGCCAGCGCACACCAGCGTGTCGTCCGGCAGGGCGGCAAGCTTGCGCAACGACCTGAACATTTCGCCTGCGGTCCCTTCGATCAGCCGGCCGCAGCCCAGGCTGAACAGCGTATCCCCGGCCAGCAGCACCGCGCCATCGGGGAAGAAGAAGTTGATCTGACCGCGCGTATGGCCGGGCGTGTCGATCACGCGGGCGCTGGCCGCGCCGAAGCGCACCTCGTCGCCTTCCTTCACCGCCTGGTCCAGCTTCGGCAGCCGGTGCACATCCGCGGCTGCGCCCACCATTTTGGCGCCAAAGCGCGCGCGCACTTCATCGGCACCCGCGATGTGATCGGCGTGATGATGCGTCAGCAGGATCAGCTCCAGCCGCCCGCCAGCCGCCTCGATCGCGGCGATGCAGGGCGGCGCGTCGGCTGGATCGACAATGGCCACGGCGCCCGAGGCGCTGTCGCGCAGCAGCCAAGCGTAGTTGTCCTGCAGGATCGGGACAGGCTGGGCGGTCACGGGCATGTGGCACCTCCAGGGGAAACGCTAGCATCGGCGACAGCGGGCGGAAACCGACGCCTGTGTTATAAGGGTGGCATGACCGCGGATGTCCACGGCGCGGCGGATTTCTATGGCACGGCGCGCGGGGCGGTGACAGCCCGGCTGCTGCGCGAGCGGCTGGCACTGCTGTGGCCGGATCTGGCCGGGCAGTCAGTGCTGGGGGTCGGCTTCGCTGCGCCCTATCTCCGGCCGTGGCGGGAGCAGGCGGCCCGCTGCGTTATGCTGACCCCGGCGCAGGCAGGCGTTGCCCGCTGGCCGTTAGGCGCGGGCAACCTGTCCTGCACGGCCGAGGAGGACGCGCTGCCCTTCGCTGATATGAGCTTCGACCGCATCCTGTTGGTGCATGGGCTGGAAACGGCGGAGAACGCCCGGCGGCTGCTGCGCGAAATCTGGCGGGTGCTAAAGGATGATGGGCGGCTACTGGTGGTGGCGCCCAACCGCCGCGGCATCTGGGCCTATATCGAGGCGACACCGTTCGGGCACGGGCAACCCTATTCGCCGGGGCAGGTTGGGCGGCTGCTGGCGGCCGCGCTGTTCCGGGTGGAGCGGCGGGACACCGCACTCTATATCCCGCCGACCAATATGCGCCTGGCCTTACGGAGCGCGCGCCTGCTGGAACGCACGGGCCGACGCTATCTGCCCGGGCTGGCTGGGGTCACGCTCACTGAGGCGGTGAAGGACGCATACGCGGCCATGCCGCTGCGCCCCGTGCCGCACCGCCGGCTGGTGCTGGCGGAGGCTGCCTAGACCGGTGAGTGTCGGTCGTGCGTGCCGCACCAACTCTGCCGCCGGTGCGCATTTTCGATGGCGCTGGCCAACAGGGCCAGCACCGCGGCGGCGCCAACGACGATTTGGATCCAGAATTCCCTAGCCGGACGTTCGTTGGCGCTTTTTCGTTAGGGCCCCTGTTGCACAATCGTTCGGGTAGGTTCAAGGCGGCGTCGTCCCTCGACAGTGCCGGTGGCCTGGCGCACCGTTCCGCCGCATACGGGAGGAATGCATGCGGGTTTTCACCACGCTGCCGATGGCGGACTGGCGCCAGGCCGGACCGGCGGCGCGCGCGGCGGAGGATGTCGGTTTCGATGCCGTGATGACGATCGAGCTGGGGCACGACGTGTTCACCCCGCTCGCCTTCGCGGCACTGGCGACCGAGCACGTGGAACTGACGCCCTCGATCGCCGTGGCGTTCCCGCGCAGCCCGACCGTGATGGCAAGCAATGCCTGGGACCTGCAGGCAAATTCGCGTGGGCGGTTCGTGCTGGGGCTCGGCAGCCAGGTGAAGGGGCACAACGAGCGCCGTTTCGGAATTGAATGGACACCACCGGCACCGCGGCTGCGCGACTATATCGGGGCGCTGCGAGCGATCTGGCGATGCTGGGAGACACGGGGAAAACTTGATTACCACAGCGCGCATTACACGCTTTCACTGATGACGCCGGCGTTTTCGCCGGAGCCGACCGGGTTACCGATGGTGCCGATCACCATTGCCGCCGTGGGCGAGGCGATGCTGCGCGTGGCGGGCCAGGTGGCTGACGGTGTGCGGCTGCATCCGCTGTGCTCACGTCGGTATCTTGCGGAGGTGTGCCTGCCGCGCATCGCGGAAGGCATGGCGCGCTCGGGTCGGGCGCGGGAACATTTCGATGTGCATGGCGGCGGGTTTGTCGCTACCGGTCCGGACGAAACCGCATTGGCGCGTGCGATGGACAAGGTGCGCGAGCGCATCGCGTTCTACGGCTCGACCCGCACGTACCTGCCGATCCTCGCGTTGCATGGATTGGAGACGCTGGGGCTGAAGCTACACAACATGTCGGTACGCGGGCAGTGGCGCGAGATGGCGCACGAGATCTCCGATGACGTGGTACGCATTTTCGCCGCCTGCGCGACGTATGAGGGGTTGGCGGCGGGGATCGCAGATCGTTACGGTGATGCAGCAGATTCGATCGATCTGACATTCCCGCCGGACGCGCCAGTGGGCCTGCAGCGGGAGCTGTTGGCTGACGTCCACCGCATTCCGCATCGCTTCACCGGATTCGATACGAACTGGGTGACATCATGAGCTACGCCGCACCCTATGCCGGGCTGAAAGTCATCGACCTAAGCCAGGGCGTCGCGGGGCCGTATTGCGCGATGCTGCTGGCGCAGTACGGTGCCGATGTCATCAAGGTGGAACCGACCGAGACCGGCGACTGGAGCCGCACGCTGGGCGTGACCTACGCCGACCACACTGCCTATTCGATTCCGAGCAACCTGGGCAAGCGGTCGATCGCGCTGGATCTGAAAGACGCTGAAGGGCGCGCCGTGTTGTGGCGCCTGATCGCCGACGCGGATGTGTTCTTGCAGGGCTTCCGCCCGGGCGTGATCGAACGCATGGGGTTCGGGTACGATTCGGTATCAGAACGCGAGCCGCGCATTCTGTATCTGTCAATCTCCGGCTTTGGCCGGACGGGGCCACTGGCGGAACGGCCGGCGATGGATCCGGTGCTGCAGGCCTTCACCGGCCTGGTGATGGAGAATAAGGGCGAGGACGGCATCCCACATCGCGTGCCGATCGTGGCGATCGATACCACCACGGGACTGTATGCGTTCTCGGCACTGGCAACCGCATTGCATGCGCGGCAGCACGAACCGCACGGGCGGCATATCGAGGCCAGCCTGATGCAGTCCGCGGCGTCCTTGCAGGTCGTGCGCATGCTGCAAGCGCATCTGGAAGGCCAGGCGCCGCGGGCGGTCAATCCGCCGTCGGGTGTGTTTCGGACCAGCGATGGCTGGATCAATGTGACTGTGGCGCGTCAGCACGAATGGCTCGCCTATTGCGACGCGATCGAGCGGGCGGACTTGACGCAAGAACTGCGCTTCACGCTGGTCCGTGATCGGCTGGCGAACGCCGATGCCCTGATGGCCATCGTTCGCCCGATCATCGCGACACGAACGGCTGCGGAATGGTCACAACGGTTCGTTGCTCGCAGGGTGCAGCACGAGCGGGTGAACACCTACACCGACTTCCTGTCGCACGAACAGGCCAACACAACTGGCGTGGTGGCGCGGGTCGTTCATCCGGGCGTGGAGCGGATGCTGGCACTGCCGAATCTGATCGGATTGCCGCCGTTCGAGGCCGGGACGCATCGCGCAGTGGCACCTTCGCTGGGCGAGCACACCGAAGCGATCCTGCGCGAGCACGGCTATTCTCCGGCGGACATCACTGCCCTGGCAGAACGCGGTGTGATACGGGTCGGGCGCACGGCGGAATAGCGGAGTGCATTCCGCCCTACGCAGACCGGGTCAGACGTTCGTCACGTTGGCACTGCGCACCGGGGTGCCGGTCTGCTCGAAGCACACGCGTGCCAGCGCCGCCACGCCGTCCTTGATCTGCTGCTTGCTGGGCAGCGCGAAGCACAGACGCATCGACGATTTCGCCGCCGGCCCATCTACTACCCATTCCGGGCCGGGATTGAATACGATCCCCGCATCCGCGGCTGGCTTGATCAGCTTCGTGACGTCCACCTGATCCGGCAGCTTCAGCCACAGGAAGATGCCGCCCTCGGGCTTCCACACCTCCACCGCAGCGCCGAACTCGCGTTCCACCGCCTCCACCATCGTGTCCAGTTTCTCGCGCAACACCTTCGACAGACGCTCGACGTGCTGGTCAAAAAACTTCGAGAAATATTCAGCGACGATCATCTGATCCAGCGCACCAGTACCACCATCTGTCTTCATCGCGATCAGCCGCGACAGCACGGACCACGGGCCCACGGCATAGCCAACGCGCAGCGCCGGCGCGAGCGACTTGGAGAAGGACCCGATATGCACCACCTGATCGGGTGCCAGTGCATACAGTGAGGGCGGCGCGTCCCGCGTCCACAGCAGGTCCGCGTAGCATTCATCCTCGAAGATCGCGATGTTGCGCGTGCGAGCCAGTTCCAGCAGCGCCTTGCGCCGTTCCAGCGGCAGGATCGAACCGGTCGGGTTCTGGATCGTCGGGATGGTGTAGATGCATTTGGGTATCACACCCTGCGCCTTCATCCCATCCAGCAGATCGGCCAGCGCGTCGATGCGCAACCCGTGCGCATCGAGCTTCGAACCCACCACCTTGGCGCCGATCCGCTTGAAGCGGTTGATCGCGCCCGCGTAACACGCCTCCTCCAGGATCACGGTCTCACCCGGATCGACCAGCAGGCGGCTCACCATGTCGATACCCTGGCCGGAGCCGGAGGTGATCATCACATCGTCGGCCGTGATCGCCATGCCACGATGCCGCTTCAGCTTGTCCGCCAGGAAGGCACGCAGCCCCGGATACCCCTGGGGTCCCATACCGAGATTGTACATCGCCAGGTTGGCACCCTCGCGGCGCAGCACACTGGCGGCCGCCTCGATCAGGCCCTCGATCGGGATCTGCTCGGGATCGTTATGACCACCGATGAAGTTGAACTTGGGGAAACCGGCAAAGCGGGGCGACGGCTCCGGTAGGCCGGTACCGAAGAGCCGTGTGAGATCGAATGCCGGTTTGCTCATGGATGGATTTCCTCCGAAACGCACACTCTGTCGCGGGTTCTGTCGCCGAACCCCAGGCTGACAGGGCATCGTCCCTGCCTCAAGGGGTGCGGGCGGTACGCCCGCCACGGAATCTCATGACGGCATCGTGAGAGCCGAACTTGATCTGTCGCAGAATTTTACAGATCAACCCGTGGCTGCCGCCAAGCTTAC
>DATHNE010000306.1:0-3219 GCA_035486355.1 Acetobacteraceae bacterium
TCCGCCGCCATATCTGGCCCGGCGTCCTGCCTGTCGTGGCCGCTCAGTTCGCCACCAGCGTGTCCTTCGCAATCTTTACCTCAGCCAGCCTCAGCTTTCTCGGCCTGGGCATTCCGCCGCCGGAAGCGGATTGGGGCGGCATGGTGCGTCAGGGGTTCGACTACCTGGCGATCAATCCATTGCTCAGTCTGGCACCGGGCGCGGGGGTTAGCCTGACCGTGCTGGGCTTCTACCTGATCGGAACGACAATCAAATGACACCGGGGATGCAGAACATGCGAATGGGGATGTTGGGGCGGCGGCGGGCGCTGGCGGCGCTGGCCGGCGGCGTGTTGGTCAGCAATGGTGCACGCGCGCAGGCACCCAAGCGTGGCGGCACGTTGAACGTCGGTCTGGTCAACGACGCAAAGACCTACGATCCGATCTATTCCGTTCAGTTCACCGAACGCCATGTGCTCTATTTGATGTTCGACACGCTGGTGCGTTACGGCACCGACTTCTCGATCAAGCCGGAGCTGGCGGAGAGCTGGGAAATCTCCGTCGATGGCAAGACGATTGTGTTTACCCTACGTGAGGGCGTGGCGTTCCAGGATGGCACGCCGTTCGACGCGGCGGCGGTGAAATGGAACATCGATCAGCGGCTGGACCCGCACGTGAATTCGCCGCAGCGGGCGTTGCTGGCGCCGATCATCGCTTCGGTGGACGTGCTGGATCCACACCGCGTGGCCTTTACGCTGACGCAACCGTCGCCGGGGTTGTTCAGCCTGTTGGGTGAGCGCGTCGGCTTCATGGTCTCGCCCACCGCGTGGAAGGCGCGCGGCAAGGATTTCGGCGATCATCCTGTCGGTACCGGTGCTTTCACGCTGAAGGAATGGACCCGCGGCAGTCAGGTGGTGGTGGAACGCAATCCCACCTATTGGCAGAAGGGACTGCCGTATCTGGATCGGATCGTGGTGCATGATCTGGCCGGCTCGGTGATCGGCGTGCAGCGGCTGCTGACTGGGGAAATCGATTATGTTGGGGAACTGACGCCAACCGACGTGCTGCCCATTGAATCGCGTCCAAGCGTCAAGCTGAGCCCGATCAAGGTCGGGCGTTGGTATTTCCTGCAATGGCACGTCAACACGCCACCATTCGATAACGCGAAATTGCGCCAGGCGGTCGCCGGCGCGATCGATCGCCAGCGGTTGAATGAGATCACCATGCGCGGCCAGGGCAGCGTGTCCGATGGACCGACACCGGACGGATTGTGGTGGTACGATCCGGCGGTGAAGTCCCTGCCGTATGATCCCGCCAAGGCGAAGGCATTGCTGGCGGAGGCCGGCTATCCGAACGGCTTCAGCTACGATCTGTCCACACCGCAGGTCGCCGTGTTCCAGCAGATCAATCAGTTGATTCAGGAGCAACTGGCCGCGGTCGGCATCAAGGTGACATTGCAACCCGTCGCGGCAAGCGAGTGGTACGCCCGCGTCGTGGCCGGCTCGACCAATATGACACCTACGCGTTGGACGCAGCGTGCCGATCCTGACGGCTTGCTGTATATCCTGTTTCACAGCAAGGGTTTCGCCAACACGATGAAGTACAAGAATGATCGTGTGGATGCGCTGCTGGATCAGGCGCGCGCGACCTACGACGTTGCCGTGCGCAAGCAGCAATATGGCGAGGCGCAAAAGCTGATCGTCGACGACCTGCCGATGGTGCCGCTGATCTTCGGTGCCGAGTACGCGGCACTGCGCTCCAACATCGGTGGGTTTGAATGGATCCCGGACGAAATTCCGCGTTTTCGTGGATTGTGGAAAGCGGCGAGCTGAGGACAGCATCATGCAGTACGTGCGGTTGGGAAATTCCAGCCTGAAACTGTCGCGGCTGGGACTAGGCGCGATGGGGTTTGGTGACACGTCGTGGCGGTCATGGGTGCTCGACCTCGACGCCAGTCGCGCCGTCTTCCGCCGCGCGATCGACGCCGGCATGAACTTCATCGACACTTGCGACTATTATTCCGCCGGTGTCAGCGAACAGATCGTCGGCACTCTGGTGGCCGAGCATGGCAACCGATCGTCGCTGGTGATCGCGACCAAGGTCGGCAATCCGATGGGACGTGACGCCAATGCGCGCGGCTATTCGCGCAAGCATATCATCGAGGCGGCGGAACAGTCGCTACGCCGGCTGCACACCGATTACATCGACATCTATCAGACCCATATTTGGGACCCCACGACCAATCTCGAGGAGATGATGCACGCCTTCGATCACCTGGTCCGCGCCGGCAAGGTGCTCTACATCGGCATCACCGACATGCCCTGTTGGCAGTTCGCCACCGCGCAGTTCCATGCCGAGCGACACAGCCTGGCGAAGTTCGTATCAGTCCAGAACCATTATAATCTGTTGTGGCGTGAGGATGAACGCGAGCTGCTGCCGTTCTGCTGGAGGCAAGGGATCGGCCTGATCCCTTACAGCCCGATGGCACGCGGTTTCCTGTGCGAACGGGCGCGCCGTGTCGATCCCACCCGCACCGAGCGCGCGAAAACCGATGACTACACCTACAAACTCTACGGCCGCCCGGCGGATGAGGCCGTGGTGGACCGTGTCGCAGAAGTTGCGGCGGAGCGCGGCGTGACACCCGCACAGATCGCACTCGCCTGGGTCTTGCATCAACCCGGCATCACTGCGCCGATCATCGGTGCGACGCAACCCGCGCATGTCGATCAGGCGATCGCGGCGCTGGAACTGCAGCTGAACGCCGAAGAATTGCGGCGTTTACAGGAACCGTATCTGCCCCGTCCCTGAACTGTCATTGCGGGGAGCGAAGCGACGCGACAATCTGGTAAAACGGTGCCCCCTTCACCCATACGCGAACCGTGCCACCGACAGCACTGCAATCAACCACGCCGCCCCCGGCACTTCCTTCACGCGTCCCGCCGCCAGCTTCACCACCACATAGACTACGAACCCTAACCCGATCCCCGTGGTGATCGAAAACGTGAACGGCATCGCCAACGCTACCACCACAGCCGGAACGAATTCCGTCGCATCCTCCCAGTTGATGTCCGCCAGCGCCCGCACCATCAGGCAGGCAACGAACACCAACGCGGGCGCCGTGGCAAACCCCGGGATCGCGGTCGCGATCGGTGCGAAGAACAGCGTCAGAACAAACAACGCCGCCACCACCAACGCCGTCAGCCCGGTGCGTCCACCCGCTTGAATCCCCGCCGCGCTCTCG
>DATHNE010000307.1:0-11932 GCA_035486355.1 Acetobacteraceae bacterium
CTGGCCGCCCCGATTTCTGTCTGGGCCCAGTTCCTTCAACCCATCCCGCCGCGCCATCATCACGGCATCTTCGCCATGCTCGCCCGCGTGCCAGAGTTCACCCTGCGCGGCGACCAGCTTGCCTTCATGCAGTACTGCCACGTCACGCGCCGCGTGCTGGACATCGGCCGCTGGCTCGCGCTCGGCCACACTCTGCCGGCCCCATCCATCACCAACCTCAGGCTGGACACGCCACTCCGCGAGCCCACCGTCACCGGCACCTACATCCCGGTCATCGCGCGCGGCACGACGTATCACATATATAACGAGTCCGCCGGCACCGGCCGTGACCTGCTCTGTCTCCACACCGCCGGCGCCGATGGCCGCCAGTTCCATCGCCTGATGGCCGATCCGCGTCTCACCGCCAACCACCGCCTGGTCGCCTTCGACCTGCCATGGCACGGCAAATCCCCGCCGCCACCCGGCGCCGCGCCCGGCAGTTGGCGGCTCGACACCGATCTCTACGTCGACCTCATCATGGGCTTCATCGCCGCCGCCAAACTCGACCGCCCGATCGTGCTCGGCGCGTCGATGTCAGGCGAGATCTGCCTCGAACTCGCCTACCGCCACCCGGACACTTTCACCGGCATCATCGCCTGCGAAGCCTCCGAGCGCATCGAACGCCGCCAGACCCCGTTCTCCGCCCACCCCCAGGTCAACCAGGCCTACTTCGTTCCCGAATGGATCCGCGGCTTGATCGCCCCGCAAAGCCCGGCCGAGTGCGCCGAGGACATCGTCTGGCACTACGCCCAGGGTGGCCCCGCCGTGTTCTACGGCGACATCTGCTTCTATGCCGGCGACTGGGATGCGCGCGATCGCATCGGCCGTATCGACACCAACCGCGCGCGCTTGTTCATGCTCACCGGCGAATACGACTACTCCTGCACGGTGGAGCACTCGGCGGCGACCGCCGCGAAGATCAAGGGCGTGCGCTTCCAGCCGATGCCCGGCATGGGGCACTTCCCCTTCGCCAAGAACCCGTCATTGTTCGCCGAATACCTGTTGCCGATCCTGGGCGAGCTCGCCACGTCCTGACAGATCATACCGGAGGAGAACCATTCCATGTCCGCGATCACCTTGACCCAGGCCCAGACCATCATCACTGCCGCGCTCGCCCACGCACGCGAGAAGAAGATGCAGCCGCTGGCGGTGATCGTGATGGACGCGCGGGGCGTGCCAAAGGCCTTCGCCGCCGAGGACGGCACCAGCCTGCGCCGCTACGAGATCGCCCACGGCAAGGCGCATGGCGCGCTGTCGATGGGCATCGGCTCGCGCACTCTGGGCAAGCGCGCGGAAGAGCGCCCGCATTTCTTCGCCGCGGTGTCGCACGTGGTGGGTGGTGCGATGGTCCCCGTGCCTGGCGGTGTGCTGCTGCGCGACGGTGGTGAGATCATCGGTGCCGTCGGCATCTCGGGCGACAATTCCGACAACGACGAGGCCGCCGCCATCGCCGGCATCAAGGCGACGGCGTTGACCGCCGATCCGGGGTGAACGCCGCGACTTCACGTACCCGCCAGATGCCGTGACGTTTCAGCCGCGCGCCTTGTCGATCGGGGGTGGCGCTCCCCAGTTTCGTGCGCGACCACCGACGTGCCGGGCCGACCATGCGATTGATTCTGACCGTGCTGCCGCTTCTCGCGCTGTGCCGGGCCGCGGCGCACGCCGACGATTTGTGGTTCATGCCAACGCAGCCGCCTGCGGACACCAAGGCCGCCGCGGTGACAGCGGCCCAGCCACCCGACCAGCCCACGCCGGCCGACCAGCCGGTATCGCTGAGCCTGCCGCTTTCGATCGCGGCCGCGGGAGAGCCAACGGTGTCATCCGCGCCACCGCCGCCGGCACCAGTTGCCGCACCGCCGGTGCGGTTGCCGCGCTTGACAGTGAATGTCGGCGCCGCCGCGACCATGCCGGATAGCGACAACCCACCAGCGGATGTCTCGGTGAATGTGCTCGGCGGCGATCCCGCTGATGCGTCGCGTGTCACGCTGCAGGGTCGCCTGCCCTACAGCACGCCGGTTGATGTGCGGATCCCGGAGCATCAGCTCGGCATCCACGCGAGCTATATCCTGTCGCCGGATCCCCTCCTGGGGGCCCCACAGATCTCAATCGGCGCCAGCTTTGGCGTGAACACCTACGGCCCGACCGAGACGGATCGCGAAGGCACCGCCACACTGCACATCGGCTTCTAGGGCGCCAGTGGCCTGGCCGTGGGCCATGCCCTCGTTTGTCATTCCCGCGAAAGCAGGAATCCAGGACCCCATCCGCATCAAGCTCTGCTTAGCCAGCCCCCGTTACCGTGTGCGCTGTGATGCGATGATGGACGAGCAGATGGAAAACGACGAAGGGACCAGGTTCCGAGAAACACTGTCACGCCGCTCAATTCGAGAGGGCCACGCTCGTGATGGCATGCGGCAGCCGGTATTCGTGCCCAATGCCTGACAGCCACGTTGAAAACAACGCTCCAGCTCCCCACGATCCTCGGATGGCAGCACGTGTTGCCCGACTGGAAGACGACAGGCGGGACGTGAAGGCGGTCCTCGCGCGGATCAAGCCGATGATCATCCGTATCGACGCTGTCGTGGGCGCGATGCTGCCAACGCTTGCCCCCAAGGCCGAGCTGGCCGACCACGGCGGTAGCCTCCGCGCCGAGCGCGCCGAGAGGCCCAGCAAGACCTACAGGTGGGGCGTTCTCGGCGTGTTGATCACGGCCTACGCCGCCGGCTTGGCGGCGATGGCCGTGTTCCACCACGCGCGTCAGTTGGCGCGATACCGCGCCACCACGGCATCATCAAACTTCAGGCCGAACCCAGGCTTATCCGACAGCGTCAGGTGCCCCTTCTCCAGCTTCGGGGTCTCCTGGAACAGCTTCAGCATCCACGGCATATATTCCACTGTCAGACCATTCGGAATCGCCGCGATCAACTGCGCGTGGAATTCCGGGATCACGTGGCTCACGACTGGCAGGTTGAACGCCTCCGCCATCCCGGCCACCTTCAGCCACTGTGTCACGCCGCCCACGCGTGCCAGGTCGATCATCACGTAGTCGACCGATCGCGCCTCGATCATGTGGCGGAACGGCACGATCCCCCACACATATTCGCCGCCGGCGATCGGGGTGCTCAGCGCTTCGTTCACCCGCGCGATGCCTTCATAGTCATCGCAGGTCGTCACATCCTCCAGCCAGAACAGCCCGACGCTCTCCGCTCGCTTGCCGATATCGATCGCCTGCTCCACCCGCCAGCGCTGGTTGATGTCGCACATCAGTTTCACATCCGGCCCGATCGCGTCGCGTACCACGCGCACCCGCCGCACTTCCTCGGTCGGCGTCGGGTTCCCGGGCAGCGCCATCTGCGTCTTCATCTCGGTGAAGCCCTTTTCCACCAGCCGCCGCGCCGCGGTTTCCGCCTGCTTGTCGGTCAGCCCACGCCGCAGCGACCCTGAGGCATAGGTTGGCACGCGGTTCCGCATGCCCCCCAGCAGCTTCCACAGCGGCTGCTCCAGTGCCTTGCCCTTGATATCCCACAGTGCGAGATCGATCGCCGCCTGCGCCAGCGTATAGATACCGGACCCGCAATTATCTCCCGCGGCGGTCCGCAGCGTCTTGATATTCGCCTCGATGCATAGCGGGTCCGCCCCGATCAGCAGCGCCCCCAGCTCGTCGATCGCCACGCGCAGGCTGCCCGTCATCGCGCCGCCATATAGCGTCAGCCCGATTCCCTCGAGCCCCGCGTCGGTCTGGATCTGCACGGTCACGATCGGCCGCAGCCGGTTGCCATCCTCCGGCATGTCCGCCAGCGGATCATCCTCTGGAATCCGCAGGATCTGCGTGACGACTTTGCTGATCTTCATGACGTTCCCCCGATCGGTCGCGGTGTGTGCCACAAGCCTAGAGGATTTCAACGAAGATGGGCAACGCTCCCCACGGTCATTGCGCGCAGCGAAGCCATCGCGAAGGTGATGCGCATGGTCAACGCGATTGCTTCGCTGCGCTCGCAATGACAGGGTCACGTTGCGCATGGAGCCACACATGAAACCATCCATCACGCTATTGGGCACCGGTGGCCCACGTCCCGATGTCGCGCGCGGTGCCACATCGCTGGTGATACGCGCCGGCGACGACGCGATCTTGATCGACGCCGGTCGTGGCGTGGTGCGTCAGCTTGCCGCCGCCGGCGTACCCTTGGCGACGATCAATCCTGTTCTGATCACGCATCATCACTACGACCATATCGGCGAGCTGCATGATGTGATCTTGTCGTCGTGGCTGATGGGACGGAACCAACCCTTGCGCCTGTTCGGCCCACCCGAGACGCGCCGCATCGTCGAGACGCTGATCCATCAAATCTACGACAAGGACATCGAATTCCGCGTGCACGAATCGCTGAACGGCGCGTGGCAACCAGTGGACTGCACCGACATCATGACGGACCTTGTCTGCGAAACCGCGCACTGGCGCATCACCGCGGAGATCGTCGATCACGGCAACCGCCTCGATTTCCCGGAGGCCTTCAAGCAGCGCTGGGTCTGCCTGGGCTATCGCTTCGAATGCGCCGACGGCGTGATTGCGTTCAGTGGCGACACGGTGGATTGCCAAGGCCTGCGCCGTTTGGCCGCGAATGCCGACATCCTGGTGCAGTGCTGCTACATGGCGCGGTCCGAAATCAATACACCGCCGATGCAACGCCTGGCGGCGTATACGCTGGCCAGCGCCGACACGGTCGGGCGCATCGCAACCGAGGCGAAGGTCGGCACTCTGGTGCTGACACACCATCGGCAGAAACCGGATGCGTTGCTGGAACAGATGCGCGCCGATGTGGCGGCGGATTTCGCCGGTCCTGTGCTGCTGGGTTACGACGGTTTGCGTGTGGAGTTGTGATGCCTATCCTCCCGTGTCAGGACCGGGCTTGGCCCGGCCACCGACAGCGTTCTTTGCTTCAGCACTGCAAGTCGTGGCTGTCGGGCCTGCGCCCGGCGTGATGAATTACGCGGCCTTTAATCCCCGCGCCTCAGCGAACCCCAGCCGCACGACCTGCGCCCCATCATGATAGGCAAACCGTAACGACCGCCGCCGCGACACCAGCTTCTCCGGCAGCGGGTCATAGCGAAACCCCGCGCCCCCCAATAGCGGCACGGCCGACCCCACATCCGTCAGATCCTCGATTTCCACCCGCAACAGCGTCACCCGCACCCCGTCGCCGTGCGACCCCACAAACGGAATCCCCGCCAGCCGCAAGAAACTCGTGGCATCGCTCGTCCGCATGAACCCTTCGACGAAACTCGCCTCCACCAGATCCAGATCATGTTCAAGCGGCGCCTCCGGCGCATGCACATGATCCGCCGGCAGATGCGGCGTCTGCCACTGCACCGCGTCCCGCCGCGCATTGTGCCCCGGGGCATGTGCGTGCGGCACATGCGGATGATCATGCGGCCCATCATGCATGCTCAGTACCTCACCGGCTGATCGATGATCGCCTTGTGCTTGCCCAGCGTGCCGTGCGCCACCATCGCGCCCAGCACCTCCACCACCACGCGCACGCCCAGTAATGCGGTGATATCCGAGGTGTCATACGGCGGCGACACCTCCACCACTTCGAGCCCGCACGCGCCCTGCGCCGCCACCAGCCCCAGCAGTTTCAGCGCCTCGCGCGGCAGGAATCCGCCTGGCTCCGGCCATCCCGTGCCCGGTACAAATCCGCAATCCACCGAATCCACATCGAACGAGATATAGACCGCATCCGCATCTTTCCATGCCAGCTCCAGCGCGATCTCCGCCGTCTTCTCCAACCCCAATCTCTCAATATCCTCGATCGTCAGCACATTCGTATTGCGCCGCCGCGCCTCCTGCACGCCCGCGCGCGGCACCTGCCATCCGCCGATCCCCAATTGCACTAGATTGGTCGCCGGCACGTTCGGTAGGTTCGTCGCCCAGTACCACGGCGTGGTGTGCATCCGCTCGTCCAAGTCCTTTTCCTGGATGTCGATATGCCGGTCGAAATGGATGATCCCGATCCGCTTCGACGTGCACTGCGCGATCCCCCGCACGCAGGGAAAGCCGATCGAGTGATCCCCGCCCAACATCACCGGCAGCGCCCCCGATGACGCGACATGCGCGACGCCGCGCGTGATCTGATCGAAGCTCTTCTCCAAATTCGCCGGAATGGTGAACACGTCCCCCGCGTCGCACAGCGTCATCTGCTCGCGCAGATCCACCCCCAACTCATAGTTGTAAGGCGTATACAGCGCCGAGATCCGCCTGATCCCCTGTGGTCCGAACCGCGTCCCGGGTCGATAGGTCGTGCCCGAGTCGAATGGAATCCCCAGCACCGCCGCGTCATACTTCCCCACGTCACGCACGTTCTCGACATACGGCGCCTTTAGGAACGTATTGATCCCCGCGAAATGCGGCAGCTCCCCCCGCGCAAATGTGGGGATGGATTTGTCGGTCAGGCTGTCCGCCCCCGGCAACCCCATGTCCAGCGCCCATTTCTGCTCGCGCCGCCAGCCATCCTCAGGCAGCCGTCCTTCGGCATCCAGCGACTTCCATCCCTGCATCTCGCGGGCATTGAAGTCCGGATGGTGGAACCGGAGCCGGGCGGGGCAGGGCGTGGCGCCGGCGTGGCGCCGGCCGCGGAGGAAGGTGGCGTGCATCGTGGTCTCCCGTTGCTTGGCGCAGTATCGTTCGGCGCGTGGCGCGATGCGAAGCAGAAACCGTACCACGCACACGATGTCCCGTCCCCCAATCGCCGCCTTGCTGCCGCTTGTGCCCCCGCCGGTCGTGGATGCGACCTGCTTCGGGCTGGGGCTGCTGCTGAATTGGATGATGCCGTGGTCGCCCGGCTGGATGCGGGACGGGTGGGCACATCGGGCGGGCTGGATCGTCGGTCTCGCGGCCATGACATTGGGCCTGAGCGGCGTGATGCTGTTTCTGCTGCGGCGGACCACGGTGATCCGCCATAGTCAGCCCACGCGGTTGATTACGGATGGCCCGTTCGTGTTGTCGCGGAACCCGATGTACGTTGCCCTCACGACCGCGTATGTCGCCCTAGCGGCGCTGCTGGCCCGCCTCTAGGCGCTGGTGCTGTTGCCGCTCGCGCTGTTGTTCATGGACCGCATGATCAACCCATGGGAGGAGCAGCACCTGGCTGCCACCCTTGGCGCCGCCTATGAGGACTATCGCCGGCGCGTCCGCCGGTGGCTGTGAGGCGCCGCATCGATGCTGACGCAGATCTACGAAGTCGCTACGCCCGAGGAAGCGGCCGCGATCTCCGCCATCGGTGTCGACCATATCGGCGTACTGGTCGGCCCGGGTGAATTTCCGCGGGAACAGTCACGCGCGGCGGCGGCCGAGATCGCCGCGGCAATCGCGCCGCCAGCGAAATTCTCCGTCTTGTTCCTGGCCGCGGATACCAGGTTGATCGTGACGTGGTCGCGTGAGCTGCGCCCGGCCATCCTGCACCTGGGTGCGAGCCCCGAGCTGCTGTCTCCAGCCGATGTGGTGCGGATCAAGCAGGCGTTGCCAGGGATCGCGATCATGCGCAGCGTGCCGGTGGTGGACAACACGAGCCTGGAGATCGCGCAGGCCTACCGAGGTATTGCGGACTACCTGCTGCTGGACAGCCACCGTGCGTCCGACCGGCAGATCGGCGCTCTGGGCCTGACGCACGATTGGAACCTGAGCCGGCGGATCGTCGCGCAGGCGGAGATGCCGGTGCTGCTGGCCGGCGGCCTGGGCCCTGACAATGTCGCCGCGGCCATTCGCACCGTGCAGCCGGCAGGCGTCGATTCCAAGACCAAGACCGACCAGGACGGCTCGCACGCGAAGGACCTCGACCGCGTGCGCCGCTTCCACGCAGCCGCACGCGCCGCACTTAGCGATTCTGGCGCGTGATCGACCACAACGTGATGTCCCACGCATTGTGCAGGCCGATGATCAGGAGCAGCCCCAGCGACGCCGCCAGCGCGTCGCACGACAGATGCCAGCGCGCCATCAGCGTCACGCCCGCGGCGGCTTCGCACAGATAGCCGATCACCGGCATCACCGCGTACCAGACCTGGTCGTCCCAATCGATCCGCCGGGCCAATCCGTCCTTCACCATGTCACGCCAAGTCAGACCGTAATACCCCAGCCCGACCGCCCCGCAGCCCACGATCATCACGCCGAACGAGCGCCAGCCCAGCCCTGGCACCATCACGATCAGGGATGCGGCCAGCAGGGAGCTGAAATGCACCACGCTGGCTGACAGGAACACGCGGGACGCGGCGCGACGGCTGCTGCTGAAGGCGCTGCCGCCGACCGAGGCGGCGACGAACAGCAGCCCGACCAGCGTCGCCGATGCCGCGCCCAGCAGCGTGTAGAAATCGCGCCACTGGGCCAGTGTCCCGCTCAGCTCGGCCGCGCCGCTCGTCTCGATCATCCGCCCCGCCCTCGACATCCCTTGTCAGTATTCTATATTATAGGGCAGTTTATATACACAGTGAGACCTTTATGGCCCTCAGCCTCAAGGACAAGGAGACCGATCGGTTGGCCCGCGCGGTGGCGTCGCTGACCGGGGAGACGCTGACCGATGCCATCCGCAAGGCGCTGGCCGAGCGGTTGGAGCGCGAGCGTCTGCGGCGTGGTGAGACCACGGCGCTCGCCGATCGCCTGATGCAGATCGGCCGGCACTGCGCCGCCCTGCCTGACCACGACACGCGTACGCCGGATGAGATCGTCGGCTATGACGAAACTGGCATGTGGCGGTGAATGGTCGTCGATACCTCGGCGCTGGTCGCAATTCTGCTAGGTGAACCCGAGGCCGCGCGGTTTGCCGCTGCGTTGGCCGCCGCACCGGTCCGCCTGCTGTCAGCCGTAACGCGAGTGGAACTGTCATTCGTGATCGAAGGCCGCAAGGGCAACGCCGGTCGCGCGGATCTGGAGCTTCTGCTGCGCGATGGTGGGTTCGATATTGTATCCGTAACATCACAACAGGCGTCCATCGCGATTGAGGCCTTTCGCCGATTCGGCGGTGGTCGCCACAGGGCCGCGCTGAATATCGGTGACTGTTTCTCTTATGCGCTTGCCATCGCGACAGACCACTCCCTGTTGTTCAAGGGGGACGGCTTCATCCACACCGACATTCGGTCGGCACTCGCGCTGTAGGTCGGATCAGCGCGGCGCCATCCGCCGACCGGACCTACCGCTTCGCTTCGAACCGATACGGACTTGCACTGGTTGAATTCGGATCCAGCGCCAGCCGGTGCTCCAATGGCGGGAATGCCCGGCTGCGGCAATCCGGCCGGTCACATAGCCGACACGACAGCCCGATCCCCACCTTCGCGCGCTCCAGATCCAGCCCATCCGCGTACACCACATCGCCCGCATGCGCGACTGCGCAGCCCATCGCGATCACATGCACGGGCGCCGGATCGCCCCAGCGTGACGCCGGCCGCGTCACCGAGCGCGCGAAGCACAGAAACGTCGTGCCATCCGGCAGCTCCGCCACCTGCACGCGTACCACGCCCGGCGCGGCGAAGGCCGTGTGCACCACCCAGCGCGGGCAACTGCCACCGAAGCGCGCGAACGGAAAGCCGGCCGCCGAAAACCGCTTCGACACATTCCCGGCTGGATCGACCCGCACGAAGAAGAACGGCACCCCGCGCGCGCCCGTCCGTTGCAGCGTCGCCAGGCGATTGCACGCCTGCTCGAATGACACGCCAAACCGCGCCGCGAGCGCAACGACATCATGCCGCAGCGCCTGCGCCGCCGCGAGGTACGGCGCATACGGCATCACCAGCGCGCCGGCGAGGTAGTTCAACAAGCCGACGCGGATCAGCATCACCGCTTCCGGTGACGACGGCGCGGCGTCGCGCACCACCGCCTCCACGTCCTCGCGCGCCTCCAGCAGCGCCACCTGAAACGCCATCAGGAAGCCACGGCTTTCACGCGCCAGCGTCTCCGACAATGCCAGGCTGCGCGCCACAGGATCGAAACGACGCAGCGCGCCGTCCATCGGCTGCACCGTTACCGTCACCCCGTGCCGGTGCCGCAACCGTTCCGCGATTGCATGGTTCAGCTCCGCCGGCGCCACGCCCAGCTCGCCGCCGATCCGCTCGGCCACCGCCTCCAACGCCGGAAAATGGTTGCTCCGCGCATCGAACAGGTCGCGCGCTTCCTCGTTCGGCAGCAGGATGCGCCGGCCCGAGGGCAGGGCGATCCCGGTCGCGTCCTCCCGCGCCACCCGCAGCGCGCGATACAGCGCCAGCACTGCCCGCGCCGCCGTAGGGCTGCCGCCAGCCATGGCCGCCACCTCGGCCTCGGGCACCGCTTCCAGGCCAAGGCCGGCATCGGCAAACGCCTCGCGCAGCCCCACCTCCAACTGCCGCTCCGCGCTGTCCGACAACGCCGCCAGATCCACCCGCAGCGTCTCGGCCAGCTTGATCAGCAGCGAGGCGGTCACCGCCCGCTGGTCATGCTCGATCAGGTTCAGGTAGCTGGCCGAGATCCCCAGCCGCGTCGCCAGCGCTTGCTGTGACAGATCCCGTTCGCTGCGCAACCGGCGCACCGTCCGGCCGATCAGGGCACGCGCCATCTTTACTACCTTTACAAATTCACAGGCTGCACAGTGAAAACAGCCACGGAATTACGCCATACCGCCGATATTTACCCTCGCATTCGCACGCGCAATGTCAATTATTCACGCATCGCTTTCCTGGCAAGGAGTTTCACGATGATCCCCACCCCGGCCCGCCTGCCCGACGGCATGGCTTCCCCCGCCGGCGATCCCGAGCGCTTCGCCGGGATCCGCCGCGACTACACGCCCGAGGACGTGCAGCGCCTCGCCGGCTCCTTCCGCATCCGCCACACGTTCGCTGAAATGGGCGCCGCCCACCTCTGGCACTTGCTGAAGACCGAGCCGTTCGTGAACACGCTGGGCGCGCTCACCGGCAACCAGGCGGTGCAGCAGGTGAAGGCCGGGCTGAAGGCGATTTACCTGTCGGGCTGGCAGGTCGCCGCCGACGCCAACACCGCGGGTCAAATGTATCCCGACCAATCGCTGTATCCGGTCGATTCGGTGCCGAACGTGGTGCGCCGGATCAACGCCGCGCTGCGCCGCGCCGATCAGATCGGCCGCAGCGAAGGCACCCGCGACGGCACCTACTGGATGGCGCCGATCATCGCCGACGCGGAAGCTGGCTTCGGCGGCCCGCTGAACGCGTATGAGCTGATGAAGGCGATGATCGAGGCCGGCGCGGGCGGCGTGCATTTCGAGGACCAGCTCGCCTCCGAAAAGAAATGCGGCCATCTGGGCGGCAAGGTGCTGGTGCCGACCGCGACGCATATCCGCACGCTGAACGCCGCGCGCCTGGCGGCCGACGTGGAGGGCGTGCCGACGGTGCTGCTGTGCCGCACTGATGCGCAATCGGCGCAACTGCTGACCAGCGATGTGGACGAGCGGGATTGCCCGTTCATCACCGGTGAGCGCACCGCCGAGGGGTTCTATCGCCTCGATCCGAAGCGTGGTGTGGATTACGCGATCGCCCGCAGCCTGGCCTATGCGCCCTATGCCGATCTGCTGTGGTTGGAGACCAGCGATCCGAACCTGGAGGATGCGGAACGCTTCGCCGATGCGATCCATCGCGCGTTCCCCGGCAAGATGCTGGCGTACAACTGCTCGCCCAGCTTCAATTGGCAGAAGAAGCTGCCGGCCGCGACGATCGCCAGCTTCCAGCGCGACATCGCGCGCATGGGTTATCGTTTCCAGTTCGTTACATTGGCCGGGTTCCACAGCCTGAACCTGTCGATGTTCAACCTGGCGCGTGGCTACAAGGACCGTGGCATGGAGGCGTATTCGGAACTGCAGCAGGCTGAACTCGCCGCCGAGGCCGAGGGCTACACCGCCACGCGCCACCAGCG
>DATHNE010000308.1:0-20634 GCA_035486355.1 Acetobacteraceae bacterium
CGGCTAGGATGTCGATGCCGACGACGGCCAAGCGGAACCAAGCGGCGTCAGCGAACAGGAACCGGGTGTCCATAGCCGGCCAAGATCGGCGGCGGCGCGTAAGACCGCGATCCGGAAGGCGGGTGGGGTGGATAAAGCCGGGCTAAAGCCACGAGCCGATGCCGACCGGTCGGCCTGCTTGCCGTGTCACCCGAGTGTTTCCGAGGCGCGAATGCTCGCAAGCCCGCGACATCACGCAGCACAACGATGCACAGTAAACTCCGTAAACTCCACCGACGTTCACGCCCGCGTGATGCCAATTTCCCTCCCGCACCACCCAGGTTACCTTGCCCGCATGACCGAACTCCCCTCCCCCCTCGCCGCCCTCGCCCGCGACCTGGTCGCCATCGACAGCCGCAGCTTCGTCTCCAACCTGCCCCTGGCCGAGCGGCTCGAACCCGAGCTGGCCGGCTTCGACGTCGAGCGGCTGGACTACACAGACGCCGCCGGCGTGGCCAAGCGCGTGCTGGTGGCCCATCGCGGCGGGCCGGGCGGCATCGCCTACTCCGGCCACATGGATACCGTGCCGGAGACAGGCTGGCAGGACGATCCATGGTCGGGTCGAACCGCCAACGGAACGCTGCACGGGCTGGGCTCCACCGATATGAAGGGCCCGGTCGCCGCCGCCATCCTGGCTGCGCGCACGCTGCCAACACACGTCCCCGTCAGCCTGCTGATCACCACCGACGAGGAAACCACCAAGGCCGGCGCGCGGCACATCGTGCAGCACTCGCGTCTCGCGCGAGCAGCCAAGCCCCGCCTGATCCTGGTGGTGGAGCCCACCGGCATGATCCCGGTGCGCGGCCATCGCAGCCATATCGCCTTCACCTGTGTGGCCACCGGCGTGCAGGCCCACAGCTCCACCGGCCGCGGCCGCAACGCCAATTGGGACCTGATCCCATTCCTGGTGGAGATGAAAACGACCTTCGAACGACTCCGGAACGACACCAAACTGCAAGACCCTGACTACGATCCCATGTTCAGTGACTTCAACCTGGTGATCGACAACCATGGTGCCGCGGTGAACGTGACCGTGCCGAAAGCCACCGCGCGTATCAAATTCCGCTATTCGGCCAGGGTCGATCCCGCGCCGGTGCTTGACGCTGTGCAGGCCGCGGCAAAACGTTCCGGTATCGAAGTGATGGAGGCGCGAGAGGGCTTCCCGCCGGAGCTGCCGGTGGACCACCCGATGGTTCGGCTGTGCACCGATGTCGTCGGCGCCGCGGCCACCACCGCCCCCTATGGCACCGATGCGTCAGAGCTCCAGGCGCTGGCGCCCTGCGTGGTGCTGGGGCCGGGTGACATCGCGCAGGCGCACACGCCCACCGAGTGCGTGCAGCTGGATGCGCTGGAAGCCGCTGTGCCGGTGTTCATGCGCCTCGCGGAACGAGTCGCCGCGTAGAGCGGAATACCCAAGCGGGTATACCGCCTACCTAATCCAACGTCTCCAGCAGCCCGGCCATGAAGGCAGCCCGCGATGCCAGATGGCGCCACAAAATATGCTCGTGGCTGGCGTGTGCGCCGGACCCCAGGCAGCCCAGCCCGTCCAGCGTCGGGATGCCCATTGCTGCGGTGAAATTGCCGTCCGAGCCGCCGCCGCGATGCTGCTTTGGCAGGTCGATGCCAACCGCCTTCGCCACCGCGCGCGCGCGTTCATACAGGCCCCGAATGCCGTGGTCCTCGGCGAAGGGTGGGCGGTTCATCCCACCCTCCACGGTGATGCGGCAGCCGCGCGTCGCCGCCGCCAGCGCTAGGATCGCCTGCTCCATTCGCTCGCCGTCGGCGATCGAGTTCACCCGCAGATCGATCTCGCACCCGGCCTCGGGCGAGATGATGTTGGGTCGCGTGCCGCCCCACACCGGCGCGGCGTTCAGCGTGATGCCGGCATCCAGATCTACCATCCCGTGCAGCTTCAACACCTGATGCGCCAGCTCCACCACCGCCGAGGCCCCCTCCTGGAACGCGCCGCCGGAATGCGCGCCCTTGCCCTCGATGCGCAAGACGAAGCGGCCGACGCCCTTGCGCGCGGTCACCGCCGCACCACCCGGCCCGGCAGGCTCAGGGATCAGCACATAGGCCGCACCCTCGGCCTCACGTTCGATCCATTCGCGCGAGGTGGGGCTACCCACCTCCTCATCCGGCGTCAGCAGCAGCACGACCGGGCGCTTCGTCGCCACGCCCTGGCGCAGGATCGAGCGCACCGCGTGGAACGCCATGAAGCTGCCGGCCTTCATATCGTAGATGCCCGGGCCGTGTGCCTTCTCGCCCTCGACCCGGAAGGGCATCGCCTTCAACGTGCCGTGATCCCACACCGTATCAAGATGGCCGGCCACCAGGATGTGGCGATTGTCACCGCCGGCCAGGGCCGAGGTGCGGGCGATCAGGTTGTCGCCAAACCCATCACGCCCGGAAATGCGGGTGACTGACGCACCGGCTGCCTTCAGGTCGGCCTCGGCCAGATCCATCAGCCGATTCACCGCGGCCGGGTCGGTGGTGGGCGATTCGATCTTCACCCATTCTGCCAGCTCGGCCAGCAGGTCCTCGGAGGTTCCAGTCTGTGTCTGGGGCATTGGGATGTCCGGGCGATGAAAACAGCAAGCAACCTGTTTGCCGGCATTCGCCCGAGCTGTCCACGCGGGGTGCGATGCCCTACGCCGACGGCCGCACGGCTTCCGCTTGGCTGGAGCGCAGCGGCCGTTCCGGCAGGAACAGCACAATCACAAAGGCGCAGCCAGCAATCGCCGCGCCCACCAGGAAGGTCGCGGACAGCGCGTGCGCATACGCCCCCACCACCGCGTCGTGCTGCGCCGGCGGCAGTTGCGCGATGTGGTCGAGATCCTGCGCAGCGGCAACACCTGCCGTCGGTGCACCGCGCAGCCCTGTCGTCAGGATCGCGCCGGACAGCGCCACGCCCAGCGCGCCGCCGAGCGAACGCAGGAACGCCGAGGCCGAGGTCGCCGCACCCAGGTCCCGCCGGGCCACGGCGTTCTGAATCGCCGTGGTCAGGTTCGGCATGACGAAGCCGATGCCCAGCCCCATCATCACCAGCACCGCCTCGACCCAGCCCACGGGCGCCCCATGTGACGCCACCCAGGCCATCGCGAGATAGGTCGCCGTCGCCGCCGCCAGCCCGAACACCGGGAGCCGCTTATAGCGCCCCGTCCGCGATACCATCCGACCACCGAGGACAGAGGCACAGATCACCCCCCCATCATCGGCGAGATCATCAGCCCCGCCCGCGTCGGCGACGCGCCAAGCACGAGCTGGAAGAACAGCGGCAGGAACACCACGGCCGCGAACAGCGCCATGGCGGACAGGCTGATCACCAGCACCCCGAGCACGAACACCGAATTGGTAAACAGCCGTGGCGGGAGCACCGGCTCCACCGCCCGCAGCTCCACCAGGACAAGCGCGGCATACAGCACCACCGAAGCCGCCCCGAGGCCGATCACCGGTGTCGAGGACCACGGATAGACGCTGCCGCCCCAGCTCAGCACCAACAGCGTGCAACAGGTCGCGGCGATCAGCAGCAGCGCGCCGGCATAGTCGATCTGATGCGTCCGCGTGCCGGCACGCCGCCTCAGGCCAGCCGCGATCAGGGCGAGCGCCACCGCGCCCACCGGCAGGTTGACGTAGAAGATCCACCGCCAGGACAGCGCGTCGGTGATGAAGCCGCCCAGCAGCGGCCCGGCCACGCTGCACCCGGCGAACACCGCGGCGAACAGCCCCTGATAGCGGCCACGCTCCCGCGGCGAGACGACGTCGCCGATCGTCGTCTGCGCCAGCGTGATCAGCCCGCCCGCACCCAGGCCCTGGATGGCGCGGAACACGATCAGCTGCGTCATCCCCTGCGCCAACCCGCACAGCGCCGAACCCACCAGGAAGACGACGATCGACACCATGAACGCCGGCTTGCGGCCGTAGATGTCGCTGAACTTCCCGTAGAGCGGCGTGGTGGCGGTGGAGGCGACCAGGAACGCGGTGACCACCCAGGACAGGTGCGCCAACCCGCCAAGATCGCTGACAATGCGCGGCAGCGCGGTGGCGACGATATTCTGGTCGAGGGCTGCGAGCGTCAGCGCCAGCATCAACCCCGCCAGCACCACCCGCAGTTCCCGCCGTGTCGGCGCCGCGATCTCCGGCTCAAATCCCGCTTGATCGCCCACATCGCTCCACTTTCTTGACCGTGCGGACTGTAGGCGTGCAGCCGGCGAAAAGAAGGCCGCTGGTCGAGACCCTGGGATGCCGTCTTACATCGGTGTCATGACCGCAATTTGCTACCCATCCCGCCCCGAAGGGTGACAAACTGGCGGCCCCGCCTCCCCACCAGGACCGTGCATGCCCGACGGCTCTGCTTCGCTGACCCTCACGCTGCACGACGCGATCGCCGACATCCCGGCCACCGACTGGGACGCCTGCGCCGGGACGGACAACCCGTTCGTCAGCCACGCCTGCCTGAGCGCGCTGGAAGACAGCGGCTCGGCCTGCCCGCGCGAAGGTTGGATGCCACAGCATGTCCTGCTCCGCGCCGAGGACCGGCGGGTGGTGGCGGTGGCGCCGATGTACGCTAAGTCGCACAGCTACGGCGAATACGTGTTCGACCACGGCTGGGCCAACGCGCTGGAGCGCGCCGGCGGCAGCTACTACCCCAAGCTGCAGGTGGCAGTGCCATTTTCGCCCGTGCCGGGGCCGCGGCTGCTGCGCCGGCCGGGTTCGGGTATCCCGGTGGCCGCCTTCGCCTCGGCGTTCGAGCAGGCATGCCGGTCGCTCGGCATGTCCTCGGTGCACGTGACGTTCTGCACGGAAGCGGAATGGCAAAGCCTGGGCGAGGCCGGCTGGCTGCAACGCATTGGCACGCAGTTCCATTGGGAGAATAACGGATACGCGCGTTTCGATGATTTCCTCGGCGCGTTATCATCACGCAAACGGAAGGTGTTGCGGCGCGAGCGGCGTGATGCCAATGCCGCCGGACTGACGTTTCATGCGTTGTCCGGCGACGACCTAACCGAGGCACACTGGGATGCGTTCTACCGGTTCTACACGTCGACTGTGGATCGCAAATGGGGTGGCGCGTATCTGACGCGCAAGTTCTTCTCGCTGCTGGGCGAACGGCTGGGCGACCGCGTTGTGTTGATGATGGCCGCGAAGGACGGCAAGCCGGTGGCCGGCGCGTTGAACATCGCGGGCGTGGATACGCTGTATGGCCGCAACTGGGGTTGCCGCGGCGACTGGCCGTTCCTGCATTTCGAGCTATGTTACTACCGCGCGATCGATTGGGCGATCGAACACGGGCTCAAGCGCGTGGAGGCGGGTGCGCAGGGCCGGCACAAGATCCAGCGCGGTTACCTACCCCAGCCGACGTACTCCGCACACTGGATCGCGCATACCGGGCTGCGCCGCGCAGTGGCGGGATTCCTCGAGGATGAACAGCGCCAGGTCTATGCCGAGATGGAGGCCCTGGCGGAACAATCCCCCTTCCGTCGAGATGGGGAGACGGACTGAGACCCCAGGCCCCAGGGCCTGCGGAGTCGGCCGACAGTCATCCTCACCTTTCGCCGGCCCCGTCCTCACGCCGCAGCACGTCCAGCCTGGCCTCCTGCCGCGCCGCCTCGCGCGCGCCGTTCACCTTTGCCACCTTGGTCCGGCCGTGCCGCACGCGGTTTTCCTGCGCCACCACAGTCTCGGCGGTGTGCGCCCGCCGCTTCTTCACGGTCCGAAGGTTGACGATCTCGCCCATCCCGCCATCCTGCCGCCCCGCGACAGCTCGCACAATGGGAGGATGACATGGGCAGCACCATCACGCTGAAGGCCACCGACGGGTTTTCGCTTTCCGCCTACATCGCTGGATCGACCAGCGCGACGGCCGGCCTAGTGATCGTGCAGGAGATCTTCGGCGTCAACCATCACATGCGCGACATGGCCGATCGCTTTGCCGCGGCAGGCTATTATGTCTGCACACCGGCGCTGTTCGATCGCGTCGAGACGGGCGTCGAGCTGGGCTACACGCCGGACGACATCGCCAAAGGCCGCGACTACCGTATGAAGCTGGACGACAAGCAGGTGATGCTGGATGTCGAAGCGGCGGCCGAGTTCCTGGGCGCCAAGAACCTGGGGATCGTCGGCTATTGCTTTGGCGGCACGGTGGCCTGGTGGGGTGCGACACGCACCACGAAGTTCGCGGCGTCGTCCTGCTGGTATGGTGGCGGCATTGCTGGAACGAAGGATGAGCGGCCGAACTGCCCGGTGCAGATGCATTTCGGCGAGAAGGATGCCTCGATCCCGATGAGCGATGTGGAGGCCGTTCGCATGGCCCAGCCGAAGGCTGAGAGCTACGTCTACGTAGGCGCCGGCCATGGCTTCGGTTGTGACGAACGCGGCAGTTTCAGCAAGCCGGACTACGATGTGGCGCAGAAGCGGACACTGGATTTCTTCGCGAAGAATCTGGGGTAGGTCGTTCAGCATCCCCTCCCTTGCGGGAGGGGAATGCCTGGGGACAGAGCGGCATCCAACCAATTGTCAGTGCGAGGCGCGCAGCGACGAGGCAATCTCGCGCCATTGTAGCACAACGACCTGTGCAACGTTGAATCGAGATTGCTTCGTCGCTTTACTCCTCGCAATGACCGTGTGGTCGAACTTGCGCTAGTTTGCTGCCAACGGAACGTTCCGACTTCGCGTTCGTTTGGCATCGCCACGCGGGCCGACCAGTTCATTCCACGCCGTGCGCCGTGTCACCACCTGTGCCGCCAGCGTATCGCGCGCGGCCAGCGCCTTGCCCCCGGCCGCAGCCAGCTGCCGGCGCAGTTGCGCATCGCGGATCAGCCGGCACAATGCCTCGAACCACGCCGCCTCGGTGTTCGCCACCAGCAACCCGCCGTCACTTGCCGTCAGCGCCGTATGATAGGCCGGCATGTCGGACGCCACCACCGCCAGCCCCAGCGCCGCGTAGTCCATCAGCTTGATCGCCGATTTGCCGCGGTTGAAGTCGGTGTCGGCCAAGGCCGCGACGCCAATATCCCACGGCGTGTGGTGCGTGATCCAGTCGACAAAGCCCGGATAGGACGCCTTGCCAATCATCGAAGGTGCCACACGATTGACCCAGTCCGGCAACGTCACCGGGCCGACCACGCCGACCATGTCGAACACCACGTCCCCGCCGAACACGCCAGCCACGCGCGCCAGCGCGGACGCGACTACCGCCCAGTCCTTTTCGTGCGTCGCCGATCCCATGAACAGGATGCGCACAGGGCCTAACCGCGCGCGTTCGATGCCCGGTGCACCCCACAACCGCTCATCCAATCCATTCGGCACCACGCGGACCGAGCGGCACACGTCGCGCAGTGACGCCGCCAGCGGTGCCGTGGAAGTCCAGACCGCATCGGCATGGCGCAGCATCCGTGCGACCACACGCGCACGCGGGCGCAGCACCGCTGCCTCGGGGTGATCGCGTGGGATATGCAACAGGTCGTCGTCGATGTCGTACAACAGCCGCGCCCCACGGTCCCGGCAGTGCGCGGCGACTGCGTCAGCGCTGTCGGTGTCGGCGATCGCATAGCGCTGCGTCGCGACGACGTCGGTGTGCAGCCGCGTCACGTCCCGCGCCTCGGCAAACACCACATCGAAATCGCCGGCGATCGCGGGATGGTCCAACGGTTGCAGCAATCGGATGTAGGCGCACGGGCTGAGCGCGCCGCCGTCGGAGCGTTCAGGTATCACCGCGATGCTGAGCCGGCCGGGACGGCGCAGATCCAGTCCGCGGCTCTGTACCGCCGGTGCGCGCAACGGCGCGGCATAGTCGGCCGCATAGAAGTCCGCCACCGGACGGCGCACTGCCGCCGGTGGGGCACGCCCCAGCGCGGTGCGCACCGCGCCAAACACCTTCAGCCACTCCGCCACCGTCGCCGCCGGATCAACCAGCCAGGTCAACGGCCGGCCCTGCAAACGTTCCGGGAACGCCCCAATGCGCGTGGCCACGATTGGCAGACCGGCCTCGATCGCGGCGGTCAGCGTGTAGCTGTAGGTCTCCGGCCACTGCGCCGGGAACCACACGACATGCGGCCGCACCTTGGCCAGCAGCCCCGGCAGCTCCCGCTCCTCGTACTTGCCACTGATCTTGATCCGCACGGCAACCACACGCGGCAGTTCGCGTTCGGGATAGCCAATCAAATGCAGCGCGATATCTTCGCCAGCGGCCTCAGCCAAGGTGACCACACTCGCCTCGCCCTTGTGGCCGGCCAGCACGCCAATCACCGCCACGCGCAAAGCCTGCCCCGCCGCCAGCTTTGGCGGGCGCAACGTCCAGGTCTTCGCCGCCACCGGCTCATGCGGCGCCAGCACCGCATTGCGTCCCAGACCGTATCGTTGCAATCGCGATTTCACATCCTGACTGGGACACAGCACGCGATCCGCCGCCAAAAAGAGCCGCGCATGGGTCCGCCGCCAGGCCAGGATTTCCCGCGCCCCATAGTTCGGCCGGTGCGCGATACACGCATTGCACACCGCGGGTCCGGGCTCGCCGCAATAATTCTGCTGCGGCCCCGGCAACAGGTTCACCTGCGGGCAGATCACGAAATAATCATGCACCGTGATGTCGTAGCCAACCTCCAGCCGATGCAGCAACGCGGTCAGATCCAGATCCATCCCCAGGATATGATGGATATGCGCGCGTGCCAGCGGCACGGTCCGCAGATAGACCAGCAGATCATCGATCCGCTCGCCCGCCAGCCGGAACGCCGAATGGCCGGGCAACGACGGCACCGACAGGCTGACCCCACCGGCCGACGCACTCAGCATCAGCACATGCGCAGTGCCCGCCAGCCGCGCGGTCAGTTCCTCCACATGCCGCTGCACGCCGCCGCCCAACTGATGCGAGATCATCAGCACCGTGGGCTGGCCCGACGCGCGCAGCAACGCCGCGGTCAGCGCGAAGCGCGCGGGCTCGGCCGGATCCAGCCAGACATGCCGCGCGACGGTCGCGGCATAATCGGGATAGCGCGCATCCAGCACATCCAGCGCGCGCTGCTTCTTCCTGCCGGCCGAGGCGCCGAAGCTGACATTGCCCTTGTGGAACACATAGGTGTCGCAGGCCAGTAGATGCCGCCAGCCCCGCTCGACGGCCCGCAGGCAGAAATCGTTCTCCTCGCCGTAGCCAAGGCCGAACGTCACATCATCGAACGCACCCGCATCGTTGAGTGCCGCGCGACGGATATACATGCAGAAGCCGACGGTGGTCGGCACCTCCACGCTGCGGCCGGCATTGATCGTGCGGCACACCGCGTCGAGCTGATGCACGTCGAGTCCAAAGGCGGGCGGCCCGCCGGAGATGGAGGGGTAGCCGCAGATCGTTGCGTTGTTGGAGAATGGCGAGACCGTTGCCACGCGCGGCATCGAGTAGGCCTGCGCGGCGAGCCGGCGCAGCCAGCCGTGTGGCACCACCGTATCGCTGTTCAGCAGCGCGACATCATGCCCGTCCGCTTCCGCCATGCCGCGGTTGACGGAGCTGACGAAACCCAGATTGCACCGGTTTCGCAACAGAGTGATGCGGCCCTCGACGGCAAGCTGCCGCAGCCAGCCCACCAGGCGGGGTTCGGGCGAACAATCATCCACCACGATCACCTGGCCTGGCGGCCGATCCGGATCATCCAGCACCGAATTCAGGCAGGTCTGCGTTTCTTTCAGTCCGCGATAGGCGGCGATGACCACGTCGACCGTCACCGCGTCCGGACATAACGGAGGCAGACGCCGCGAGGGCAGGTACTCTGCAATGTCTACCGGCCGTTCGGTTGGCCAGCCGCGCGCGGCCCCGACACGGATATGGTACAGGAGCGGATTGGACTCCGCCTCGGGATGCATCTCGACGTAATGGGCGGCATCGAAGCGCGGGTGCGGATTGCGCCGCTCCAGTGTGCCCCATTTTAGATAGTGCAACAGCGGGGGAAAGCCTGACGTCACCACGTCGGGGTAATGTTTCACATACCAGGCGCTGTCGAAATAACGGTTGGGATCGCGTCCTTCCGCCGCGCCATACAGAATATAATGCGTCAGCGGATCAAGCTTGAGTGCACGAAGGTCCGGGTATCGTTCTATATACCAATCAACATCCAGGAATCCTCGCAGCTCGTTAATGGTCCGTTCATCAACGAAATCGGTCAGTTTCGGGGTCTCTGGCTGCGGCGCGGACATCACGCCAGCGATAGCAGGTTGCGCAGGTCGTTGCACCTCCGAAGGCAGTTTGCGCACCATATGGCGTCTCAGAAAGCTACGCTGCCGAACACGGCGCGCAGCGCGGCATACAGCGCGCCGCCCGCCAGGAATCCGACCAGCGTGCCGTTGACCCGGACATATTGCAGATCCTTGCCAATGTGCAGCTCCAGCCGATCGGTGATCGTTGCGGTATCCCAGCCGCCCACCACACCGGCGATGAACTCCGACAGTTGCGCCTGCATCGATGGCAGCAGCGTGGCAACGATCCCCTCCGTCGCACGTTCCACCCCGGCGCGTGCCGCCACGTCACCTTCCAGCAACGCGCCCAGATTGGCCAGCGCGCCGGCGAAGAACGCCACTGTCCGGCTGCCCGGACGCGCGGCATCGGCCTCCAGCGCGATCCGCAGCCGCGACCAGACATCCCACAGCCAGGCCTGCACTGTGTCATGCGCCACCACGCGCCGGATCGCGGCACCAATCTCAGCGGCGCGCTCGGGATCCTCCTCCATGCGCGTGATTTCGCGCCGTACCCATTCATCGAATGCCGCGCGCAGTTCCGATCCATCCGGATCGATCTTGTCGAGTTCCGCAGTCAGCGTCGCCAGCACCCGCCGCGCGATCGCCGCGCCCAGCGCCCAGCCAACCAGCCGGCCGCCCTGCTCGCGCACCCGCTCCTCGATCGCCACCCGCAGCGCCTCCTCGCGCCCGGCCAGCAGAACCTTGATCTGCGCCAGCAGGAAACTCAGCACCTCCTGGTGCCGCCTCCCGTCCACCATCCCACGCAGGGCGCGCGCCACCACCACCCCGGCGCCGGGTCCACCCAGGATGCGCGGCACGATGCGCGCCACCACGCGCCGCGCGCGGCCATCCTCCACGCTTGACAGCAGCCGCGGCAGCATCGCCGCCAGCGCGGTCGCCGCCGGGCGCGTCGCCACCGGATCCGCCAGGAACCGGTGCAACACCGCCGGTAGATCCAGCCGGCGCATGACACCGGCGACCTCGGGCCCGGTCACCACATAGGTGGCGACGAACCGTCCCAGCGCCCGCCCCAGGCGGGCCTTCTGCATCGGAATGATCGCGGTGTGCGGGATCGGCAGGCCCAGCGGATGACGGAACAACGCGGTCACCGCGAACCAGTCGGCGATGCCGCCAACGAATCCGGCCTTGGCCGCAGCCTGCAACAGGTCGGTCGCATAGCAAGGCGGCAGCGCGTAGCTGGCCAAGGTCAACGCCGCCATCAGCCCCAGCAGGCCCGTCGCGATGCCGCGATGCAGGGCCAAGGCTTGGCGGGCCGCCCGGTCGGGGTTCGAGTCGCTCATGTGCCGCAGGTCATAAGCGGAACCCGCGCGCGACGCACCTGGGTGTCCCGCTGCGGACAAGCTGCTACCGTGCGCGTCGCCCCGTCACACCCCGCACAAAGGACACCAGATGCCAATTCGCCGCTTGCAACCGGAAGGCCGCCTCAGCGGCGCAGTGATCCGCGGCAACACCGTCTATCTCGCCGGCCAGGTGGCCGACGACCCGAGCCAGGACGCCGAGGGCCAGACCGCGGATATCCTGCGCCAGGTCGACGCGCTACTGGCGGAGGCCGGCACGGACAAGTCCCGCCTGCTGACCTGCCAGGTGTTCGTCGCGGATATCGCGGATGTGGCGGGCATGAACCGGGCGTGGGACGCGTGGTACGACCGCGCCAATCCGCCGGCACGTGCGACGGTCGAGGCGAAGCTGGTCGATCCGAAGTGGAAGGTGGAGATCACCGGCATCGCTGCGCTGCCATAGACAGACCGGCAACACGCCCCTCCCCGTGCGGGAGTGGGGGTCTTGTTACGTCGCGCCAATCGCCCTCAATACCGTCTGCTCGGTCAGGATCTGCGGCAACATTGTCGGCGGCTGGTCGCCCGGCGGGAAATACAGATAGAGCGGCACCCCATCCCGCCCATGCGCCCGCAGGAACGCGGTGATACCCGCATCTTGCCGGGTCCAGTCGCCTTTCAGATAGGCGACATGATGGGCGGCGAACGCCGCCCGCACCGGATCTGTGGCAATCGCGACGCGCTCATTCACCAGGCAGGTCACGCACCAGGCGGCGGTCATATTCACGAAGACCGGCCGCCCCTCGGCACGCAACGAAGCGAGCCGCGCCGCGGAGTAGGGTTCGGCGCCAGCCTCAGCCGTCGCGGCAGCCGGGGGAGCGCCGTCGATGCCGGTAAGCACTGCGAGTGCCGCCAGCAGCGTAGCGACAGCGACGGATTGCGCCAGGCGACGGCTGCGGCCGGTTTCTTCCTGCGCCACGCCGACAACCCAGCCGGCAAAGCCCAACAGAACCAAGCCGGTGACGGTGCCCAGCACGCCAGCTGCACCGGCTTCCTGGCTGACCACCCAGACCAGCCAGGCGCTGGCGCCGTACATCGGGAACGCGAGCCCCTGGCGTAGCCGGTCCATCCAGCGGCCTGGCTTCGGCGCCAGCCGCGCAACGCCGGGCACGGCGGCGAACAGTGCGTAGGGCGCAGCCAGCCCCAAACCCATGGTCAGGAACACCAGGATCGTCTCGGCCGGCGGAGCAGCCAGCGCGGCGGCGATCGCCACGCCCATGAACGGCGCGGTGCAGGGTGTGGCGACCAGCACGGCCAGCAGCCCGGTGAAGAAGCTGCCGCTATGCCCGCCGCGGGCCGCGTAGCGCTGCCCTGCGCCGGCCAGCCGGCTGCCGATCTCGAACACGCCGGACAGGTTCAGCCCGACGCCAAACAGCAACCAGGCCATGCCCGCGACAAAAATGGGGGAGGCGAACTGAAACCCCCAGCCGGCAGCGCTGCCGGCTGCATGCGCTGCCAGCAAAGCACCGCCGAGGGCGCCGAACGCCAACAGCACACCTGCCGTGTAGGAAATCGCATGCGACCGCATGCGCCCCTGCGCCGCCCCGGCCGCCAGCCCGAGCGCCTTCATCGCCAGCACCGGGAACACGCACGGCATCAGATTCAGGATCAGCCCGCCCAGGAACGCGAACCCCAGCGCCTCCCGCAGCGGCAGCGTCAGCTCCGGCGGCGGCGCGCCGGGGGTGGCAGTGAGCGCGACGTCGATCTCCTGCCCACTGCGATCGAGCACCGCCAGCACGCCGGTGAGGTCCGCGGCGGGTTTAAAGGCGCTGCCGGTTTTCAGTGACAGGGTGAAGCCGCCTGCACCGGTGGTCAGCCGTTGGGGCGCAGCGTCGTCGATGGTGCCGGGGGTGCTGGGGATGAACCAGGCATCGGTGACAGTGGCACCGCTGAGCTCTGCCCCCTGTACCCACAGCGTGCCGTTCGAGGTGATATGCGCGGTCCAAGGCGAGGACCGCGGGATACTGCGATCCGCCGCGGCAAACAGGGGCGCCTGGGCGGAAGGTGCGGCGGTCCCGGCTGGCAGGCTGAGGGTGAAGTGGGCCTGCTCGGGGACGCAGATCTCCTTGCAGACCAGCCAGCGCGCGGTGGCGGCGATGTCCGTGGCCCCGCTGCCGGGCACCGGCGTGACCGTCAGCGGCAGCAGCACGTCGCCAGTGTAGGAATAGGTCATCAGCGACCCTTCTGCGAGGCGTCGCGGGGCCGGCCAGACGATTGGCCCGGCCTTGGCGCCGGGCGGCACGGTCAGCTCAAGCGACGGCGGAATGCCGGCATCGCCGGGGTTCTGCCAGTAGGTGTGCCAGCCGGGCGCGAGGCGCAGGCGCAGGCCGATGCGGAACGACGTGCCGGGGCTGACCGCGTCGGTGTCGGAGACCAGGGAAACCGTATCCCGCGCGCTGACGAACGGCGTGCTTTCCAGCGCCCAGGCTGGTGCGGCAAGGCCAGCGACGACGACGAGGGCGAGAAGCAGCAGACGCGATACCCGACGGAACATCACGGATCCGGTGAAGTGCGCCGCGTATATGGGCCAGCGGGACGTGTTGGACCAGCCTCGCGGATGCCTCGGAACTGCCGCGGCGACAGTCACGACGACACCAGTCCCCGCGACCGTCGTCAGCAAAATGTAAGCGCCGCGGAATAACATCCCGCAATGGCCTTGTGTCTCCCAATCCTGGCCTCCTGACGGGCCGCGAGAGACCCCCTCACTCGCGGCCCGTTTTTATTGAGGTCCACGGCAAGGGCGACTATGGCTGACGACACGTCACGAGTGCCGACGCGCGCCTCGTTTGACCCGACGCTTTTCTTCGTGGGGGGGCTGCCCGAAGTCCGGCGCCACCTGGTGACAGATGTAGCTGAACGCACATCCCGAGGTGAGTTGCATCGGCGAGACGCATTTGGCGAACCACCTGCTGCCGCTGCTGCGCCACGTGTTTGACCATCACAACGCGCTGCTCAATCACAAGCACACCGACGTGCTGGCGGAGATTCCGAGTGTTCCCGGCTACTCCGGCAACCAGGTGCGCCGTGTGCTGGCCACAGCGGTGCGCGAGATGCTGATGAGCCCGGCCAGGGCCGCCACCGCGCGCGCCGTGGGCGAGAAGACGCCGGACAACTTCCGGACAACTTACAACTTCCGGACAACTTTATGCTGTTCCAGGGGCTGGCGGAGCTGTTTTCCGGCGCACGGTTCATTCATATCGTGCGGGATGGGCGGGACTGCGCCACCTCAGCGTGGTTCCACAATGGGCGGGTCAATGCCGCCGAGCGGGCGGAAAATTTCGGCACGCTGGACGCCTATATCGAGACCTTCGCCCGGCATTGGGCCACCGAGGTCGCGCGCTGCTGGGCGTGGCGCGAGGCGCGGCCGCTGCAGTCCCGGCAGGTGCGCTACGAGGATCTGGTGGACCAGCGCGATCAGGTCCTGCGGTCCCTGTTCCGTTTCCTGAGCGTGGCCGCCGGCGATGCCCAGCCGGCCGCATGCCGACGCGAGGCCGCCTTCGAGGACCTGACGCACGGCGGAAGATCGGGCAGGAGGATCAGGCGTCGCTGTTCCGGCGTGGCGTGCCGGGCGACTGGCGCAATCACTTCACCGTCGCGGACAACGCGAAGTTCCTCGCGATCGCCGGCACTCTGCGCACGCGGCTGGGCTACGCCGCGTAGCGCGGAACAACGTTGTGCTGTTCCGCCAGTTCGTCACGAAGGCTGAATGCCCCGCGCAGGTCGCCCTATGAGCGCGGCGTTTCCCCCGCCGCGAGCTGGGCTTCGATCGCGTCGATCGCTTTTGGCAGGTCGGCGATGCTGTCGATCACCAGATGCGCGCCGGCCTGTTTCAGCACCGCGCCAGCGCGCGCCCGATGCGCCGCACGCCCCGCTTCGGATAGCGCCGCCAGCGCGGCGGCTGACAGTCCCACTTCGTTGCCGGTCAGCGTGATCCCCACGGTCCAGGTGCCGGCCGCGATGCCTTCGCCGATGCCGGGCGCGGTGTCGTCCACCTTCACCACCTTTGCCGCCGGGTAGACGCCCAGCTTCGCCATCGCGTACCACATCATCAACGGGCTGGGCCGGCCCACGGCGAGATCGCCGGCGCACACGGTGAACTCCGGCGCATAGCCCGCGGCCGCGGCGATTGGTGCCACCACGTCCATGATCGGGCGGGTGTAGCCGGTGGTCGCGGCGATCTTCATCCCACGCGCCCGCAGCGCGCCGATCGCATCGATCGCGCCAGGAATGATATCGGCATGATCGCGCACCGCGGCAACGTTCATCGGTTCGAACACGCGGAAGATCGCATCGACGTCGGCCTCGTTGAAGTCACGCCCGTGCTTCGCGCGCCAGGCGGCAGCCACCGCGGGCGCCTGGCCGACCGCACGGATATGGTCCCACTTCGCCATGCCCATCGGGCCACGTGCGTCAGCAATGCTGATCGTCACGCCGAATTCCGCGAAGGCGCGCACGAAGGCACCCATGGGCGCGCGGCTGCCGTGGTCCACCACGGTGCCGGCCCAGTCCAGGATCACCGCCTGCAGTGTCATGCGTCCCCCACATGCGCTGGCGCCGGCCGCCCGAGCAGGTCAGCGATGGTTTCCTCGGCGATCGCGAAGCCGGTCGAGGCACCGGTGCCACTGGTTACCATGACCAGCCGCACGCCTGGTGTGGGGGTTTCGTGAAACGCCACCTCCGGTCCCGAGGGATACACGCCCACCCAACGCTCGATCACGTCGGGCGACGGGATATCCAGCACGACGCTGAGTTCGGACAGCATGCGGTCGTCAACATCTCGCGGCTGGAACGGATCAGGCGCATCGCCATAGTGATGGCTGTCGCCCACGATGAGTGACCCGTCCGCGCTCTGCACAGCGATCAAGTGGATGCCGTCGGCGAGCCACGGTGCCTGCTCCTCCTGCAGCCGCGCGCGCAAGGCGGGCAGCGACGGGCAGGCAGCGTAGCCCAGATAGCGCACCAGTCCGAGGTCGCTCATCACCGGCGACGGCAGACGCCAGCCCGGCGCGGCGACGCGCAGCATATGCAGTTTGCAAAGCGTCACCTGCCGGCGCGCGATCACCTCGGGGAACAGCGTGACCAGGTCAGGACCCGGGCAGACCACGATGTGCTCGGCGTGAAAGCGCCCGGCGGAGGTGTCGACCGCAGCGGTTTCCACCGCATGCACGGCGACGCGCGGCAGGATCGTCACGCCCTGCGTCGCCAGCCACGCGGTCAGCTTCGGAATCGCCGTGCGGCTTTCAACCCGCAGCTCGTGCGGGCTTTCCAGCACCCCTAGTAGTTCGGGATGCAGCGGATGGCGGATGTCCCGCCCGCGCGAGACGGCGCAGCCCTCGCCCATCGGTCCGGCGGCGAATTCTTCCAGACAGCGTAGTGCTTCCTCGCGCCGCGCGCACATCAGCAGACCGCGTTGCACCACGTCGATATTGGCGGCCGACGCGACCTCGGCCCACACCTCGCGCGATCGCCGCGCGCGGCGCCAGGTGATTCCGGCGGGTTGGCCGGTGACCGTTATGAAACCAAAATTACGCACCGAGGCGCCGACGGCCCGCGCTTCCCGCTCCAGCACACCGACGCGCAAGCCTTGCCGCGCCGCCGCCCACGCATGGGCCAGGCCGATAATTCCGGCTCCGACCACAAGAGAATCGAACTCACGCTCCATGCCGCCATACCAGCACGCGGGGCGCGTCATCGCCAGGGTGGTTGTGAGGGGCTAATCTGATCGGCGTGTGACAAGGAGGTGTCATGTCCGGACCGCTGCCCGCCGTCAGCCTGGTGGCCGTGCCGTTGCGCCGCCGCCGCACCGTGGAGCTGGCACAGGAGATCGAGCGCCGCGGCTTCAGCGGTATCTGGTGTCCCAGCATCTTCGGAAACATGTCCCTGTGCGAGGCGCTCGCGTGGAATACCTCGCACATCAAATTTGGCACCGCGATCGCGCCGATCTACACGCGGTCGGTGCTGGATTTCGCGCAGACCGTCGCGTTCCTGCACGAGATCGCCGGCGGGCGGTTCCATCTGGGCATCGGCATCGCGCACGCTCCGGCCTATGTGCGGCTAGGCATCACCCCGGGGAAGCCGTTGACCGATACGCGCGGGTTCCTGGCGAAGCTGCGGGCCGAGGAGGGGTTGGGGGCGCTGCCGCCGATTATTCTGGCGGCGCTGCGGCATCGTATGGTGGCGTTGGCCGGGGAAATCGGGCAGGGCGTGGTGTTCGCCAATGCTGCCCGGTCGCATATGGCGGCGTCGCTGGCGGCGCTGCCGGCCGCGACACGCGATGATCCCACGTTTTTCATCGGCAACATGCTGCCGACCTGCATCACCGACGATATTCCGGCCGCGAAAGCGGTGCTGCGCCGCGCGCTGACGAGTTACGTGCATCGGCCGAATTATCGGAATTATTGGAAGGAGGCTGGGTATCTCGAGGAGATGGCGGCGATCGAACGCGCGATTGAGGAAGGGCGTGGGGATGACCTCCCGGGGCTGATGACCGATCGGTGGCTCGAGGACTGCACGCTATTCGGCCCGCCGGCGAAAGTGCGCGAGGGGATCGCGGCGTGGCGGGACGCGGGCGTGCGCACGCCGGTGATTGTGCCGTCGTCCGTGAACGGCAATCAGCTCAAAGCGTTCGAGGAGATCTTCGCGACGTTCGCGTGAGCCGGCACATGCCGCGCTACGCGGCGACGAACCGCATCGGCATACCGCTCACTCCACGCAGCGTGTTGTTGTAGCGCCGCACCGGCGCGCCGATCAGTTCGATGCGCGCGACCTTGCGCGCCAGGGCGGTCAGCACAACCTCGCCTTCCAGCCGCGCCAGCACCGCGCCGACACAGCCGTGAATGCCGGTGCCGAAGCCGACATGGCCGGCGGCGCGGCGGGTGATGTCGTACTCGTCCGGCTGGTCCCACCGTCGCGGATCGCGATTGGCGGCACCGAGCAACAGCAGCACCTTGCGCCCCTCGCCGATGGTCTCCTCGCCGATCGCCACCGGGCGCGTGGTGGTGCGAAAGAAGGTCTGCACCGGGCTTTCCAGCCGCACCGCCTCCTCGAACGCGCCGCGGGCCAGGGTGGCATCGGCGCGCAGGCGATCGAACTGGGCGGGGAAGCGGGCGAGGCAGAACAGGGCGGCTCCGAGGCCGTTGACAGTTGTATCTACACCTGCGGTCAGCAGCGAGCGCACCAGGATTTCGGCCTCGTCGCGCGTGACCTCGCCGGTGTCGGCTGCGGCGTGGATCACGGCGCCGAAGCCGGTGACGCTGAGGGCGTCGCGCCGTGACTGGGCCTGCACCCATTCCAGCACAGGCGCGGCATCGCGCAGCGCATCGTCGAAGAACGCGTTGCGCGGCCCGAAGGAGTTGAACACCATGTTGCCATAGGGCAGCAGGAAGCGGCGATTCGCGTGCGGCATGCCGACGGCGTCGGGGAAGACCGTCAGCGGGTAGGCTTCGGCCAGGTCACGCACCGCATCGAACGAATCCTGCTGCAAGAGGGCATCGATCAGCGCGTCGGCCGCGGCGGTGAAATCGGCACGTAGCGCGCGGACCGCGGCCGGGGACAGCACCCGATCCATCAGCTTGCGCGTGCGGTCGTGCAGCGGCGGGTCGGTTTCCAGCAACAGGCTGGGCAGGCGCCAGGGCTTTTCCTTGGCGAAATCCGACAGGCCGACACCGCGCGCCGAGGAGAAGTCGTTCCAGTTGGTCAGAGCGGCGTGGACATCGTCATACCGCGCCACGGCATGAAGGTCATAGCGCGGCAGATAGACCACCGCTCCCGCTTCGCGCAGCCCGTGATGTGCAGGAAATGGATCGTCGAAGAACGCCTGGCAGAACGGATCGATGTCGAGAGATGGCATGGCCATGGCCTGCCGCCTACCCCGCGCAGTGCGCCATGAGGGAACGGATGTCGGGCAGCGTGTCCAGGTTGGTGATATCGCTCCTCAGCGCGTCGGCGCGGCCGCGCCCGAGGATCGGTTCCGCCAGCGCGATGAATTTCGCATCCAGTCGGCGCCCTTGCTCAGCCACATCGCTGGCCGGCACACCGGAATCGTGCTGCGCAGTCAACTTCCGCCCATCCGTCAGCTCCAGCGTCAGCCCGGCCTTGGTGTGACCGGTGTTGGAGCGGAAGTCGAAGCTGACCTTGTCGCGCAACGCCGCCAGCACCGGATCAGCGGCGGTCTGCTCCGAATAGGTGGTCAGCGCGCCGGTATCGACGCCGGCGAGCGCCATCGCCGTGGTCAGGCGCAGGCTGAACTTCGCCTCCAGCCCGGTGCGCGGCGTCAGGATGTTGCAGACGCGATCGCAGGCCTCGTCGAGCTGGAGATGCGCCTTCGCCACCTGGGTGGGCGCGAAACCGTGCCGGTCACGCAGCTTGCGCGCGGTTTCGATCGGCGCGTGCGTCAGGTAGCAGGCGGCGTGGTACTTAAATAGATTGTTCCGGATGTAGAAGCCACTGGACGGATCGTCCAGCGCGCGCTCGGGATGGAATTCCGGGCTGTGGGTGCGGGCGAAACCTTGGGCACATTCCAGCACATCGGCGCGGCTGGTGAAGCCGCGCGCCGCGAGCTTCGCCGCCAGCAACCCGTGATAGGACGCCTTGCCGGCGTGCAGCGGCTTGCACATGGTGCCGAACATCGATTTCAGCCCCGCCGCTTGTGTGCCGGCGATGCCGAGTGCGATGGCGAACTTCTCGGTGTCCAGCCCCAGCAGATGCGCGCACGCCGCCGCGGCGCCGAAGCTGCCGATCGTCGCGGTGGAGTGGAAGCCCAGCACATCATAGTGCCACGGCGCGATGGTCTGCCCGACGCGGCACTGCAATTCATAGCCCGCGACGAACGCGGTCAGCACATCCGCACCGTTGCTGCCACGCTGTTCGGCCAAGGCGAGCAATCCAGGCAGGATGGCGACCGAGGGATGGCCGGGCATCGCCAGGTTCACATCATCGAAATCCAACGCGTGCGACGCGGCACCATTCACCAACGCTGCTGACAGCGCCGGTAACTTCACCGCATGGCCAATCACGGTGGCTG
>DATHNE010000309.1:0-48970 GCA_035486355.1 Acetobacteraceae bacterium
GTGACCGCCACCCCTCCTGCTGCGCCGCCCGCACATACGGATCATTCAACTGCCGCCTCAACCACCGCTGCGACTGCGGACTGTGCTTCCGCGCATCTCGCAGCATCACCGCCTCACTCCGCCCACCGGGTGTCTTCCCCCGCGCCATCATGTGACTCCGCAGCGGCCAGGGGCTTTGCCCCGGACCCCACCAGGGGTGGTGCGCTTGGACCCTGCCAAGGGCACCGCCCCTGGAACCCGTCTGTTGGTTGGTATGGGGCTGGGCGCCGATCGCGCAGTTGAAGCGCTGGTGTTGGCGCTTCCCCCCACACCAACCATACCGATTGGAATGCAAAGGCTCGGCCTTTGCTGGGGGTCCGCAGGGCACGGCCCCGTGGCGGGTTTCAGGGCGGAGCCCTGACGGCCCGCTGAGACAGATGACGGCATGGGGAATGTCACGCGGCGAAGGGGCGATGGGGGCGGGTGGCGCGGATCATGCGCAGCAGCATGCCTTCGCGCAGGCCGCGGTCGGCGACGATGACGCGGGGGGCGGGCCAGGTGCGCAGGATGGCGGTGAAGATGGCGCAGCCCGGCAGGACGAACTCGACGCGGTCGGGGCCGACGCAGGGGTGGGCGCTGAGGCCGTCGGGTCCGAGGGTTCGCAGCAGGTCGAGGGCGGCTTCGGCATCTTCGCCGGTGAGGATGGCGCCGTCGACGAGCTGGCGGCGGTAGTGTTCCAGGCCGAGGGCGACGCCGGCGAGCGTGGTGACCGTGCCGGATGTGCCCAGCAGGGTGACGCCGCCGTGGCGCAGTTCGTGTTGGATGCAGTGGGTTTGTTCGAAATGGGTGAGGCGGGCGGCGACGTGGTCGACCATGGCGTCGAAGCCGGCGTGGGTGGTGCTGGCCGGACCGAACTGCTCGGCGAGGGTGACGACGCCGATGGGTAGCGAGATGTAGCCGATCAGTTGGGGGGTGGTGCTGGGGTCGAGGCGGACCCAGGCGAGTTCGGTGGAGCCGCCGCCGATGTCGAGTAGCAGCGCGCGGCGCCCGGTATCGGCGAGCAGGGGCGCGCAGCTTTCGAGGGCGAGTTCGACTTCCTCGCGGGCGGAGATGATGGAGACGGTGAGTCCGGTCCGGTGTTTGACGTCGGCGAGGAAGGCGGCGCCGTTGCTCGCGCGGCGGCAGGCTTCGGTGGCGACGGCGCGCATGGCGCGGATGGGGCGGCGGTCCAGCCTTTCGGCGCAGGCGGTGAGGGCGGCCAGCGCGCGGTCCATGGCGGCGGGGCAGAGGGCGCCGGACGCATGCAGGCCCTCGCCCAGGCGTACCGTGCGGCTGAAGCCTTCGACGACGCGGAAGCCGGTGGAGGCGGGGGTGGCGACGAGCATGCGGCAATTGTTGGTGCCGAGGTCGAGGGCGGCAAAGGCGGGGGGAGGGCGCGGGCAGGCGGCCACGATGGGCTGACCCGTGGCGTATGGCGCGTCGGCGGCCTCTCGCGTCGTCATACTGTCATTGTCGCGCTTGTGCGGCGCGGCAAGCAAGCGCGGGGGCGTGATCGTGTGGGGTGGCTATTCGACGTCGCCGGTGCTGCTGCCTATAGTCGCGGCCTGCCGACGAGTGAGAGGAACAGGAAGAATGCAGAACACCGAGGAGATCTGGCGCCTGGTCGATACGCGGAAGGAGGATTTCGAGGCCTTGTCCGACCGTGTCTGGGACATGCCGGAGATCGCCTATACCGAAACTCGTTCCTGTGCCGAACATACCGCGATGCTGGAGCAGCAGGGGTTCCGGATCACGCGCAACGTCGCCGGCATTCCGACCGCGGTGGTGGGCGAGGCGGGCGAGGGCGGCCCGGTGATCGCCATCCTGGGTGAGTATGATGCATTGCCGGGGCTGAGCAACGAGGCGGGGGTGGCCGAGCATCGGCCGTTGCCGGGCGCGGGGCATGGCCATGGCTGCGGGCACAATCTGCTGGGCTCGGCGTCATTGTTGGCGGCGACGGCGGTAAAGGACTACCTGGAGGCGCACGGCATCAAGGGGCGTGTGCGCTACTACGGTTGCCCGGCCGAGGAAGGTGGCGCGGCCAAGGGGTTCATGGTGCGTGATGGCGCGTTCAAGGACGTGGACCTCGCGATCACCTGGCATCCGGCGGCATTCTGCCGGGTGGATGATGCGAAGTCGCTGGCGAACACGCGCATTGATTTTAGTTTTGCTGGACGTGCGAGTCATGCGGCCGCGGCGCCGCATCTGGGGCGTAGCGCGCTCGATGCGGTGGAGCTGATGAATGTGGGCGTGAATTATATGCGCGAACACATACCGTCGGATGCGCGCATTCACTATGCATTGTTGGATGCCGGTGGCATCGCGCCGAACGTGGTGCAGGCGAAGGCCAAGGTGCGGTATTTGATCCGGGCACGGGACCTTCCCGAACTGAATCGGTTGGTTGGGCGGGTGCGGAAGGTCGCCGATGGCGCGGCGTTGATGACCGAGACGTCGGTGACGACGAAGGTGGTCAGCGCGGTGTCGAACCTGCTGGGCAACGGGCCGTTGGAGAAGGCCATGCAGTCCAATCTCGATCGCCTGGGCCCGCCGCCGTTTGATGATGTGGACCGCGCGTTTGCAGCGAAGATCCAGGCGACATTGAGCGAGGAGGATATTGAAACGTCCTATCGCCGCGTGGGCATGCCGAAGACGGACAGCACGCTATGCGATGTGATCGTGCCGTTGGAGGCGAAGGGCGAGCCGATGATGGGCTCGACCGATGTGGGCGACGTGAGCTGGGCGGTGCCGACGGTGCAGGCGCGTGGTGCGACCTATGCGATCGGCACACCGGGCCATTCCTGGCAGTTGACCGCGCAGGGCAAGATGCCGGCCGCGCACAAGGGCATGGTGCATGTCGCCAAGGTGATGGCGGGCACGGCGTTGGACGCGATCCAGGACGAGACCCTGGTGGCCCGTGCGAAAGCCGAGCACCAGGCGCGCCTCTCCCGTACCCCCTACATCTGTCCGATCCCCGAGGACGTGCAGCCCCCGATCGCCATGTCCGACGCCGCCGACTAACCGCCGCCCTGTATACACCTCTCCCGCTGGGCGGGAGAGGTCGGCGAGCGCCGCGGCGCCGGGTGAGGGCTGGTGCCAGGTCCCGCCCATCCGTGCGGCGAAGTACCCTATGTATTCCGCCGTCGAAACGCCGCTGCCGGGTGCTTCGTTGGGATGCAGAGACTGAGGTCGGCGAAGGCTCAGGCGGTTGCGCTGGTGGGGCGGGCATGAACGTGCGGATCGGAAGGCCGCATGGCGTACTGGGCGCCATGCGTGTCGGTCTCGGCGCGGAGGCCAGCGAGGTTGGCGGCCTCGGGCCTCCGGGCAGAATTCACGGCGGCCGCGGCGGGCGGAGCGCCGACGAGCAAGGCAAACATCGCGACGCGCACTGTCATCCTCATGGTGGCCTCCGGTCCGTGCGCCTTCGAACTTGGGGTAAGATCCCTATTTGGCCAATGAATTTGTTTGATTGACGTGATCGACGCATGCGATGGCCCTTCAGGGCGGCAATCGGACGTGACACAGGTTCGAGGCAAGCAGCGGTTGCCGACAAGCGGCCAAATTTCAAATCGAGGCACGAGGATTTAACGAACTGGCTTTGCTGCGCTCGCTATGACCGCGCGTTCCAGAAACGCTTCCAGCCCACGAATCGCCGCCGGATCCCGCCACGCCTTCGCGCGATGGGTGCGCATCCGCTCACCCACCGCCGAGCGCCATGCCGGTTCCCGCGCTAATCGTGTCGCGATCGCGACGTACTCCTCCTCCGACGTCGCGATCGTTTCCGTCACCCCAATCTGGCGTAGCACACCACTGCTGTGCCTCGTCCGCATCGTTTCCCCGGGCAACGTCACGATCGGCAATGCGTGCGCCAGACTCTCCATGGCGGTGTTGAACCCCGACCATCCCAGACTGTCGAGGAACACATCGCATACGCCCATTACCGCCAGAAACCTCTGAATATCCATCCGCGGCAGCAGCACGCAGTGGTCCGTTGCGCGCAGTCCGAGCGCCGCGAAGGCTTGCTCCAACCGCATCTGGAACAGCGCCGTCACAAATCGGCTGCCATGTTCGATGAACACGAACTGCGTGTCACCCGCGGCGGCGGCAATGCGCGGGAAGATCTCGTCGTGTCGCGGCAGATACTTGTACAATGACTGCCCACACCAATAGACCGTCGCCTCCACCCGCAACCTCAACTCCGTGCGCGATAACGCGAGTGGCGGCACCTCCAACGGGTCATAGTACACTGACAGCCCCGGCAGACACACCAACCGTTCCGTATACTCATCCTCGGTTCCCTCCGGCTCCATCACATCGCTGGTGAGGAAATAATCGATCGTCGGCATGCCGCTGGTAATCGGGTGCCCGATCGCATTGCACTGCACCGACGCCAACCGCATCGCCGCCAACGCGCCCGCCACCGGATCCATCCCAATCTCTGGATAGATCAGCACCTGCGGCGCATCCGCCAGGATCGCCTCCCGCCACGCCGCGACCGACTGCGACCCGCGTACGAAACGATCACACAGTGTCGCGGCCTGTGCGCTGACATCGTCCGACCAACTGCCAGTATGATACCCAAACACCTGAAACCGCGCCCGATCGAGCTGCCGCACCCAGCCACTGATCGGAATCTTCCACACTGAGTGGTGCACAAAATACCCGCTGACAATGCCAACCCGAATGCGATCCGCAGGCCTGCCACCCTCTGTCATTGCGCGGAGCGGAGTGACGACGCACTCCCGACCCGCGCGAGGCTCCATCACAGCAGCAACGTCGCGTGCCGCCATCACCCGGCACACCAACTCCCCATACCTCCGCTGCAACGCCCCCTCATTCCGCCCATGATACGCCAAATAAAACGGCTGATGTGCCCCCACCGCGTCGCCGAAATCCACCTCCGGATGCCCAGCGACATTCGCCTCCAACGCCTCCAACTCGCGCGCGTACCCCGCATGGCGGCGCGCCAACTCTGCTTCATCGGTACACAAGATCGGCAACTGCGCCATGCACAACCCGAACCGGGCCTTCGCATAACACCCCGGCACGTCCATTGCCGCGCAATACGCCGCGATCGCCTCATCCGCGCGCCCCAACTCCGTCAGTGCCGGCGCCAGATTGTGATGCGCATCCGCCAGGTCCGAGCGCAACCCAATCGCTTGCCGATACGCTGCGACCGCCTCCTCCAGCCGGTCCTGCGCTTTCAGCGCATTGCCTAGATTGTTCCACGCATCAGCCCGATCTGGCTGCACTGCCAGCGCCGCGCGACACGCCGCCTCCGCCTCCACAAACCGCCCCATCGATGTCAGCGCATGCCCAAGGTTGCTGTGTGCATCGGCAAACTCAGGCCGCACCCCGATCGCCACCCGAAACGCCGCGATCGCCGCCTCACCGCGCCCCAGCCGCAGCACCACCACCCCCAGCGCATTCAACGCAATCACATCACCGGGATTGAGCGCGACCGCCCGCCGCAACGCCTCCTCCGCCTCGGCGAAGCGCTGCTTCCCCAGCAGGGCAAGCCCACGCCGTCCAAACGCCTCGCCCGCGCCGCTCATTCAATCCGTCGGCAGATCGACAATCTCGACCCAGTTCGGGTTCCGCGCGGTTGGATACCGCGTCCGCACCCCCAACCGCCCATCCGTGTCGATCCGATAAACACTGAGCTGTTGGCTCTCTTGCCCAACCGCCAGCAGGAACCGCCCGCGCGGATCAATGGCAAAGCCACGCGGAACCGTTTCGGTCTCGAACGCCCCGATCACCGACAGCGACCCATCCGCCGCCACCGCGCATGCCGTCAACGTGCTGGCGCCACGCTCACTCGCATATAGGAACCGTCCGTCCGGCGTCAGATGCAGATCCGCCGCCTTGGTGTGTGCCCCTTCCGGCTGCGTGCGCAGGATCTGCCGCCGCGTCAGCAGTCCCGTCTCCGCGGCCACATCAAACACCCCAATCGTCGCATCCAGCTCGCACAGCGCGTACAGCACCCGCCCGTCCTTCGACAGCTTCAGATGCCGCGGCCCAGCCCCCTTCGGCATATCGGCCGTCTGCATGTCTGACAGCAACCCCGTCGCCACATCGAACCGGAACCGCATCACCACATCGCCGCCCAGGCTCGCCGCATAGACGCAACACCCGCTCGCATCCTGGATCACCGAGTGGCATGCCGGCGGCGTCGGCACCACCTGGGTCGGCGGCGCGCTCATCGCCCCACGTGCATTCAGTTTGAAGCTCGCCAGCAGCGCGCCCTGATACGACGCGGCGAAGATATGCCGCCCGGTCCGATCCACCGTCAGGTAACAGATCTGATGCGGCAGATTCGCCCCGCCCAACACCGACAACCCACCATGCGGCGCGATCGCGAAACTCACCCCCGGATACGGCACCCCGCGCAGCGCCGCGTGCAGCACGCGCTTGTCCGGACTGACCGCCAGCGGCATCGACGTGCTCGCCGGCTGCTCGATCCCCGGCACATACGTCGTATCGACCTGCCGCAGCACCCCGCTGTCGCGATCCATCGCGAATCGCACGATCTCGCGAGGCTCGGCACACGCCACATACACCATCGTCGTCATAACGGTCCCTCGTTCACTTCCCCATTGGTACTATGCCAGAGACGCGGCCGCCCCCTATAGTGCAGGCCGGGATGGAGGGGACCATGCCTGATAGTTCGTTCGAGGCTGCACTCGATCTGCGCGTAGCCGAGCTGCTGGAACGCTGCACGTCCTGCGGCGCCTGTGTCGAAGTCTGCCCGATGCCTGCGGCCAGTGGCATCGACGCGTCCGATCCGAAAGCCATCGCCGGTGGCGTGCTGGATATCCTGCGTGGTTCGGCACAACCCGAAGCATCGGCGCGCTGGGCCAGCGTATGCTCCGGCAGTGGGCATTGCATTCCGGCATGCCAATACGGGGTCAATCCGCGCGTCATGTTGGCAATGGCACGTCTGGCACTGCAGCGCCGCAACGATCCCGCCGCCCGCCGGCGCGACGCCTTCGCCCGTTTCGGCGGCATGACCAAGGGCGTGCGCGTGCTCTCGCGCCTGCAGTTGCCACCCGAGCTGCTGTCGCGCTTCCGCGCCGACGACGCCGAGGACGACACGCCGCCCGACATCGTCTTTTACACCGGCTGCAACCTGGTGAAGACGCCGCACATCGCCCTGCTGTGCTTCGACATCATGGAGGCACTCGGCGTCCACTACCGCGTCATGGGCGGCCCCTCCACCTGCTGCGGTGTTCTGCAGTTCCGTGCCGGTGACGTAACAACATCGGGCCGCATCGCCTTCCGCACCATCGAGCGCCTGGCCGGCGCCGTCGACGGCCGCGCAGTCACTTGGTGTCCGACCTGTCAGATCCAGCTCAGTGAGATTGTCGTCCCCAACAGCCCCACTCAGCTCGATCTGCAACCCTTCGTGCGGTTCCTTGCCAGCAGACTAGAGGAACTGCGTCCGCTGTTGATACACCGCGTGGAAAAGCGCGTCGGTCTGCACGAACACCCCGGCGTCCCTGGCGTCTGCGAGTCCGCCCGCGCGATCCTGGAAGCCATTCCGGGTCTGGAATTCGTCGACCTGGCGCAACCGCGTGTCGGCTATACCTGCAACGCGCTGAACCCGCTGCCCGAGTTCAAGCAGCAGGAGCATCGCAGCCAGTTGCAGGTCGCCGCGGACGCCGGCGTGACCACGCTCGCCGGCATCTACCACAACTGCCATCGCGAGCTGTGCAGCCACGAACGTGATTGGCCGTTTGAGGTGGTGAACTTCCTGGAGCTGGTGGGCGAGAGCATGGGCCTGACGCGGCCTGATCTGTTCAAACGCCTGAAGCTGATGCAGGACGTGGACGCGGTGTTGGCCGATCGTGCGGAACTGTTGGCCGCGAACGGCATCGACCTCGACGAAGCGCGGGAGGTGGTGCTGACCGACATGCTCGGTGAACAAGCCCTGCCGCTCCGCAATGCGTAGGACGCACCCACACCACGTCATGCCAGGCGCCGGCCCGGTATCCACGACGTCACTTGCCGCACGAAGACAAGGCATGGTTGCCGTGGCCAAGCCACGGCATGACGCGGGAAGAGCATGACCACACTCTACGAAGCCCCCCGCACCACCGGCCGCCCCGGCGAAACCGTCATCACCAGCACCTGTGGCCACAATTGTGGTGGCCGCTGTGTCGTCAACGCCCATGTGCGCGACGACCGCATCGTGCACATCTCCACCGACGCGCGCCGCTGGAATCCGGACCACCCGCCGCTGCCTGCCTGCGCCCGCGGCGTCGGCCAGATCGAGCGCACCTATCATCCCGACCGTCTGCAATACCCGATGCGCCGCGCCGGCCCGCGCGGCAGTGGCCAGTTCGAGCGCATCACCTGGGACGAGGCGCTGACCGAGGTCGCACACCAACTGCTGCGCGTGCGCGAAACCTACGGCAACGCAGCGATCCTCGACGCCTCCCGCACCGGCAGCACGGCCATGCTGCACAGCCGCGCCGTGGTGAAGCGGTTCCTGCATATGTTCGGCGGCTGCACCGACCTGTGGTCCAACATGTCGGCCGAGGCCGAGGTGTTCGCCGTGCGCACGACGTTCGGCGATGAGGTCACCTACAAGGCAGCCGGACGCGAACCCACGGACTACAAGAATTCCCGCCTGATCCTGATGTGGGGCTGGAGCCCCGGCGACGGCACGTTCGGAACCGGAACGGTGCCCTATCTGAAAGCCGCGAAGCAGCACGGCACGCGCATCATCTGCGTCGACCCCCGCCAGACGATGACCAGCAAACAGCTCGCCGAGGAACACATCTTCATCCGCCCCTCCACCGACGCCGCCGCACTGATCGCAATGGCGCAGGTGATCGTCAGCGAGAACCTGCACGACCAGGCGTTCTGCGATCGTTATGTGCTGGGCTTCGATGATGCAACGTTGCCGGAGAATGCACCGGACGGTGCGTCCTATCGGTCCTATCTGCTTGGCCTGTCCGACGGCCTGCCGAAAACGCCGGAATGGGCCGAGGCGATCACCGGCATCCCCGCTGCGACATTGCGTCGCCTTGCCATCGATTTCGCCACCAGCAAGCCCGTGGCATTGCACTGCGGCTACGCCCCCGGCCGTACCGCCTACGGCGAGCAGTTCCATCGCGCCGCCTACGCGCTGGCCGCGATGACCGGTAATATCGGCATTCCAGGCGGCAACACCGGCGTCAGCAACGGCGCCACCGGCCGCGGCCGCATGGACAGCTTGCCAACGGGCGAGAACCCGATCGACGCCCGTGTGGCATCCCCAATGCTGGCCGACCTGCTGGCGCGCGGCCGTGCCGGCGGTTACCCGGCCGACATCAAGCTGATCTATTCGGCCGGTGGCGATCTGTTCAACCAGTGTCCGAACGCCAGCAAGATCGCGGCCTCGCTCGGCAACGTCGAAGTCATCATCGCGCAGGACAACTTCCTGACCCCAACCGCACGCCACGCCGATATCGTGCTGCCTGCCACTACCTTCTGGGAACGCAATGACGTGCAGACGCCGTGGGCCGGGGCAGGGCACTACGCGATCTTCATGCGCCAGGCGATCGCGCCGATGTATGAGTGCCGCAACGACTTCGACATCTTTGCCGACCTGGCACAACGCGTCGGCATCAACGGCTACAGCGACAAGACCGAGATGGAGTGGCTGCGCGCGCTGACGCGTCGCGCCGTGGACGATTTCGATCAGTTCACCGAGAAAGGCGTAGCCCGCTTCCCACCGCCCGAGGATGCCGTGGCGTTCGCCCGCGAAATCCGCGATCCGGAGAAATACCGCTTCGCCACACCATCCGGCCGGATCGAGGTGTACTCGACAACGCTCGCCGCCAATCCCGACCCCTACGGTCTGGGCAAGATCTCACCGATCCCCACCTGGACCGCGCCCGACATTGACCCGACCTATCCGCTGATGCTGTGCACACCGAAATCGCGCGCCCGCACGCATTCGATCCATGGCAACCAGCCCCATCTGTCGCGCGTTGATCCGGACACGGTCTGGATCCACCGGGACGACGCGGCCGCGCGCCGCATCGTGAACGGCCAGCGCGTCCGCGTATACAACGCCCACGGCGCCACGATCCTTCCCGCCACTGTGACCGATCGCATCGCCCTCGGCGTCGTCTCGATCAAGGAAGGCGCCTGGTTCAGCCCGGATGCCACCGGTACCGACACCCAAGGCTGTGCCAACGCGCTGACGGAAGACCGCTCCGCCCCCAGCGGCGCCACCACCTACAACACCAACAATGTGCAGATATCGCCTCTCCCGCTTGCGGGAGAGGCCGGCGAGCGAGGTGTCGCCGGGTAAGGGTTCCGCCGCGGGCACCACCCTCACCTGTGTCGCTCCGCTCCACGACCTCCCCCAGGAGCGGGAGAGGGTGCACGACGTCACTGCCGCAAGAACCCCACCAGCAGCTCCCCAACCTTCTCCGCCTGCTCCTGCTGTACCCAGTGCCCAGCACCCTCAATCAAATGGCACTGCTCCATCCGCGCGCATGCCCGTTCCTGCATCCGCTCGAACATCCCCGGCACCTGGTACGTCCCCCAATCACTGTTCCCCGCAACAAACATCGCCGGCACATCAATCGTCCGCCCGGCAAACGTCTCTAGCTCCGCCGTATCCAACCCACCCGTCCCGCGCCGATACCACTGCAGCCCGCCCTGGAACCCGTTCCGCGTATACTCCCCTGCATACACAGCCAGTTCGTCATCCGGCAGCCACCGACAGGCAGCGATCTCCTCTGCCGACGGCATCTCATGCGCCACCGTCTGCGGCATCGTCTCATGTAGATCCATGATGTAATACGTCGGCATCTTCGCCAGTTCCCCGGCAGTCCAGCCACCCAGCCGGAACGGCCTATTCGCCTTCCAATCCGCGCTCTTGTGATGATAGTACGCCCGCAGGAAATCATGCACGCCCTGCGAACAATGCCACATGTCCTCGTTCGCCGGCCGGGTCGAATAGTACCATTGATAATGCTTCCGTGGCCGATCTAACGCCGCCATTGCCGGGTGGATATCCTCCTCCGCACGCGTCGCACCGGGCAGGGCAGGGGCCCCCCCAAACGGCGCACTCATCAGCGTGACCGTCCGAAACACATCCGGGCGCACCAGCGCGCACCACGCGGCCACCGGCGATCCGAAATCATGCCCGACCACACCAGCTGTCGCGCGATACCCCAACGCCCACACCACGCCCAACGCATCGCGCACCGCATTCAACAACCGGAACCCGCGCAGGTCGCTGTCATACGCACCATCCCACCCGGTCGTGCGCCCATACCCCCGCAGATCCGGCGCCACGGCATGAAACCCCGCCGCGGCCAACGCCGGCATCACATTGCGCCACGAATAAGCCAGCTCCGGAAACCCATGCAGCAGCAGTACGCACGGCCGCCCGCTCGTCGCGTATCCCGCTTCCAGGATATGCACACGCAGCCCGTTGATGTTGTCGAGGAAGCGAGATCGCACGCCCGCCGGCAGCACACGCGGATCGAGTGGCCCGATCACCTCGGTCACGCCCGCTTCGGCCGCACCGCCCATACATCGATCCCGACCTGCGCCCCGCCCCATAGCTCCTTCACGCCAATCGTATTGCGGGTCGGGTAGGGCGCGGTGGCGTACTCCCGAAAAATCCGGTCCATCTCGGCAAACCGGTTCACATCCGTCAGCGACACGTTGATGCGGATGACATCGGCCCAGCCACAGCCGGCTTCCTTCAGCACCGCGGTCACATTCTCCAGCGCCTGCCGCAGCTCCGCTACAAACCCACCGGCAATCAGCCCGCTGCCATCCGGCTTCGTGCCGAGATAGCCCGACGTGACCACCAGATCGCCAAACGCGAGGCCCTGACTATAGGCACTCGACGGTTGCGGCGCCTGTTTGCTGAGCAAGACATCAAAATCCGCCATGCCGCGAATGGTGTCCGAACCGGGCCGCTTTGTCCAATGCCGCGAGTGTGCATTTAATCGCGCGGGGCAAGTGGCATGCCGCCTGCATACCGCATGACACCCGGCGTAATCGGGAGGAAGACAGACATGGCCGATGGGCAGGCACGCGATCGCCCCCTCTACGTGCAACGTGGTCCCGCGTCTCTGACGGAAATGAGCGGTGCCGAGGTGCGCGCGGCGCTCGAACGCACCAAGGTCATCCTCATCCCCGTCGGCGCGACCGAGGATCACGGCCCGCATCTGCCACTGGGCACCGATTGCATGGAAGGCCGCGAGATCTGCCGCCGCACCGCGATCCGCCTGGAGCAGATGGGCTGCCCTGTCGTCATCGGTCCGGTGATCCCGTTCGGAACCTCCAGCTTCCACATGGCGTTTCCTGGCACCGTCTCGATCACGTCGCGCACGCTGACCACGTTGCTGCACGAAGTGTGCATGAGCCTGTATCAGGGTGGCTTTCGCGACTTCATCCTGATCCATGGCCATGATGGCAATCTGCCATCAATGATGGTGGCGGCTCAGGAAATCGTCGATGCCACACAGGACGCGCGCTCGGTCGTGCTGAACTGGCTGGCGCCGCTGAGCAAGGTGTACAGCGCGATCCAGACCTCGACGAAGGGTGAGGGGCATGGCGGCGAAGGCGAGACCTCACGCCTGATGGTGACGCATCCGGAGCTGGTGCATCCTGAACGTGGCTGCGCGCATTACGTGCCGACGGAGTTCATGCGCAAGATCCAGGGGCCGGAGCACATCAAGACCGGCGGCCCGATCTACTACGCCACACGCAGCTACAAGGAGCACACGCCCTACGGCCATATCGGCGATCCGCGCCTGGCCAGGAAGGAGACCGGCGAGAAGGGCTACGACGCTATCGTGGACTGGCTGTCCAGCGTGATTGAGCGAGATTTCTTCAAGTCATGAAACCATCGCGGATCGTACCGTACGGAAGGCGCAACGTGCGGTTGAGATGAGCGCGCCGGCTGCGTCTTTGTCTGTCGATACGACTGCCCCCGCCATCCGTGTTGTCGGTGTGACGAAGGTGTTCGGCACGGTGCCTGTGCTGCGCGGCATCAGCTTCGATCTGGAGCGCGGCAAGGTGCTGAGCATCATCGGTGCCAGCGGTTCTGGCAAAAGCACGTTGCTGCGGTGCCTGAACTATCTCGAACGCCCGACCTCGGGCGAAATCTGGATCGACGGCGAACAGATCAATCCGGCGCAGATCGCCCGCGTGCGCGCCGAAGTCGGCATGGTGTTCCAGCAGTTCAATCTCTGGCCGCACATGACGGTGGCGCAGAATGTGATGGAGGCGCTGCTGCGCGTGCGCAAGCTGCCCATCACTGAAGCGCGGGCGCGCGCCGAACACTATCTGGCCAAGGTCAACATGCTGGAGGCTGGCGCACGCTATCCCGCGAAACTGTCCGGTGGCCAGCAGCAGCGCGTTGCCATCGCCCGCGCTCTGGCGATGGAACCGCAGATCATGCTGTTCGATGAGGCGACCTCGTCGCTCGATCCGGAGCTCACGTCCGAAGTGCTAGATGTCATGCGCGGGCTGGCGACGGATGGCATGACCATGGTCGTGGTGACGCACGAGATGGGCTTCGCGCGTGATGTCTCCGACCGCGTGATGTTCCTCCACCAGGGTGTCATTGAGGAGGATGGCGCCCCCGCCTTGGTGTTCTCGCATCCCGCGAGCGAGCGTTGCCGTCAGTTCCTGTCAAAATACCTCGGCTGATCGATGTACGGCCTGACCATGTTCTGGGACTACCGGGTAATCCTGTGGCATGGATTGCTGATCAACCTGTTGGTGTTCGTGCTGTCGTCGTGCCTGGGCCTGGTCGTCGGCATGCTGGCCTGCATCGGTCGCTTGTCGCACGTGCGACCGCTGCGCGCCGCGGCGGCCTTCTACATCGAAGTGATCCGCAGCGCGCCGGAGCTGGTGCTGCTGTTCTGGATCTACAGCGTGGTGCCGGTGCTGCTGTCCGAGATTGCCGGATCGCGGCTGACCTTCAACCCGATCCTGTCGGCAACGCTTGCGCTGGGATTGGTCTCCAGTGGCTATTTCGCCGAAACATTCCGAGCCGGCATCCACGCCGTGCCCGCGGGACATGTGGAAGCCGCACATGCGCTGGGCATGTCGACGCCGACCATCCTGCGTCGCATCGTGCTGCCGCAGGCGATCCGGCTGATGCTGCCGGAGCTGATGAGCCAGAATATCGGGCTGCTGAAGACGACGACGTTGGTGTCGGTGATCACCGTCCCGGACATCATGTATCAGATCAACCTGATCGTGCAGCAGGAGATGCGGCCACTGCCGCTTTATACCGGCACCGCGGCCGCGTTCTTCCTGTTGATCCTCGGCCTCACCAGCCTGGTCGGGCGCGCCGGCACTCGGTCGCGGGAGGCCTGAGATGGGCTTCTGGACCAGGACATTGCTGGCCGATGCAGGACCGTTGTGGAACGGGCTCTATGTGACACTGTCGATCTCGGTAATGGCCTTCGTCGTGGCCGCCAGCGTCGGGCTGGGCATCTGCATCCTGCGCGGCTACCTACCCGCGCTGCGCCCGATCTTCGCTGCCTACATCGCGTTCTGCCGCAACACGCCGATCTTCATCCAACTGCTGTGGGTTGCCTACGCCTGGTACGATCTGCTGGGCTGGCCGAAAGAAGTCTTCACCGCGGCCTGGGTCGCACTCGCCCTGCAATCCAGCGGGTATCTCGCGGAAACCTTTCGCGCGGGCATCGACAGCGTCCCCCTCGGCCATGTCGAGGCTGCCCTGGCATTGGGTATCTCGCGCCTGTCTATCTGGCGCCGTATCATCCTGCCGCAGATGCTGCTGACCATCGCCCCGTCCTTGATGAATCAGTTCATTGTTATCATCAAATGTTCGACGCTGGTCTCGGTGATCGCGGTACCCGACCTGATGTTCCAGGCGCTGCGTCTCACTGGCATCTGGGGCGATCCGGTGCCCATCATGTCGTTCGTTGCTGTGATCTTCATCGCCGTGATCATGGCCCTGTCCGCGCTGTCGAAACACCTCGCCGATCTCACCCACGCACGGTTGCAGAGCTAACGTGCAACATTCCCAACCAAGATAACAGGAAGGCACACACCATGACGGACCAGATTGAAACGAACAAGCGAGGCCTGCTGGCGGGCGCGCTGACACTGGCAGCGATCCCTGCCGTTGGCTTCATCGGCAGCGTGCGCGCCCAGACGGCCGACGGTGGCATCGATCCGACCTCCGCGCTGGCGAAAGTCCGTCAGAGCGGTACCTTGAAGATGGGCTACGCGCAGACCGCGCCGTGGTTCTTCAAGGATCCGAAGACCGGTGACCTGGGCGGCATCTACTACGATATCGCCGAAGCGCTGGCTGCTGCGCTGCAGGTGAAAAGTGCCTATCAGGAAGTGTCCTGGTCCGATTCGACGCCGGCGCTGCGCCGTGGTGACTTCGATATCTTCGTCTCCTCGCTCACCTACACCGTGCCGCGCGCGGCGAGCGTCGCCTTTCCCACGCCACCGCTGTGGGCACGTGGCAGCCTGGCGCTGATCCATAAGGACAATGCCGGCAAGTTCAAGACCGCAGCCGACCTGAATAGCCCCGATGTGACGATCGCGGTGAACACCGGCACCAGCGCCGAGGCGCAGCAGAAGCGCCTGTTTCCGAAGGCAAAGGTTCTCGCGACGACAGGACAGATCCTCAGCGCGACCGAGCCGGTGCGCAGCAAGCGCGCCGATGCCTGGCTGAACGGCGACAACGACGTGATCGCCTTCGCGCACAAGAACGCGGCCTGGGCCGCGGTGCTGGATGCGGCGCATCCATTCGATATGGCGCCGAACACCTGGGCGGTGCGCTACGGCGATCCGGCTTGGGAGACGTTCATCATGGGCTGGTGCAACTACGCGCTCACCAATGGATTGGTAAAGGACCGATACGATCATTACATGGCGCTGGCGATGCAGTGACCGATGATGGATCTCGACGGTCAGGTTGCCATCGTCACCGGCGCGGCGAGTGACATCGGCGCGGCCATCGCGGTGGCATTGGCCGGACAGGGGGCCGACCTGGCCCTGATCGGACGCCGCGCTGAGGCATTGCGTCCGGTTGCCGCGGAGGTTCAGGCGCAGGGACGGCGCGCCGAGGTGCTCACCTGCGATCTGACGGAAGGTGCGCAGGTGACGCGGATGGTCGCTGAGGTACACGTTCTATTCTCTAATCGAATTGACACCCTGGTCAATGCCGCTGGTGGCACGGGGGGGCTCGGCGTGCCGGTGTGGGAGCTGACGGAGAGCGAATTCAATCGCGTCCTTGCGGTGAACCTGACGGCCAGCTTCCTGACCATGGCGGCAGTGTTGCCGGCGATGATCGCGCGTCGGTCCGGGCGGATCATCAATATCGGCGGCACCTACGGCATGCGCGGGCGCGCCGGCCGTGCCGCCTACAGTGCGGCGAAATGGGGACTGCGTGGCCTGACCAAGTCTGCCGCGCTGGAGGCCGGCCCGTTCAACATCACTGTCAACTGCGTCTCGCCGGGGATGGTCGAAGGCCCGCGCTTCGATGAGGCGGCGACAGATGCCGCGGTGCGCGGCAATGTTTCGATGGGCGAGGCGAAGACCCGTATGGAGGAGGCCTACGCGCTGCGTCGAATTTCAACGCCGAAGGATGTTGCGCAGGCGGTTGTGTTCCTTGCCGGTCTAGGTGGGAGGCAGATGACGGGACAGGACCTGGTGGTGGATGGGGGTTGGGTAATCTGAGGAGGGCAGGGGAGTATCCGAGCAACTTGTGTCCGGTGCAAAGCCTCGACCATGAACAATCCTGTTTCTCGAATTTCGTATTTGCAGAACTTGGCCGATGTTCCGAACGTCGACGACTCGAGTGCCCTTCTTATCAAGAGCGACGAGCTTTTGCGGAGAATTCAACCTGGGACATTTCTTGGCTGATCTTGCAGCGGTCCGAATCCCCACGGTATTCTCAAACGCGCATACTGATCATCTTTCTCTTGCATGCGCCTACCTTGCTCTGGATGATTACTCCGCCGCCTGCGGCACATCCCCCAGCTTCACCCCGCGCACCACATACTCTGCCGCCACCTTGATCGCCTCGATCATGCTGACCGCGCTCGCCTTCCCCGTGCCCGCGATATCAAACGCAGTCCCATGATCCACGCTGGTCCGCAGGATCGGCAGCCCCAGCGTCACGCTCACCGTCTTCTCGAAATCCATCATCTTCGCCGCGATGTGCCCCTGGTCGTGATAAAGCGACAGCACTGCATCATACCGCCCGATCCGCGCCATGTGGAACACGCTGTCTGCCGGCACCGGCCCGCTGACATGCATCCCCTTCGCCCGCGCCGCTGCGATCGCCGGCTTGATTGCCTCGATCTCCTCGCGCCCGAACAGCCCGTCCTCGCCACCATGCGGATTCAGCGCCGCGATGGCTAAATGCGGCCGGGCGATCCCCAACTGCCCCAGCGCCTTCACACACTTGTCTATCCCCTTCGCCACCCGCTCCTGTGTGATCAGCTCACATGCTTTTGATAGCGAAACATGCCGGGTCAGAAAGAAGATCTTCAGGCCGGAGATGGTGAACATCGTCATCTCCTCCGCTGCGCCGGTGTACTCGGCAAACATCTCGGTATGCCCAATGAACGGGATCTTCGCCGCCTTCAGCGACTCCTTGTTGATCGGTGTCGTCGCCACGCCCTCGATGCGTCCCGCCATCGCCAGCGAGATCGACGCCTTGATCGAGGCAAACGCCGCCTCGCCCCCCAGCGCCTGCACCTTGCCCACCTGCAAAACCGCCGGATCGACCGTCTCCTGGTGCATCACGTCGATCACGCCCGGCGCGTCCGCCAGCGCCTCCGGCCCCGCCACGCGGTTCAGCCGCGCGCCCAGCCCACACACCGACAGCGCCTTTTCGAACACCCGCCCATCGCCGATCAGGAAGCTGCGCGAGCACCCACGCACGGCCTCATCCCGCAGCGCCCGCACCGCGATCTCTGGCCCGATCCCCGCGGGATCGCCCATCGTCACAGCCAGCACCGGCCTGCGTTCGGTCATCGCATCCTCCTTCGGTCGCACGACACCCTACCACATCACGCCGCGACCACCGATCCCGGAAAATGGCACGCCACTGAGTGCCCCGGCGCCAGCTCGGCCAGTGGTGGCACCTCCTCCGCGCACCGTGACGTCGCCGCCGGGCAGCGCGTGCGGAAATGACAGCCCGAGGGCGGCGCCAGCGCGCTCGGTACCTCGCCCGTGAGCATGATGCGCGCCCGCGCACCCTGCAGCGTCGGAACTGCCGAGATCAAACTCGCCGTGTAGGGATGCAGCGGTCGGCGGAACAGCTCGCTTGCCGGCGCCGTCTCCACCACGCGGCCCAGATACAGCACGACGATCCGATCAGAGATATGCCGCACCACCGCCAGATCATGCGCGATGAACAGATAGGTCAGCCGCAGCCGCTCCTGCAGCCCGATCATCAGGTTGATGATCTGCGCCTGGATGTTTACGTCCAGCGCCGAGATCGGCTCGTCGCCCACCACGAAATCCGGCTCCACCGCCAGCGCCCGCGCGATCGAGATGCGCTGCCGCTGTCCGCCGGAGAATTCATGCGGGAATCGTCCCGCTGCCTCGCCTGGCAGCCCCACCAGCGACAGCAGCTCCGCCACCCGCGCCCGCGCGCCGGCGGCACCATCCACCAGCTTATGCAGCCGCAGCGGCCCGGCCAGGATCTGACCCACCGTCATGCGCGGATTGAGCGACGCATATGGATCCTGGAAGATCATCTGCATCCGCCGCCGCAATGGCCGGATCGTCGCCTGTGACGCAGTCGAAATGTCCTGCCCGTCGAACAGGATGCGTCCCGCCGTCGGATCCTCCAGCCGCATCACCACGCGCGCCAGCGTCGACTTGCCGCAGCCGGACTCCCCCACGAGCCCCACAGTCTCCCCCGGATACACCGAAAGAGTGACGCCATCGATCGCGCGCAGCACGCGATGCGGTTCCAGGAAATTCTCGCGCGCCAATTGGAAATGCTTGACCAGCCCTTGTACATCCAGCAGCGGCCGTGGCGCAGCGTTCTCCGCCACCACATGCGCCGCGCTCATACGCGCCGCTGGCGGGTGCAGCGCGGCACCACTCTGCGTCACCCAGCACCGCGCGCTGCGGCCGTTCCCGACCTGCAATAGTTCGGGATGCCGCGCGCACGCCTCTACCGCGAACGGGCAGCGTGCGCGGAAGCGGCAGCCCTCGGGCCAGGCGCGTGCGTCGGGCGGCTGCCCCTCAATCGTCGCCAACCGCCGGTCGGCCGCGACCTCGTCCTGCAGTCGCGGCGCGGCGTGCAGCAGCGCCCACGTATAAGGATGCAGCGGATTGCCCAGCAAGTCCTCGGGTCGGCCTTCCTCCACCACCTCGCCGGCATACATAACCAGCACGCGCGAGCAGACGCTGGCGATTACCCCCAGGTCGTGGCTGATCAGGATCACCGCGGTACCCAGGTCCTGGTTCAGCGCCCGCAGCAAGTCCAGGATCTGCGCCTGGATCGTCACGTCCAGGGCCGTGGTCGGCTCGTCGGCCAGGATCAGCGACGGTTCATTGGCGAATCCCATCGCCAGCATCACCCGCTGGCGCATGCCGCCAGAGAACTGGTGCGGCCAGGAGTCGAGAACCCGTTCCGGCCCAGGAATACCCATCCGTCCCAGCAGCTCCACCGCCCGCGTGCGCGCGGCCTGGGGCTTGAACCGGTCATGCGCGGTCATGGTCTCGATCAACTGATGCGAGATGCGCAGCACAGGGTTCAGCGATGTCATCGGGTCCTGGAACACCATGGCGATCTCGGCGCCGCGCACCTCGCGCAGCGCGTCTTCGTCCAGCGCTGTGATCTCCTTGCCGCGGAACCGGATTGATCCCGCGACGATGCGCGCCGGCTCCTCCAGCAGCGCCATGATTGACTTGGCGGCGACGCTCTTGCCGGATCCCGACTCACCCACGATCCCCAACGTCTCGCCGCGCGACAGCGTGAAGCTCACACCATCCACCGCGCGTACCACCCCGGCATCGGTAAAGAACCAGGTGCGCAGGTCGCTGACCTGCAAAAGCGGCTCAGCGTCGTCTGGCATGCGGATCAAGCCAGTCGCGTAGGCCGTCGCCCACGAAGTTGAAACCGATCACCACCGTCAGGATCGCGATCCCCGGAAACGTCGCCACCCACCATTGCGACACCAGCTCCCGCCCCTCGGACACCATTGATCCCCATTCCGGTGTCGGCGGCACCACGCCCAGCCCGAGGAACGACAAGCCCGCGAACACCAGGATCGCGTTGCCCAGGTCCAGCGTGATCAGCACCACCAGCGGCCCGACGGCATTCGGCAGGATCTGACGAAACAAGATGTGCGTCGGCGGAAACCCAATGGTCCGCGCCGCCGCGACGTATTCCAGCGACCGCTGGCCCAAGACCAAACTACGCGCCAGGCGCGCGAATTTCGGCCACCACACCACCAGCATCGCGATGACCGTGTTGCGCGTGCCGATGCCCAAGGCCGCCGCGATCGCCATGGCCAGAATGATTGGCGGAAAGCAGAACATCAGGTCGGTTGCGCGCATCAGCACCTCTTCCGCCCAGCCGCGCGCATAAGCTGCCACCGCGCCCACCAGCGTGCCCGCTGCGCCGCCAATCAGCACCACGGTGAACCCCACCAGCAACGACGTGCGCGCGCCGTAGATGATGCGCGTCAGCACATCGCGCCCCAGCTCGTCGGTGCCGAGCCAATGCAGCGTCGAGGGTTCCGCCAGCCGCCCGGCGACATCGACTGTATCGGGCGCGTAAGGGGTGATCACCGGCGCCAGCAGCGCGGCGAACCCCCATAGCAGGATCACCACCCCGCCCAGCGCGGCCAGCCCATAGCGCCGCCACCAGCGCCGCCGCCGTCCGGACCTGGTATCCGCGCCCGTCGCCAGCACGGTTGCGGCGGCGTCGGTCAGGGCGGCCCGGGTTGCCGGTGGCGTCATCGCCGCATGACCCGCGGGTCCAGCAGGGCATAGGACACGTCCACCACCAGATTGACGACCACGTAGACGATCGCCACCACCAGCGTGACCCCCATGATGGCTGGAAAATCCAGGATCACTGCGCTCTGGAACGTATAACGTCCCAGTCCCGGCCAGGAGAAAATCGTTTCCGTCAGCACTGTGCCGGTCAGCAGTTGCGCGTACGCTAGCCCGCCCAGCGTCACCACCGGCAGCAGCGCGTTCGGCAGTGCATGCCCCATCATGATCCCATAGCGCCGCAGCCCCTTGGCGCGTGCGACGCGGATATAATCCTGCGACAGCGCCTCCAGCATCGCCGCGCGCGTGGTGCGGGTGATCAGCCCGATTGTTGCGGAGGCAAGCACGATCGACGGCAACACCAGATGCGATACCGCATCCCAGAATGTATCCCACTGTCCCGCCAGCGGCGCGTCGATCAGCATCACGCCGGTGACGTCGGGGGGAGGGAACTGATCGGAGCCGATCTGGCCGGGACCGGGCGCCCAGCCCAACCAACCGTAAAACACCGCCAGCATGATGAAGGCCAGCCAGAAGGTCGGCGCCGACACGCCGATCAGCGACACGGCGCGCGCCAGATGGTCGATCCACGAATCGCGCTTCATCGCCGCCAGCACGCCCAGCGGCAGGCCGAAGATCACCGACAGCAGGAACGCCACCGTCGACAGCTCCACCGTGGCCGGCGCGTATTGCGCGATGTCCTCGATCACCGGGCGCTGTGAGGAGATTGAGATTCCCAGGTCACCATGCGCCAGCCCGCGCAGGAACAGCCAGTAGCGGTCCCACATCGGCAGATCGAGGCCCCATTTGTGCCGATACGCTTCGACAATCGCGGGATTGTTCGCCGCGACGTCACCGAGCTGCGTCAACACCGGGTCGCCGGGGACGGTGTTGGCGATCAGGAAGATGATCAGTGTCGCCGCCAGCACCATCGCGACGGCGATCACCAGGCGCGATGAGATATACCGCAGCACGTGTTATGTCCTCCCACTCCGCCGCATACAGGAAGGGCAGGCTGCGGCCAAGCAGTCCCGTGCGCGCTCACCTCCATTGTGCCGGGCCCTCGTCGGGGTATGATCGCGCTAACACGACAAACACGAGGGAGGATACCGTGGGGGACATCGGCTGGATCAACCGGCGTGACGTACTGCGTCTGCTGGGCGTTGGTGGCGCGGCCTTGGTGGCAAACCTGCCCGACCGCGTGCGTGCGGCCACCAGTGGCGGCACGCTGGTCCTGGGCATCGACATCAGCGACTCCATTACTTTCGACCCGGCGCGTGAGGCGCAATACACCGCGCCGCTCAGCCTGCGCGCGGCCTATGAATCGCTGGTGACGATGTCGCCCGGCGACTATCTGGAAGTCAAGCCGGCGCTGGCGAAGTCCTGGGGCAAAACCGCTGACGGCAACGGGATTCGCTTCAACCTTACCGAGGCAAAGTTCAACAGCGGCAATCCCGTCACCGCGGCGGATGTGAAATGGACCTTCGATCGGTTGATCAACCTGAAGGACCAGCCCTCGCAATACGTCACCAATGTCTCGGCGGTCAACGTGATCGATGCGAAGACGCTCGACATCATGCTGGTCGATCCGACGCAGCCGATCCTGGCGATCCTGTCGGGGCCGAATTTCGGTGTGATGGAACAGAAGGCGGTGGAGGCCCAAGGCGGAACGGACGGCAAGGATGCGCCGACAGCCGACAAAGCCACCAACTGGCTGAACCAGCATTCCGCCGGCGCCGGGCCGTTCACCATGGTGGGCTGGACCCGCGGCGCGCAGATCCTGCTGACCCGCAACGAGCACTATTTCCGCGGCAAGGTGCAGTTCGAGCATGTGATCGTCAAACACATGGGCGACAGCGCGACGCAGCTCCTGGCGATCAAGCGCGGCGATATCGGCGTCGCGTTCAACCTGATCCCGGAACAGATTACCACCTTGAAGGGCGACAAGAATGTCCGCGTCGAGGGCCTGCGCAGCCTCGACTACGTCTACATGGCGATGACCAATGAGCCGGAGTTCAACAAGGCGCTGGCAGTGAAGGAAGCCCGCCAGGCGATCGCTTGCGCCATCGATTATGATGGCATCATCAACAGCTTGCTCGGCGGTAAGGCAATGCGCTGCGCCAGCTTCATCCCGATCGGCCTGTATGGCTCGACCGAGGAAACCACCAAGCAGATCGGCTGGCACCAGGATCTCGACCGCAGCAAGCAGTTGCTGCAGAAGGCCGGCTTCCCCAACGGGTTTGAGTTCAAGATCAGCTACGGTGACGCTGCGGTATCGGGCCTCAGCTACGCTGTGCTGGCGCAGAAGCTGCAATCCGACCTGGCACGCGTGGGGATCAAGGTGGTGCTGGACCCGGTCGACCAGGTGAACCTGCGCACGCAATACACCACCGGCAAGTCGCAGGGCGGCGTGCTGACTTTCTGGAACCCATCCGGTGTCGAAACAGACCAGTGGGCCCAGGCCAGCGTGCGCCGCGTCGCCAAGCGTATCCACTGGACGCCGGATCCGGCACTGATGAAGCTGGTGGATCAGGCTGCGGCCGAGCAGGACACGACGAAGCGCTCGGCAATGTATGTGGACTACGAGAAGGCGCTGATCGACCAGGCGAGTTACCTGATCCTGTTCCAGCCGATCTATCAGTTCGCGGTGCGCAATACGCTGAAGACCTTCCCGCTGACCGCGGCGGGGTGGGAGGCGGAGCTATACCAGGCGACGACGTAACGCTGTTCCGGCTGCTCTCTCCACCGTCATGCCGGGCCTTCGCCCGGCATGACGGTGGGTGGCCGGTGCGCACCTGTCGCTTACCGTCCGCGCATGACCACGCGCTCCAACGCCCCCAGCGCCACATTCAACGCGATCCCCGTCACCGACAGCAGCACCAGTGCGGCGAACATCCGCGGCACCTGCAACCGGTACCCCGCCTCCAGAATCCGATACGCCAGCCCCGATGCGAACCCGCCCGATCCCGCAACGAACTCTGCCACCACCGCGCCCACCAGCGCCAGCCCTCCGGAGATCCTTAGCCCCGCCAGGAAGAACGGCAACGCCGCCGGCAGGCGCAGCAGCCACAGCGTCTGCCACCGTCCCGCACCGTACAACCGGAACAAATCCACCAGCTCCCCCGGCGCCGACGCCAGCCCCGTCGCCGTGTTGGAGAACACCGGAAAGAACGCCACGATCGTCGCGCACACCACCAGCGCCGCGAACGGATTGCCCACCCATACAATGATCAGCGGCGCGATCGCGACAATCGGGGTCACCTGCAACACCACGGCCCAGGGCTGGATCGCCGCCGCCAACAGCCGGCTCGCCGCGATGCCGAGCGCCAGCACCACCCCGATCACCGCCGCTGCGATCAGCGCCACGAACGTCACGCTCAACGTCGAGGCCAAAGACAACAGCAACGTCGACGGATCCGCCAGGAACGCCGCCACGATATCGACCGGCCCCGGCACCAAATACGACGGCACGCCGGTCACCCGCACCGCCGCTTCCCACAGCCCCAACGCCAGCACGGCGAATACTGCGGGCATCGCCCTCACCTCGCCAGCGCCCCGGTCATTTCGTGCGTGATCCGAGCCACCAAGGCCGCGTAAGCCGGATCCAGCCGCCGCTCGGTCCCATCCCCCAACGGCGATCCCAGCTCGGTCGCGATCCGTCCCGGCCTTGGTGTCATCAGCACGACCCGCCGCGCCAGGAACGCCGCCTCATAGATCGAATGCGTTACGAACACGACGGTGCAGCCCAGCTCGCGCCAAAGTCGTAGCAAATCCTCCTGCAGCCGATGCCGGGTGAACTCATCCAACGCGGCGAACGGCTCGTCCATCAGCAACAGCCGCGGGCGCGTCACCAGCGCCCGTGCGATCGAGACGCGCATGCGCATCCCGCCCGACAACTGCGCCGGCCGCGCGGTCTCGAACCCCTCCAGCCCAACCCGCGCCAACGCCGCCCTCACCGCGTCGTCCGCGCCCGCCACACCGCGCAGGCGCAATGGTAGCCGCACATTGTCCGCCGCACTCGCCCAAGGCAGCAGCGTCGCATCCTGGAACACGAACCCCACGTCGCCAACGCCGGGTGCATGCCCCTCCTGCCAGCGCAGCGCGCCACTGTCCGGTTGGTCCAGCCTCGCGATCAGGCGCAGCAGCGTTGACTTGCCGCAGCCCGACGGCCCCAGCAACGCAACGAAATCGCCCGCGTCGATCCGCAACGACACATCGCGCAGCGCCTCCACGCCGCCGGCAAAGCGCCGACCCACCGCGTCGATGCGCAGCATCGTCAGGGCGATTTCATCAGGCCAACGCCGCGATCGACGAAGCGCAGCGTATACGCCTTCTTGTAGTCGATGCCCTTAGGATAGATCCCCAGCGAGGACGTCAGGTCATAGAACTGGGCCCAACGCGCATCGGTCATCGCGCCAATACCCAGCTTCAACGCATCGCCCGACTCAACCGTCCGGTGCGACTTCATCACCGCGCGCCCGTAATCCAGCAGCGCCTCGGTCATTTCGGGGTTGTCCTTCTTGATCAGCGCGTTCGCCGGCGTCGGATCGCCATCGAGATACGAGTACCATCCCGCGATCGACGCATCGATGAAGCGCTGCACCAGATCCGGCTTCTGCTCCGCCAGCTTGTCGCTGGTCGTGATGATGTTGGCGTAGCCCGGATACCCGGCATCAGCGATCAGCAGCACCACCGGTGCCTCGCCCGTCGCCTGCTTGATGGAAAACGGTTCGGAGCCGAGGAACCCCTGCTGTGCCGCGTTCTTGTTTGCCAGGAACGGCGCCAGGTTGAACGTGTAGGTGCGGATCTGACTGTCGCTGTAGCCGAACTTCGCCGCCAGGAAGCGCCACCAGCCCACCCGCGTGTCGGCCCCGATCAGGATCGGCTTGCCCTTCAGCGCGGCGAAGCTGTCGTTGCCCACGCCCGGATGCGCGATCAGCACCGACGGGTCCTTCTGGAAGATCGCCGCGATCGCCTCGAATGGCAGGTTCTGTTGCGCGAATTCGATCGCCCGCCCGCCGCCCAAGTTGAAGTCGAGCCGCCCCGCCATCATGAGCTGCATCTGGTTCACCTGCGGCCCGCCCGGACGGATCGTCACAATCAGGCCGTGCTTGGCGTAGATCCCGGTGGCCACGGCCTGGTAAAAACCGCCGTATTCTGCCTCGGCCGACCAATCGAGCCCGAAGGTGATGTGATCCTGCGCCAGGGCCGGCCGCGCCAGCACAGCCACAAGCAGCGCGATGATCCAACGCATGCGACGTTCCCCAGTGCCCCGCCCTGTCCCGGCGCGCATAATGACCGCCGCACCGGATCAGGAAAGAGGCGATGACCGAAGCGCGGGTGAAAGCCGGCATCTGGGTCAGCAGCGCCCTGCGCATGGCCGACATCGCAGGCCGGCCGGGCGCGGTGCTGCGCAAGGGCGACGCCGACTCCGGGAGTATCCTGGCCGTGCTGCGGGGACGTGAGGGGCTGTGTGTGCTGTCGCAAGCCCGCACGGCGGAGGGAGATGCCGTATGGATGCGAGCAACGGGGGTCGCGCCGGTCGACCAGGACGCCGTCGATGCCTATGTCGCGCGGCAGCTCCGCTTTGACCCCGACCTGTGGGTGGTGGAGTTCGAGGCGCCCGACCTGCGGCCGCCGTTCGAGGCGCGGATCCTGCCGTAGCAGACAGAACAGAAAGGATTCACCAGAGAGAAGGCCGAGAACCACGAAGAGCCGAGAGTCGGGGGGAGGCCTCAGCCGTGGCGCCGTGGCACGTAGGTTTGATGCGCTTCGCGCGGAGCACATCAAACTGACCTGCCACCCACACAAGGCCGCGCGTGTCGCACCTCTCCCAACCCTTCGTGGTTCTCGGTTTTCTCCGTGGTAAAACCTTGCGGGGCATCCGCCCGTGCGGACGTCAAAGGGGGGAGACATGGACACGACCTGGACTCTTCTCGACCTCGCCGGTTCCGTCGCTCTGCTGCTGTGGGGCGTGCACATGGTGCAGACCGGCATCCAGCGCGCCTTCGGCCCCGACCTGCGCCGGCTTCTGGGCACCGCGCTGAACAAACGGCTCGCCGCCTTCGCCGCCGGCCTGGGTGTGACCGCCGTGCTGCAATCCAGCACCGCCACCGGGCTGATGGTGACCGGCTTCGCCGCCGGCGGTGCGGTGGCGTTGGTCCCAGCACTCGCGGTAATGCTGGGAGCCAATGTCGGCACCACGCTGATCGTGCAGGTTTTATCCTTCAACGTCGCCGCTATCGCTCCGGCGCTGATCCTGGTCGGCGTGCTGTTGTTCCGCCGTGCCGGCGCCACCCGCACGCGCGACCTGGGCCGCGTCGCGATCGGCCTCGGCCTGATGCTGATGGCGCTGCATCAGCTCGTCAGCACCATCACTCCGTTCGAGGACACGGTCAGCCTGCGTCTGGTGCTGGGCGCTATCACCACCCAACCGGTGCTGGACGTGCTCGTTGCCGCCGCCCTGACCTGGGCCGCGCATTCCTCGGTCGCCGTCGTGCTCCTGGTGATGTCGCTGGCCACGCGCGGGGTGGTGCCACCGGACGCCGCCTTCGCGCTGGTGTTGGGCGCCAATTTGGGCACCGCGATCAACCCGGTGCTGGAGGGTGCCTCCGGTGACGACCCGGTGGCGCGCCGCCTGCCGCTGGGCAACCTCCTGAACCGTGTGCTGGGCTGCATCGTCGGGCTGGTGCTGCTGAATCGCATCGGCCTGGTGATGGTGCAATTGGATCCCGACCCGGGCCGGGCCGTCGCCGATTTCCACACGTTGTTCAATCTTATATTGGCCATCGTCTGCCTGCCGGTGCTGGGTCCGTTCGCCACGCTGCTGCGCCGCATGCTGCCCGCCCGGGTGGAGGCCGAGGATCCCTCCCGGCCGCGCTATCTGGACCAGGGCGCGCTGGAAGCGCCGGCGATCGCGCTGGCTGCGGCGTCCCGCGAAGCGCTGCGGATGGCCGACGCCCTGGAGGCCATGCTGGGCGGCACCACCGGTGTGTTGGACAGCAGCGACCGCAAACGGATCGGGGAACTGCGGCGGCTGGATGACGTGCTGGATCGACTGAACCGAGCAATTCGCGATTACCTCAGCGCGCTGGATGCTGAGGCACTGACCGAGGCCGACCATCACCGTCTGTCCGAGATCCTCGTCTTCACCACCAACCTGGAAGCGGCGGGCGACGTCGTTGCGCGCGACGTCACCGGCCATCTGGCTAAGCGGCTGAAGCGTGGCCTGCCGATGCCGCCGTCCGAGCGGGACGAGGCGAAACGTCTACTCACCCGCCTGGCCGGCACGGTGCGCGCTGCGGCGGCGGTATTCATGACTGAGGATGCCCGCGCCGCCCGCCTGTTGATGGCGGAGAAGGAAACGTTCCGTGAGTTGGAGTCGGCGGCGACCACGGCGCATTTTGAGGGGTTGCGGACGCGGGCCGGGCAGGGGGCTGACGCAGTGGACGGCTCAGCACTGCATTTGGATCTGCTGCGGGAGCTGAAGCGGCTGAACAGCCATCTGGTGGCTGCGGCGGCTTATCCGGTGCTGGAAGGGCAGGGGGAGCTGCTGTCGAGCCGGTTGCGGGTGGAACCGTAGGGGGTCATGGAAGGGCCTCGGGTGCGTCGACGCCGCCAGAAAAATTCACCACAAAGGCATAGCGCACGCCGCGGACCGGGGCCATTTGACCATCGGGGCGCCGCATCGGATTTGCCGGCGCTCCGCGCGAAGCGCCATCGCCGTGATTGCCACAAATGCCGGCTGTGAACCTTCCCCTCCCCCTCGGCGTGCTCTGCGCCTCTGCGGTGAAATATTCTTGCGATCTTGCATCGCCGCGGCCCGTCGACCGTGAGCCAGGGTGCTTCATCTCCCACTTGTCCCCCGCCTGTGGAACCTGGGGAATCGGCCACGACTCCTCTTGGGAACCCCGCTCCGACTCGCTACATACAGTCTCCGGCGAGTCGTTTTCACGGTTTGTGCCCAAATGTGGCGAGGCCGCCACAACCCGGTATGTTGTGTGTTGCCGGCAAACCGACGCCAATATGTAGTTGACGAACCGGCGATACCGGATGCCGAATAGGAGCCTGTTGGACGGTTGATGGGGGCGAACGTGCTAGGGGGAGCAGACATGCTAGACGCGGTTCAGATGACGGGTCGCCACCAGGTGCGGGTCGATCGATCGCGCGATGCGCTGCTCACCGATTTTGGCCGCGCCACTCTGTCCGACCGCTATCTGATGCCCGGCGAGGACTTCCAGGACCTGTTCGCCCGCGTCGCCAGCTACTACGGCGACGACCAGGCGCATGCCCAGCGCATCTACGACTATATGTCCAAGCTGTGGTTCATGCCGGCGACGCCCGTGCTGTCGAACGGTGGCACCCAGCGCGGCCTGCCGATCTCCTGCTTCCTCAACGAGGCGTCGGACAGCCTCGACGGCATCGTCGGGCTGTGGAACGAGAACGTGTGGCTGGCGTCGAAGGGCGGCGGCATCGGCTCCTACTGGGGCAACCTGCGCTCGATCGGCGAGAAAGTGGGCGCAGTCGGCAAGACCTCGGGTGTGATCCCGTTCATCCGCGTGATGGACAGCCTGACGCTGGCGATCTCACAGGGCTCGCTGCGCCGCGGGTCCGCCGCCGTCTATCTGCCGGTGTGGCACCCTGAGATCGAGGAATTCGTCGAGATCCGCCGCCCGACCGGTGGCGATCCAAACCGCAAGGCGCTGAATCTGCACCACGGCATCCTGGTGTCCGACGCGTTCATGCGCGCGGTGGAGGCCGATGAGCCCTGGACGCTGGTCTCGCCGAAGGACAACGCGCCGGTGCGCACGATTTCGGCGCGCGCGCTGTGGGTGCGCATCCTGACGGCGCGGATCGAGACCGGCGAGCCGTACCTGATCTTCTCCGACCACGTAAACCGGGCGCGGCCGGAGCATCACAAGCTGGCCGGGCTGGAGGTCAAGACCTCCAACCTGTGCGCCGAGATCACCCTGCCGACCGGCATCGACCAGCATGGCAAGCAGCGCACCGCGGTGTGCTGCCTGAGTTCGCTCAACCTGGAGAACTGGTTCGAGTGGAAGGACCATCCGTCGTTCATCGAGGACGTGATGCGGTTCCTCGACAACGTGCTGGAGGATTTCATCCAGCGCGCGCCGGCGGGGATGGAGAAGGCAAAGTATTCCGCGATGCGCGAGCGCAGCGTGGGGCTGGGTGTGATGGGCTTCCATTCGTTCCTGCAATCGCAGGGCGTGCCGTGGGAGAGCGTGATCGCCAAGGTGTGGAACAAGCGGATGTTCAAGCACATCCGCGCGCAGGCCGATGCCGCGAGCCACATGCTGGCCGAGGAGCGCGGGCCCTGCGCCGATGCCGCCGAGTACGGCATCATGGAGCGGTTCAGCCATAAGATGTCGATCGCGCCGACCGCGTCGATTTCCATCATCGCGGGGAATTCCTCGCCGGGGATCGAACCGATCGCGGCGAACGTGTTCCTGCAGAAGACGCTGTCGGGCAGTTTCTCCGTGCGCAACCGGCATCTGCAGCAGTTGCTGGCGGAGAAGGGGCAGGACAATGACGAGGTATGGTCGTCCATCACGCTGACCAAGGGCAGTGTGCAGCATCTGAATTTCCTGACCGAGCAGGAGAAGGCGGTGTACAAGACCGCGTTCGAGCTCGATCAGCGCTGGATCATCGAGCATGCGGCGGATCGCGCGCCGTTCATCTGCCAGAGCCAGTCGGTGAACGTGTTCCTGCCAGCGAATGTGAGCAAACGGGATCTGCACCAGATTCATTTCATGGCGTGGAAGCGGGGCGTGAAGTCGCTGTACTACTGCCGGAGTCTGTCGATCGCGCGGGCGGACAATGTGAGTGAGAAGGCGGTGGCGCCGGTGGCGTTTACCGGGGTGATGGGCGTGCCTGCGCCGGCGAATGACGGGCAGGTGCCGTTGCCGCTGGTGGCGGCGGCCGCGGCGGGGAACGCGACGAATTATGAGGAGTGTTTGGCCTGCCAGTGAGCGGGTGCGGGTCCTGATCAATATGAAGCGGAGCACTGCCGGCAACGACGCGCTGACACACGAGGCGCCGGCATTGAAGTTGCGATCTGCTCGGCTCGATAGGATCGCTGCGCCAGAAGCCAACTGCGGTTCCGAGGATCTATAGCGCCACATGACGGCGTGTCATATTGCGTGGCAAGAGTTGGAAATCGCTCGCAGAAATATTGGTGTTTCGTGAGAAGGTTGAATAGAGGCTGCGTCGCCGTGGCTCGCCGTGCAACGAGGCCTAATGATTGGTGCGTCTCAGCCAATGAGTATGTGCGCTATAGTAGATCGCGGAATTCGTCGGTCGTTTGCAGTCGCGCAGATGCCTCCACCACGGCGCAACGGATGTCAGGATGCCTCGCTTCCTCGTCGCGATATGATGTCTCGATATCGTTAGGAAGGGCGGCTTCTACGCAAGTACGAGCGCCATTGCCAAGGCAGTTCGTGGCAGGCGCTTCGCTCCGCGCTTACACCGCCGCCGCACGACGCTTGCACAACCCAGGCTTTCATCTCCCCTTGGCAAGGTTCATCCCTCCGTGCTTGCGCCCCATCAACGAACGCGGTTGGATCATCCCCACCCATACATTCCCGTTGACATCCCAGCCTCCCGGATGACCCCCCATGACAGCACGCCTCTTGCGCGCCCTGCCGGCCCTAGTGTTCGTGCTTGCCGGCCATGCCGCCGCCGCGCAACCCTTCGCCGTCACCGGCGGCCCACAGCTTGCCACCGGCGAGTATCTCGTCGCCATCGGCGGCTGCAACGATTGCCACACTGAGGGCTGGAACCGCGCCCCCGGCCAGATCCCGCCCGCGCAACGCCTCACCGGCAGCCGCATCGGTTGGCATGGTCCCTGGGGCACCAGTTACGCCATCAACCTGCGCCTGCTGGTCAGTCGGCTCACGCCCGACCAATGGATCGCCTACATCGCGACGATGCATCCCAAGCCGCCGATGCCCTGGTTCAACATGCAGTCTATGAGCCCCACCGACCTGGCAGCGATGTACGTTTACATCCAGAGCCTCGGCCCCGCCGGCGCACCCATGCCGGTCGATCTGCCACCGGACCAGACGCCCACCGGCCGCTACGTCGAGGCCGCGCCCAAACCCTGATCGGCGCGCTAGCGCAGCCGCTGCCGCGCCAGCGCCGCACCCTGGCCCAGCGCCACCAGCTTCGCCGCCGCCACCTCGCGTGACATCGGCGCCATGCCGCAATTGGTGCAGGGAAACAGCCGCTCGGCCGGCACGAACTCCAGCGCGTCCTCAATCAGCGCGGCGACCTGCTCCGGCGTTTCCACGGCGTCATTCGCGACATCGATCGCGCCCACCAGCACGTCCTTGCCCGCCAGCAGCCCCAGCAACCGCAGCGGCACGTGTGCGTTCATGCACTCCAGCGACACCTGATCGATCCGGCTGCGGGCTAATACCGGAAAGGTCTGCTCATACTGCCGCCACTCCGACCCCAGCGAGCCCTTCCAATCAATGTTCGCCTTGATCCCATACCCGTAACAAATATGCACCGCCGTCGTGCAGTTCAGTCCTGCGGTGGCGCGTTCCAGCGCGCGGATGCCCCAGTCCGCCACCTCATCCATGTAGACGTTGAAGGCAGGTTCATCGAACTGAATGGTATCGACGCCGTCGGCTTCCAGGGCGCGCGCTTCCTGGTTCAGCAGGTCAGCGAAGGCCATCGCCATCGCGATCTTGTCGCCGTAATGCGCGTCCGCGATCGTATCCACGATCGTCATCGGCCCGGGCAGCGTGAACTTCAGCTTGTGCCGCGTGTGCTCGCGCGTCAGTTGCGCCTCGACCGCGTGCACCCGCCCGGTCAGCCGCAACGCGCCGGTCACCGTCGGCACCATTGCCTTGTACCGGTTGGCCCGGATGCCCATCTCCACCTTGTGCGCGAAATCGATCCCTTCGACGCATTCCAGGAACCCATGCACGAAATGCTGCCGCGATTGCTCGCCATCGGTGACAATGTCGATGCCGGCATCCTCCTGCAGCTTCAGCCACAGCAGGGTCGCGTCGCGCTTCGCCGCCGCCAGCGCCGCGCCCTCCGCTGCCCACGGCGCCCATAGTTTGTTTGGCTCGGCCAACCATTCCGGCTTCGGCAGGCTGCCGGCGATCGTGGTCTGCAACATTCCAAGTCCTCCCTTACGCCGCCGCCTTCAACCGTGCGTCCGCTGCCACCAGCAGCCGAGCCATGCGCGCCGCCCAAGCGGTTTCTCCCGCCGTATCGGCGATCAGGTCCTGCCGGATCTCGATCTCCACATGCGCCAGGTCGCGCCCCTCCGCGTGCACTGGCACGCCGTAATCCGTCAGGTCGCTGACCGCATAGGGCGCGTTGTCGCCCACCGTCAGATCGCCCTCCGCCCCCAGCAGTTCCAGCATAATATGCGCCAGCTTCGGATGTCGGTTGTACAGCACGCCCACTTCCATCGCCCGGCCCTCACCCTTGAACACCGGCGTGAAGCTGTGCATCGCGACATACACGGTGCGCCGTCCCGCCGCCGCCCGCGCGTCCAGCACGGCTCGGATCCGCGCGTGGTACGGGTCGAAGATCTCTCGCACCCGCGCCGCGCGATCGTCGTCACTCAGCCCGATATTGCCTGGGATCGGCGTCAGCTCGCTCACCTCCGGCGTCGAACTGGGCACCTGCGGGTTGCGGTTGCAGTCGATCACCAGCCGCGAATAGATCTGAAAGATCGCGGTTGCGTCGAGCGCGGCCGACACGCGTTCGGTCACCCCGCGGATCCCGATGTCCCATGCGATGTGACGCGTCAGTTCGTGCGCCGCCACGCCCAGCCGCCCCAGCCGGCGTGGGATGACCCGCCCGGCATGGTCCGCCGTCAGGAACAGGTCCGACGTCCCTGTCTCCCGCAGTACCTGCACGGGATCCGGCTCATCCGCCGCCAGCAGGTGGTTCCCCCTCTCGCTCATGTTCCGCTTGAAGCACGCCCACTGGCGTCGGCCAATGGGTAGTTGAGCGGCGCCCCGCCCGGTCGCACATTGGCCGCGTATGCCCAACGCTAACGCCCTGTCGCCCGCCGACCGTCCTGTCTGGGATCGCTTCCACGCCGGTGTCCGCCCAGCGCACGCGGACGGGCCGGCCGCGCCGCCCCTGAATGCCTATAGCGAAACCCTGTTCACCCTAGGCGCGCAGGCCTTCCTCGCCAATCAGGCCGCGCAGGCCGAGACGTTGCTGCGCATGTGCCTCGGCGCCGGTGGCAACGACTTCGCCGCCCTCGGCGTGCTGGCGCTGATCGCCATTGAGCGCAAGGATCACGCAGCCGCCGAAGGCTGGTTGTGCGCCGCCCTGGTGCTGCAGCCCGACGAGCCGACCACGTTGAACAACCTGGGCGAGGCGTTGCGCCAGCAGGATCGCTACGACGAGGCCATCGCCTGCTACGCCCGTGCCACCACGCTGGTCCCGGACTACGCCGAGGCGTACGACAATTGGGGCTGCGCCCTGGTCATGCGCGGCCAGCCCGAGGCAGCGCTGTCCTACCATCGCCGCGCCATCACGTTGAAACGCGACCTGTTGGTGGCACGCGAGCGGTTGGGCCTCGTCTTGGTCGGGCTGAACCGGCACGAGGAGGGGTTGCGCGCCCTGCGCCGCGGCCTGGCGCTGGATCCGGATGTCGCCAAGGCGCGGCTCAGCGAGGCCTGGGTGCTGCTGGCGCTCGGCCGCTTCGCGCTGGGATGGAAAGCGCTGGAGGCGCGCTGGGTTCCCCGCGCCGACGGGTCGCCCGTGGTCGACCGCCACGGCGATCACCCGCGCTGGCGGGGGCGAGGGCGGCTGGCGGGCCGCACCATCGTGTTGCACGCCGAACAAGGTAACGGCGACACCATCCAGTTCGTGCGCTACGCGCCACTGCTGGCGCGGCAGGGTGCGCGCGTCATTGTCGAGGTGCAGCAATCGCTGGTGACGTTGCTGCGCAGCCTGGCGGCCGTCGATACCGTAGTGCCGATGGATGCGGACCTGCCGCCCTTCGACCTGCACTGCCCGCTGATGAGCCTGCCGCTCGCCTGCCGCACCACACTGGAGACCATTCCCGCGGAGGTGCCGTACATTGCCACACCGCCGGATCGGCTTGCCGCATGGCAGCAGCGCCTGGGCCCAAGCCCTGTCGGCAAGCGGCGCATTGGTCTGGCTTGGTCCGGCAATGCGGACCACGCGCAGAACCGCGCTCGTTCGGTCCCACTGGAGCGGTTGGCGCCATTGCTGCACCGGACCGATTGCGAGTTCCATGTCGCGTTGACGCCGATGGCCCCGGCCGATCGCGCCGCGCTGGAGGCGTTGCCTCAGGTGATTGATCACAGCGCGGCATTGCGGGATTTCGCCGACACGGCGGCACTGCTGTCGCACATGGATCTCGTGCTCAGTGTCGATACCTCGGTCGCGCATCTGGCCGGTGCGCTGGCGCGGCCCACCTGGGTGCTGCTGCCGTTCAGTGCTGAATGGCGTTGGCTGATCGGCCGCGCCGACAGCCCGTGGTACCCCACGGCGCGGCTCTTTCGTCAGGCCAGGACGGGCGATTGGGACAGCGTGGTGCGCGCCGTGATGGAGGCGCTGAACGCATGAGCGATTACGCGGAACTGATGTTGCAATGGGCGCAGCAAGCCTATGAGCGCGGCCAGCATGCTGAGGCCGACACGCTGCTGCGCCTGCTGCAGGGCGATCCGGTCGAGGCCGAATTCCTGTTGCAGTCGGCGACCGAACTGGATGGACTGCATGCGCGCGCGCACGACGAGCTGGGCCAGGCGTTGGAGAAACCGGGGCGGCACGACGAGGCGCGCGAAAGCCGCATGTGCGCGATGGAGCTGGATCCGGAGCTGGCGAAGTTGCGCATGATCAAGTCGTTCGAGGCGTTGCACAAAGGCGATCATGCCACCTTGTGGGAGGAGTACGAGTCCCGCGTGATTGCCGCGCCTGATGTGATCCCCAAACGCAGATTCCCCCGCCCGCGTTGGTATGGCGACACCGACATCAGCGGCAAGACCATCCTGCTCCACGCCGAGCAAGGCCACGGCGACGCCATTCAGTTCCTGCGCTACATCCCTCTGGTGGCGGCGCGCGATGCGCGGATCGTGGTGGAGATCCATCGCCCTCTGCTTCCCTTCGTCGCGGCGATGTCCGAGGTGGCGGAGCTGCGGGAACTTGGTGAGCCGTTACCCGATTTTGATGTGCACCGTCCGCTGATGAGTCTACCGCCGGCCTTTCAGACCACGCTAGAGACGATTCCGGCGGATATTCCTTATCTGCAAGTGCCCAGCGACCGGATGGCGCGATGGCGGCGACGGTTCGGGTTGCGCCGGCGCGTGCGCGTGGGCATCGCCTGGTCGGGCAATCCGGATTTCGCCGACGATACGAAACGGTCGACCCCACTGGCCGATTTTGCCCGCATCCTGGACCGTCCGGATTGCGATCTGCACGTAATCCAGAACGACGTGCAGAAGCGCGACGAGGCACTGCTGGATGGGCTGACACATCTGTCGGATCACTCCACGCTGTTCGGCGATTTCGCCGATACTGCGGCGGTGATCTCGCTGTTGGATCTGGTGATCAGCGTTGATACCTCGGTGGCACAATTGGCGGGCGCGCTGGGCTGGCCGACCTGGCTGTTGCTCGCCGAGCCCGCGGAATGGCGCTGGATGGCGGACCGCGAGGACAGCCCGTGGTGTCCTACGATGTGGTTGTTCCGTCAGCAGGCCGAGGGCGATTGGGGCCCGGTGTTGGAACGGGTGGGCCGCGAGTTGACGATGTTGCTGGCCGAGGCGCATGACCCCGACGCTGCCTGAGGTCTTCGCGCACTGGTTCGCCGCGCGTGGCTGGACGCCGCGGCGGCATCAGCTCGCGATGCTGGAAGCGGCCGCGGCCGGTGAAAGCACACTGCTGATCGCGCCCACGGGTGGTGGCAAGACGCTGGCAGGATTCCTGCCCAGCCTGGTTGATCTGCATCGGCGGCCACGTGCGGGGTTGCACACGCTGTATGTCAGTCCGTTGAAAGCGCTTGCCACCGATATCGCACGCAATCTGATGACGCCGGTGCAAGAAATGGCGTTGGCCGTGCGGATCGAGACGCGCACCGGCGACACGCCGGCCAACCGTCGTGCGCGCCAGCGCGCGGCCCCGCCGCAGATTCTGCTGACGACGCCAGAGAGTTTGGCGGTGCTGCTGTCGCTGCCGGACTCGCCCGCAATGTTCTCCGGCCTGACGACCGTTGTGATGGACGAGGTCCATGCGCTGGCCGGGGGCAAGCGTGGCGATCAGTTGGCTCTGGGTGTGGCGCGGCTGACCACCCTGGCGCCGGGACTGCGCCGGGTCGGGTTGTCCGCGACTGTTGCGCATCCGGATGCGATCGCTGCCTATGTGGGCGCGGACCGCGTGATCGAGGAAGCGGGTGGTGCCACGCCGGATCTGTCCATCATGTTGCCCGATGGTCGGTTGTCCTGGTCGGGCCATATGGGCTTGGAAGCTGCGCCACAGGTCATGGCGCGCATCCGTACCGCCGGGCTGACGATCGTGTTCGTCAATACCCGCGCGCAGGCGGAGCTGATGTTCCAGGCATTGTGGAAGTTAAATGACCCCACATTGCCGATCGCGCTGCATCATGGGTCGCTGGAGGTGGAGCAGCGCCGCCGCGTCGAAGCGGCGATGGCCGAGGGCAAGTTGCGCGCGGTGGTGGCGACGTCGTCGCTGGATCTGGGTATCGACTGGGGCGGCGTGGACCAGGTGATCCAGGTTGGCGCGCCGAAAGGTGTCAGCCGACTGCTCCAACGCGTCGGCCGCGCCAATCACCGGATGGATGAGCCGAGCCGCGCCATTCTGGTGCCGGCGAACCGGTTCGAGGTGTTGGAGTGCGAAGCCGCCGTGCTGGGCGTCGGTGCCGGCGAACTGGATGGCGATCGTCCACGGCCGGGCGGATTGGATGTGCTGGCACAGCATCTCTTGGGTATGGCCTGCGGCGCACCATTTCTACCCGATGATGCGTATGCCGAGATCACGCGTGCGGCGCCCTATGCGGCGCTCACGCGGCCCGATTTCGATGATGTCCTGACATTCGTGGAGACGGGCGGCTACGCACTGGCGGCCTATGAGCGATGGCACAAGTTGTTCCGCGACGCGCAGGGCAGGGTGCATGTCCGCTCGGCCCGCATCGCCACGCAGCACCGGATGAACATCGGCACCATCGTCGAAGCGCCGATGCTGAAGGTGCGTCTGGTCGGCAAGAAGCGTTTTGGCCCCATCCTGGGCGAGATCGAGGAATACTTCGTCAACCTGCTGAGTCCCGGTGATACGTTCATGTTCGCGGGCCGCCTGCTGAAGTTCCTGCGCCTGCACGAGATGGCGGTAGAGTGTGCCGAGGGTGGCACCGGTGACCCGATGGTGCCGGCCTATGAAGGTGGCCGCATGCCATTGACCACCAATCTCGCCGATCGCGTGCGCGTGCTGCTGCAGGATCCGACGCGGTGGGGCCTGTTTCCCGAGCCGGTACAGGAATGGTTGCGGCTGCAGAGGGCCCGGTCACGCATGCCGGGGCGCAATGATCTGCTGGTGGAGACATTTCCGCGCGCCGACAAGTGGTATCTCGTCGCGTACTGTTTCGAGGGCCGCAACGCGCATCAGACGTTGGGTATCTTGCTGACCAAGCGCATGCAACGGGCCGGCACCATGCCGCTGGGCTTTGTGGCGACTGACTATGTGCTGGGTATCTGGTCCGCCGAACCGCCACGCGATATCGCCAAGCTGTTCGATGAGGACATGTTGGGCGACGATCTGGAAGCCTGGATGGCGGAAAGCTCGCTGATGAAGCGCAGCTTCCGCAATGTCGCGGTGATCGCCGGGCTGATCGACCGGCATCATCCGGGGCAGGAGAAGACGCGGCGGCAGGTGACGGTGAATTCCGATCTCATCTACGACGTGCTGCGCCGGCACCAGCCCGATCACATCCTGCTGCGCGCGACCCGTGCCGATGCCGCGGGTGGGCTGACCGATCTGGCGCGCATCGCGGCGATGCTGTGCCGCGTGAAAGGGAAGATCGTGCACATGGTGCTGTCACGCGTCTCGCCGCTCGCTGTGCCGGTGTTGCTGGAGATCGGCCGCGAGAGCGTGCGCACGAAGGATGATGAGGAAGCGATGCTGGCCGAGGCCGAGGCGATCATTGCGGAAGCGACGACCGACGCTGAACCGCCACGGTCGCGAAAACGCGCGAAGCAGCCGAGCCTGTTCGACGCATGAGGCTGACCGTCCCGTTCGCGTCATGGCCGGCGCAGGCCGGCCACCCACGGATTTGCTGGAATGCGAAGGCTGGCGTGCGTGGCCGGACCAGGTCCAGCCACGACACATGGGCGTGTGCATGACCGCCGCCCCCATCCACCTCGCCGGCGAACGCCTCATGCTCGACCCCGCAGGTACACTCCTCTGGCCCGCGACCTCCATGCTCGTCGTAGCCGACCTCCACCTGGAAAAAGGCTCCTCCTACGCGCGTCGCGGCTCCCTGCTGCCACCGTGGGACACCAAGGTCACGCTCGACCGCCTGTCCCTCCTGTTGCGGCGCTGGAAACCCGCCAAGGTCGTCGCGCTCGGTGACTCCTTCCACGATGCCGAAGGCTCCGGTCGCCTGCCGCGCGATGAAATCGAGCGCCTCTCAGCCATCACCAAATCCGTCGACTTCGTCTGGGTGCAAGGCAACCACGACCCCACCCCCCCGGACGGCATCGGCGGCACCTGGGTCGAAAGTTTCGTAACCGGTCCCCTGACCTTCCGCCACGAAGCCTTGCCGCACGCCAGCAATGAAATCAGCGGCCACTACCACCCGAAAACGACCATCCCCGCCCGCGCCGGTCACGTGACGCGCGCCTGCTTCGTCACCGACGCCCGCCGCGTGTTGTTGCCCGCCTTTGGCGCCTACACCGGAGGCCTCGACATCCGCGATCCCGCGATCGCGCGCCTGTTCCCGCGCGGCGGCCGCGCCTTCCTGCTCGGCAAGGATCGTCTGTTCAGCTTTCAGCTCGCCGGCGCATACCGCGCCGCGTCAGCCACGACCTCGCGCGCCAGAGGCAACATCGCGTAATCCACCATCGCACCGTCATACCGCACGGCGGCGATGCCCTCTTTTTCCGCCGCGGCAAACGCATCCAACATGCCTTGGTAATACGCGACTTCTTCCGCGGTCGGCTGGAACACCTTGTGCGCCACTGCCACGTGCGTCGGATGCAGCACGGCCACACCAGTATATCCCACATCCCGCGCGCGGCGGATCATCCGCTCCACCGTCTCCAGGTCATCCAGCCGCGTCCCGATGATGCCTGCAATCGGGTATATCGCGCCCGCGGAACGACTATCCAGCACCAGCTTTGAGTTGAGATAGATCTGCTCTAGCCCCTCATCGGTCGCACGGAACCCGAATGCCCGCGCAATATCTCCTGACACCGGCCCGCTGAACGCCCCAAAAATCCCCTTCACCCGCCGGCTCGCCTTCGCCAGCGCGTGCGCGTCCTGCATGCCCTCGGCCGTCTCCGGCAGCGGGAGAATCCCCACCGTCCCATGCGGCAGCCCTGCCTTGCCTTCGTGGTAGCTCAGCAGATCATGCAGTGCGAGGATCTCTCCCGCACTCGCCGCCTTCGGCAACGTCACCGCCGTCAGCCCCGCCATCACCGCCGAATCCAGCTCCTTCCCCGTCGCTTCCGACAACGGATTGAGCCGCACAAACGCCGCCGTGTTGGCCGCCTTCAGCTCGGCAATCTCGTCCTTTAGATTCGCCATCGCCTGTGGCTTCAGCTCATGCGGCACCGAATCCTCGATATCCAGGATCACCGCATGCGGTGCCACACGCAGCGCCTTGCCCACCCAATCACGCCGATGCGCGGGAACGAACAGCACGGACCGGATCGGCCACATCGCGCTTCCTCCATCAAGTTGCTCAGACGTTGCCTCGGACCTAGCATCAACCCTCAACGAATGCACGGGAGGCGCCCACCCATGGCCGGTTTGTACTATGAGGAATTCTCCATCGGCCAGGTGTTCACCCACCCCTGGACGCGCACGGTCACCGAGATGGACAACGTGCTGTTCAGCACGTTGACAATGAACGTGCAGCCGCTGCATCTGGATGAACACTTCGCCTCGCAGACCGAGTTCGGCCAGCGCATCGTCAATTCGCTGTTCACGTTGGGGCTGATGATCGGTATCAGCGTGAACGACACGACGATCGGCACCACGGTCGCCAATCTCGGCATGACCGACACGCGCTTTCCGAAACCGGTCTTCCACGGCGACACGCTGCGCGCCGAGACGAAGGTGCTGACCATGCGCGAGAGCAAATCGCGGAAGGACGTCGGTATCGTCGAGTTCGAGCACACGGCGTATAATCAACGCGGCGAGTTGGTGGCGATCTGTGTGCGCCAGGCGCTGATGCGTAGGAAGGGAGGCTGATATGCCGCTGGAACGTCTGCAGCACGCGCTGATCCAGACCACTGACCTCGCCGGCACAGTGCGTTGGTGGCACGAGGTGTTGGGTCTGCAACCCGGCCCGCATCCAGATTTCGGTTTTCCGGTGGAATGGTTGTATCTCGACGGCGAGGATGTGCTGCATCTAACCCAGGGTGGCACCAACATCTCCTCCAATCGTCAGGCCTATCTCGGCCAGCAATCGCAGGCGGAAACTGGCACGGGCGTGATCGACCATTTGGCGTTCCGCGCCTCCGGCCTGCCCGACATGATCGCGCGGCTGCAGCGCATGGGGGTTGAAGCCAAAGCGCGCCGTGTCAACGCCCAAGGGCTGTTTCAGCTATTCGTGTTCGATCCCAACGGCGTGAAAGTGGAGCTGAACTTCGAGGCAGCCGAAGCTGATGCGCATGGCATCACGCCGGAGCTGATGGCCAGCGAGCTGCCGCGCTAAGGACGGACCCATGTCGCTTGATCCCTCCACGATCCGTGTGCATCGCAAGGGTCGGGGCCCCACGCTGGTGATGCTGCATTGCCTTGGCATGACGCGTCATCTTTGGGACTGCCTGGACGCGTTATCGGACCGTTTCGAACTGATTTCCTACGACCTACCTGGGCATGGCGAGACCGCATTGCCCGCCGTGCCGTACGGCGTCGCCGATCTTTCGGTGCAACTCGCCGCGGTGTTTGCCCGTGAAGGCATTGCCCGCGCCCATGTCATGGGGATTTCGCTGGGCGGCCTAGTGGCTCAGCATTTCGCCGCTACGCAGCCGTCGATGGTCGACAAGCTTGTGCTGTTGGACACCACGCCGCGCTACACTGATGAGGCGCGCGCCAATTGGTCAGTGCGCGCCGCGGCGGCGCGCCGAGATGGCCCGGCCTCGCTGTTGCCGATGATCCTGAAGATCTGGTTCACCGACGCCTTTGTTGCGACCAATCCAGCGCCAGTGCACCTGGTGCGGGATACCTTCGCCGCGTGCAGCGGGGAGGGCTATGCGTTGGCCTGCGAGGCACTCGGCGCGGCCAATCTGCTGTCCGTGACGCCGCGTATCATCGCGCCCACATTGGTGATCTGTGGGGCTGATGAAAGCCAGGCCTTCCGCGATGCGGCAACCTGGTTGCACACGAACGTGGCCGGCTCGCGTCTGGAGTTTATTCCGTCTGCAGCACATGCATCCATGCTCGAGCAGCCAGTCCGGATCGAGGCGCTGCTACGCATATTCCTCTGATGCATACCGCCAATTTTCATCGCGAGTAGCCTAGGCACGTCGCAGCCGATCGACGCTCCACATACCGCCGCCCGCGACGAAGATGTAGAAGAACACGAAACAATACAGCACCGCGGCGTCGCCACCATTCAGCAATGGGAAGAAGCCGCGTGGGAAGTGCGACATGAAGTAACCGATCGCCATCTCGCCCGACATGATGAACGCAACCGGCCGGGTGAACAGACCCAGTGCCAGCAGCAAGCCGCCCACCGATTCAATAACACCGGCGAACCAGGTTAACGTGAAGAGGGCCGGCCCTCCATGCGGCGTCGGCCAGGCCGGAAAGCCGCACAGCTTGCCCAGCCCATGCTCCATGAACAACAGCGCGACCATGATGCGCAGCACGCTCAGCATGCGCGGGGCCCAGACCGTGGCGAGGGAATCGTTCACGCGCGTCTCCTGCACTGATCTCAACACCTTGGCCCGCACCATATAGGATTGCCGCCGCGGCGATGCCATCGCAGCCACCGGGGGAGGCAACCATGCAGTTTGGCTTCTGTGTCATGGCCGACATCGACGAGGTCGGCTTCTTCAACCACGTCGAGACACTCGGCTACCATTCGGTCTGGGTCGCCGACAGCCAGATGCTGTTCTCCGACTGCTACGCCGTGCTGGCCCTTGCCGCGCGTCAGACGCGCCGATTGCACATCGGCCCCGGCACCGCGATCTGCGGCACGCGCATCCCGCCAGTGCATGTCGCCGCGATGGCGACGTTGAACCGCCTGGCACCCGGACGCGTGTTCCTGGGCATTGGAACTGGCAACACGGCGCTGCGCAGCATGGGCCAGAAGCCCATGCGCATCGCCACCTTCGACGATTATCTGCGCGTGCTTGCCGCGCTGCTACGCGGTGAGGTGGTGGACTACACGCAGAATGGCGTCACGCAACCGATCCGTATGCTGCTGGGCAAGCACGGCGACCTATTGCCGAAAATCCCGCTGCATGTGTCGGGCTTTGGTCCACGCGCGATGGCGTTGGCAGGCGTGCACGGTGACGGTTTGGTGTTTGCGATCCCGCCGCGTGGCGTGCCCGTGGCCGAGGCGCTGGGCCATGTACGCCAGGGCGCGGCGCGAGCGGGCAGGGACCTGAACGGTTTCCACACCTGTGCCCTGACTAATGTCGCCCTGTTGCGCCCGGGTGAGGCCGCTGATGCGGATCGCATCAAGGCGATGGTCGGCCCGAACGTGATGGCCAGCGTCTATTATTTCTATGATGAAGTGCATGAACGCGGCATTGATCCGCCGCCCTTCCTGCAACGCATCTGGAAGCCCTACTGCGCGCTGGTCGAGCAGACACCGCGCGAACACCGCCACTTCCGCACGCACGAATCCCACTACACCGCGCTGCATCCGGGTGAGGCGGCACTGATCGACGCGCAGTTGGTCCGAGACACCTGCCTGGTCGGCACGGCGGAGGAATTGATCGAACGCATCCGAGGGCTGGAACAGGACGGATTGAGGGAACTCATTTTTGCCACTGGAACGCCCTCGAAATGGCAGCTCGCGGAGGAGTTCGCGCGACAGGTAATGGAACGCCTCTAGTACATCTCTCCCGCAACGCGCGAGAGGTGTACGCCCTACAATTCCTGCCGTGATGACGCCAGCAGCTTTTGGATCGGATCCCACACGAACGCGGTCTGGGTCAGCGAATGTCCCGCCACGCGAATTGGTGCCTCCGCCGCGTACGTGCCCCCCAACCGCTGGTAGAACCACCGTGACGGATTATCCCGCAGCACCCACAGATACAGCGACCGGCACCCCGCCTCGGCCAGATGCGCCGCCGCTGCGCGCAACAGGCGCCGCCCCAAGCCGCGGTCACGCCAATCGTCCAGCACGTACAGCGTCTCGACCTCGCCTTCGCCCAGCCGGTGCCCGCCGATCACTCCGCCGCGCGCCTGCCCCGCCGTGGTGAACCCCACCACCCGCGGATTGCTGCCCGGCGGCACATCCGCCCCCGACGCGATCGCGACGAACACGCCGCCCGCGCCACGGATCGCCGCGTCGTAATGCGCCGCCTGGCGCGCCACTGATAACCGCGCCAGATAGAAGTCGGGTAGGATCCCCGGGTACGTGCTGCGCCACGCCGCCACATGCACCGCGCCAATCGCAACGGCATCGGCCGGACGCGCGGCCCGCACGCTGATCACGCCGCCCGCTCCAGCACGACGCAGAAGAACCCGTCGGTGCCGTGTTGGCGCGGCGTCAGCACCAGCAGCTCGCCCCCGCACGGCGCCGGCGCGTCCAGCGTCCAGGCGCGTGCCAGCGGCACCACCGCGAACTCGGCATGGCGAGCGACGAACGCGTGCACCTGCTCCTCGTTCTCCTCAGGCAACAACGAGCAGGTAGCATAGACCAACCACCCGCCTTTGCGCACCAGGGGTGCGGCATCGTCCAGTAGCGCCGCCTGGCGCACCACGAGCTCCGCCAGATCGGTCTCGGTCAGCCGGGTGCGCGCGTCCGGGTTTCGCCGCCAAGTGCCCGTGCCGGTGCATGGCGCATCCACCAACACCCGGTCAAAGCCCGCAACGCGTCGCTTCAGCCACCGGTCGCCCACGTCGATCTTGTGGCGCTCGACATTGTGCACCCCGGCGCGGCGGAACCGGCGCACCGCCGCATCCAGCCGAGGCGTCGACACGTCGCACGCCGCGATATGCCCGCGGTTCTCCATCATCGCTGCCAGCGCCAGTGTCTTGCCGCCCGCCCCGGCGCACAGATCCAGCACCCGCATCCCCGGCTTCGCCCCGCTCAGCAGCGCGACCAATTGGCTGCCCTCGTCCTGGATCTCCACCAATCCCGACTGGAATGCCTTGCCCGCGGTGACCGGCCGCCGCCCAGGCAACCGCAACCCCCAGGGCGAGAGCCGCGTCGGCTCCGCCTCATACCCCTCAACCGCCAACGCCGTCCGGGCGTCCTCGCGCGTGCCCTTCAACAGATTGGCCCGCATATCCAGCGGCGCCGGCTCCAGCATCGCCGTCAACTCCGCCCCCAGCGAGGCCCCAAACCGCGCCTCCAGCTTCGGTAGAATCCAATCCGGCAGCTCCAGCCGCACCGCCACCGGCATGGACGGGTGGTCCAGCGTCCGCCCGATCAGCTCGCCCAGCGCCGCCTGTTCCTCCGCATCGAGCCGCTCAGCCGCGAAACGTCCACCGGAGAACGCCTGTCCCAGCCCCTGCGCCGACCAGCCCTCGCACAGCAGGGCCGCGGCAACCAACAGCCGCGGTGTCGGCGGCGCGCCCGCTCGCGCTAACCACCAGGCCAGCCGCCGGCGCGCCCGCAACACGCCCCAGGCGCGCTCCGACACCGCGCGTCGATCGCCCGCGCCGATGAACCGTCGTGTTCGGAAATAATCGTTCGCCACTGCGTCGGCAGGCCGTGTTAACGCGCCCTCGACCGCGCGCAGCAGGTCGATTGCGGCGGCAATGCGGGCGGCCGGCGTCACGCCAGCAGGGCAGACAGCTCGGCCAGGCTCTTCAGTTCCGGCACATGCCCGCGCAGGCCATACTCGTCCGGCGCGCCCGTCCGGTTAACGCGGATCGCCCGGAACCCGAGCTCATACGCGCCAAACGCGTCCCAGGGATTGGACGACACGAAACCCATCTCGCGCGGCGCCAAGTGGAACCGCCGCGCCGCCAGCCGATAGACGCGCGGATCGGGCTTGAACACGCGCACCGATTCCACGCTCAGCACCGCGTCCAGCAGTTTGTCGATCCCAGCTGCCACCACCGCCTCATGCAGCATGTCCGGCTCGCCGTTCGATAGGATGGCGCAATGCGTGCCACGTGTCTTCAAGGCTTGCAGCATCTCCGGCACTTCGGGATAGGCGTCCAGCTTGCGATAGGCCGCCAGGATATCGGCCTTCAGCGCGGCGTCGGCGATGCCGTGCTGCTCCGTCACCACTTCCAGTGCCTCCTGCGTCAGGCGCCAGAAGTCGCGGTGCTGCGACGGGCCGACCAGGCTGCGCACCCAGGCGTATTCCACCTGCTTGGCCCGCCAGTCGGCGCTGATCTGCCGCCAGTTCGGTCCCAGCCGGTCAGCGTGCTTGGCCATAGCCGCATGCACATCCAGCAGCGTGCCATAGGCGTCGAAAATGACGGCGCGGATCCGGTGCATGGGCTTGGTCAGTCCTGGCGGTAGTTGGGGGCTTCGCGCGTGATCGCCACGTCGTGGACGTGGCTCTCTCTCAGGCCGGCGCCGGTGACGCGCCGGAAGCGGGCATTTTGCTGCATGTCGCCGATGTTGGCGCTGCCGGTGTAGCCCATGCCCGCCTTCAGCCCGCCGACCAGTTGGTGCACCACGTTGCCGACCGGGCCCTTGTAGCCCACGCGGCCTTCCACGCCTTCCGGCACCAGCTTGAGCTGATCCTTGATGTCCTGCTGGAAATAGCGGTCGGCCGAGCCGCGGGCCATCGCGCCCAGGCTTCCCATCCCGCGATAGGATTTGTACGAACGGCCTTGATACAAAAAGACTTCTCCCGGGGCTTCGTCCGCGCCGGCGAGCAGGCTGCCGATCATCACCGAGTCGGCTCCGGCCGCGATCGCCTTGACGATGTCGCCCGACGTGCGCATCCCGCCATCCGCGATGGCCGGCACCCCACGCGAGCGACAGGCCGCCGCCGTCTCCAGCACGGCCGAGAACTGAGGCACGCCGACGCCGGCAACAACGCGGGTGGTGCAGATGCTGCCCGGCCCGATGCCGATCTTTACCGCGTCCGCCCCGGCCTCGATCAGCGCCAGCGCACCCTCCGGTGTCGCCACGTTGCCTGCGATGACCTGGGTCGCGTTCGACAGTTTCTTGATCGTCGCCACAGCCGACAACACGCCGGCCGAATGCCCGTGCGCGGTATCGACCACGATCACATCGGCCTCGGCGGCGACCAGGGCGCGGGCGCGAGCCTCGCCATCGGCCCCCACGCCAGTCGCAGCCGCCACGCGCAGCCGGCCGAGCTCATCCTTGTTGGCCAGCGGGTGCGCCTGCGCTTTGTCCATGTCCTTCACGGTGATCAGGCCAATGCAGCGATACGCCTCATCCACCACCAACAGTTTTTCGATCCGGTGCCGGTGCAGCAGGTGGCGCGCTTCTTCCGGGTCCAGCCCGGCTTGCACGGTCACCAGATTGTCGCGCGTCATCAGCTCGTAGACGCGGGAATTGGGGTCGGTGGCGAAGCGGACATCGCGATTGGTCAGGATGCCGACCAGCCGGCCGGTCTCGCGCTCCACCACCGGAATGCCGCTGATGTGGTGCTGCGCCTTCAGCGCGCGCACATCGGCCAGCGTCTGATCGGGATGGATGGTGATCGGGTTGATCACCATGCCGGATTCGAACTTCTTCACCTGCCGGACCTGGGTGGCCTGTTCGTCGGGCGTCAGGTTCTTGTGGATCACGCCGATGCCGCCGAGCTGGGCCATGGCGATTGCCATCGCGCTTTCAGTGACGGTGTCCATCGCGGCGGAAATGATGGGGATGTTCAGGCGGATTTGCCGCGTCAGGCGCGTACGCGTGTCCGCGGAAGTTGGCAGGATCTGCGAATAGCCCGGCACCAGCAGGACATCGTCGAAGGCCAGGGCCTCCTCGACGCGCGCGCCAGGGGAAGAGGATCCATTGCTGGGGATGTCGAGCGCCATGGGCGTGGGAGACCTTTCCCTGACCTTGGCGGCTCCACATACGGACAAGCCGGCGAGTCCGCAAGCGCGACCGAGGGCGGCCCAGCCCTGCGTGCCCGGCGGGGACAGCCTGGAACACCTCTGCCGCGTGCAGGGGAGGTCGCGAAGCGCAGCGAGGTAGGTGAGGGTGCTGCCCGCGGCCTGCAGACCTGGCTCACGCCGCCGGCCGGTGCAACGCCACGCCCACCACCACCAACCCGATTCCCACCAGTTCCACTGCCGAGGGGATCTGCCGCAACACCACAACGCCCACCGCCGCCGCCGTGGCCGGCAGCAGCGACAGCAGCAGCGCAAACGTCGCGCGCGGCAGCCGCGCCATGGCCAACTGATCGCACACATAGGGGATGACCGAGGAAGACACGCCAACGCCGATCCCCGCCGCCAGCAACAGTGGATCGAGCAGGGCCGGGACGGCGTCGCCAATCCCGATCGGCATGGCGGCCACCATCGCGACCAGCATTGCCGCGCCGAGCCGGTCGATCCCGCCGCCATCGCGCGCGGCGATGCGATAACCCAACAGCACGTAGACGATAAACAGCCCGCAATTGGCGAAGGCGAACAGGTAGCCGATCGTCTCGTG
>DATHNE010000310.1:0-4657 GCA_035486355.1 Acetobacteraceae bacterium
CGCGAAGTCGAGGATCGCGGCGTAGACCAGGAAGGTGAGGATGGGGTGGCCGATGAGGCTGGGGATCAGGCCCTCAATGGTGGGCGGGACCCAGCCCTGATCGGTCATCCAGCCGGTCAGCGCGACCTGGAGCTGATAGAAAGCGACGAAGGTGACCAGCGGCAGGACGCCGACGCGGGAGATAAGTGTGTACAGTACGTCGACGGTCACCGCGCGGCGGTCGGGCCAGTGCTCGATGGGGCGCCAGCGTTCCAGCGGCAGGCAGACGGCGTAGGTGACGATGACCTGGGCCACGCCGTAGAGCGCGGCGAGAACCCAGCCGTACGACAGGTCTTCCCACCGCATCCAGCCGGCCTGATAGAGCAGCGGGATCAGCGCGTGCTCCTGCAACCAGCCAGCGGTGAGGTCGAACGGGTCAGGCATTTCCGGAAGCTCCGGCGGCGACGCCGCACTACGGCAGTATCGGCTGATGTGGGGTGGAAAGCCAGTCGGGCAAGCGGTTGATTCGCAGCGCGAGTCAGGGGGCGGTGGGATTGAGGAACAGCCCGTGCGGCTGGCGGCCGACCGGGATCATCTTCAGGTCACCGGTCGCAGGGTCGAGGACGGCGACCTTCTCGTCGAACCGGCAGGTGAACCAGATCTTGCCGTCAGGCGCGAAGGCCAGGTCATCGGGGCCGCCGGGGACGCGGTAGGTGTGGATGGGCGCGAGCGTAGCGGCGTCGAGCGTGGTGACGGTGCCGGCGACACGGTTGTTAACGTAGACCAGCCTGCCATCGGGCGAGAGGAAGACCTGGTGCGCGCCGTTGCCTGTATGGATGCGGTTGATGACCTTGCCGTTGGCGGGATCGACCTCGGCGACGTAATCGGTGCCCATGTCAGCGACCAGCAGGTGGCCGCGGTTCCACAGAACGCCGGCGGGGGTGCTGCCGACCGGCTCGTTCCAGAGAATCGCCATCCGGGTGAGGTCGATCGCGACCAGGCGGTTGGAGCCTTGGAGTGAGACGTAGACCTTGCTGGAGTCGGGTGAGAAGGCGAGGTGGCTGGGCATCGAGGCGATCGGGAAGCGCTTCACCAAGTGTATGTCGGCGGCATCATAGATGTCGATCTGGTCGCGGCCGAGGCCGTTGACCACCAGCAGCTTGCCGTTGGGGCTGAAGCCGAGCTGATACGGGTCGGCAATGGTCATGCGGCGTTGGACGGCGCCGGTGTTTGGGTCGAGGAACAGCATTTGATTGCCGGTGGTGTCGCCGACCAGCAGGCTCTTGCCGTCGGGGCTCAGCACGATGTGGTGTGGCTCGCGCAGCACGGGGATGCGGCGGAGTTCCGTCATTTTGGTCATGTCGATGAGGCTGACGGAGGCGCTGCGGGAATTGACGATGAAAGCGAGGCCGGAGGCGAGGGTCGGCGGCGCGGCGGCCGCTGCGAGGAGGGTGAGCAGCAGGACGCGGACGGCGAGGCGCATGGGAAAGGACCTTCGAGGCGGCGCGCGCTGCCTACGCCAGCGCCGTCGTGTTCGGCAAGCCTGTCGGCGCGGCACGCGCGTTCGCGAATACCGCGGCGACACCACTGAAGAACACGCGGGCAGGCGAGGAAATCAGCACATTGTCGGTGGCGGCGTGCGCGGCGAGGGCGAGAAAGATCAAGCGCCTGATACGCCGCTCGTCACGGGGCAGGGCGCGCGTATGCCACAGCACCCACAGCGTGAGGCTGCCGATCAGCAGCGCACAGCCGATTCGACCGCCCGCGACCTCGATGCGCAGATACTCATTGTGGGCCGCCCAGGTCTGCAGCGTGCGCGCCCACTCGCTGTCGAGCGGGCCGATGAAATGGCCAGTGCCGAGCCCCTGCCCAGCCAGGAGGCTTGCGCCGTCGCCTGCTCGAATGGCGGCCACAGCAGCTCCCGCCCACTGAGATTGGCGCCGTCGGTACCGAGCAACTGGAACAGCCGCATATCGGTGAGGGCCTCGCCGAGCACGGCACAATGCTGACAGCAGGACCGCAAGGCCCGACGCGGCGGTGGCGGGCAGCAGCAGGTGGCACCTGCCGGGGGCGAACAGGGCGCTGACCAGGGAACGCGAGGAGGACGCTGGCGGGCCAGGCGGTCTCGATGCGCGGCGCGCGCGGCGGGTTGGTCATGCCCCTTGGCAACGGGCGGGGATGAACAGCGCGCGAATGCGGCAGGCTGTGCGCGGGCGTGTGCCGAAATTTCGATCAGAATCACGCGCGCGTGACCCGGATCGGGCAAGGTGACGGCTTGATGACAGGCGGTGGGGCCGGATCGGCGGTCGGCCTTTTGGCACGAGCGTTGCGTAGAGCGCTGCAGGACGCCGGGGCTCCGCGCGGCCAACGAACGTTGGCCGGCGGCAACGAGGCGCCGCGTCTGTCGTAACCATGAACCACGACCGAACAGGGAACAGGAAAGACAATCATGGCACCTGTGGACACCACGATGACCCGCCGCGGCCTGGGAGGCCTCGGTGCCGCCGCGATCACATTGGCCGCGCTGGGAGCGGTGAAGGAATCGATCAAGCCCGCGGCGGCACAAACGCCGACCGGTGGCACGATCAAGGTCGGCATCCTGCATTCCTTGTCGGGAACGATGGCGATCAGCGAGACGACCCTGAAGGACGTCATGCTAATGCTGATCGATGCCCAGAACAAGAAGGGCGGGCTGCTGGGCAAGAAGCTGGAGGCAGTGGTGGTCGATCCGGCCTCGAACTGGCCGCTGTTCGCGGAAAAGGCGCGGGGCCTGCTGTCGGTGGACAAGTGTGCGGCGGTGTTCGGCTGCTGGACGTCGGTATCGCGCAAGTCAGTGCTGCCAGTGTTTGAGGAGCTGAACGGTATCTTGTTCTATCCGGTCCAGTATGAGGGCCAGGAGTGCAGCAAGAACGTGTTCTACACCGGGGCTGCGCCGAACCAGCAGGCCATTCCGGCTGTGGATTATCTGATGACCGAGGAGAAGGTGACGCGCTGGGTGCTGGCGGGCACGGATTATGTGTATCCGCGCACGACCAACCAGATCCTGGAGGCGTATCTGAAGGTCAAGGGCGTGAAGCCCGAAGACATCATGATCAACTACACGCCGTTCGGCCATTCCGATTGGCAGAACATCGTGGCGTCGATCAAGAAGTTCGGCTCGGCCGGCAAGAAGACGGCGGTGGTGTCGACCATCAACGGCGACGCCAACGTGCCGTTCTACAAGGAGCTGGGCAACCAGGGGCTGAAGGCGACGGACATTCCGGTGGTGGCGTTCAGCGTCGGCGAGGAAGAGCTGGCCGGCATGGACACTAAGTCGCTGGTCGGGCATCTGGCCGCGTGGAACTACTTCGAGAGTGTCGACAATCCCGACAACAAGGCGTTCATCGACGCCTGGCACACCTTCATCAAGAATCCGAAGCGCACGACGAACGATCCGATGGAGGCACATTACATCGGCTTCAATATGTGGGTGAAGGGTGTGGAGAAGGCCGGCACGATCGAGCCGAACGCGGTGATTGACGCGCTAATCGGCGTTTCGGTGCCGAACCTGTCGGGTGGGTATTCGGCGATGATGCCGAACCACCACATCACCAAGCCGGTGCTGATCGGCGAAATCCAGGGCGACGGCATGTTCAACATCGTGTCGCAGACCCCGGGCCTGGTGGTGGCGCAGGAATGGTCGCCGTATGTGGCCGACACCAAGGACCTGATCGGCGATTGGCGTCAGCCGCTGCATTGCGGTGCGTATAACGTGAAGACGCATACCTGCGGCGCCGGCGGCGGCAAGAAGGCGTAACGCGGGTTGGCGTGAGGGTGAGGGCGGGCAGGCGAAGGCTTGCCTGCCCAAGCCGCGACAGGAAGGTACGCAGATGTGCCGTTGCCTGCGCCTGCTGTTGATTGTTCTGCTGGTGCTGGCGCCGATCGCTGGCCATGCGGACGATGCCGATGAGGCGTTTGCTGATCTCGCGTCGACGAATTACGATACCATCCGTCACGGTGTCGAAAAGTTAGCGTTCTCGGGTCATCCACAGGCACTTTCGATTCTGAGCGCGATGCAGGGCGGGCTGCTGTATGCCCGCACCTCAGATCATGCGCTGTTCATCAAGACTGATTCCGGCGCATTCCTGGATGCGACCTCCGGCAAGGCCGCGCCCGATGTGATGGCGAGCGGGCTGAAGCAGGTGCGGATGAACAACCCGGTGCGCGGGGAGGTGGACTCCGCGCTGGGCAGTCTGCGGCTGCAGGCGTCTGATCCCGCGGCACGGATGACGGCGGCCGAGGCGGTGTTTCATTCGCATGACCCGGCGGCGGTGCCCGATGTGGAGCGGGCGCTGGCGAAGGAAACAGATCCAGCGGTAAAGCTGCGCATGCAGCAGGCGCGTGCCGCGGCGCTGCTGTTTTCCAGCGATGCGTCGGAGAAGGACCGGCTGGAGGCGGTGGCGATCATCCGCGCGCGCGGCGATCTGGACAGCCGCAGCCTGCTGGATTCTCTGAGCGGGCAGCCGCAAGCGGTGGCAGCGGCGGCGCGCGCGGCGGTGGTGGCGATCGATCGTGTGCTGGAGCTGTGGTCGGTCGCGCAGAGTGTTTATTACGGACTGAGTCTGGGGTCCGTGCTGCTGCTGGCCGCGGCGGGGCTGGCCATCACCTTCGGCGTGATGGGCGTCATCAACATGGCGCA
>DATHNE010000311.1:0-3268 GCA_035486355.1 Acetobacteraceae bacterium
CGGTCCTTGAAGGCGTCCCGGAACATCGGCTTTTCGGCGACGGACTCAGCCCGCGCGTTGAAGGTCGCGGGCATCTCCTTCGCCGCCTTCTTCCACCACCCGGGAATGAGGCCCCAGCGCATCGGCACCATCTCGCGGCCCTGCGGGCCAAGCCGGGTGACGTCAATGGTGTCCGTGGGCGCGATGTTGTAGTGCGGCTGCAGATTGCGGGGCGTGCCGAAGACGCTGAGAAAGGCGTGCACCTCTTCCCAGGTGTAGTGCTGCGTGAACCCTCACGACTCCCCTCATTTCCTTCCACCCAGATCTTGCGCCGATTCGGACCGATTTCCTACCAGATCGGGAGATTTCGTGGATGAGTGTGCATCATGGGGACGGCAGCGGCGGACTTGCGCGATGGCGGACGGCTGAAGGACATCCGGGCGTTCATTGACAGCCTGTACGGCCACGACCTCCACGCCAAGCGCGTTGACTCGCTAGCCGCGGCCACGCTGGGCGTCATGACCGGCGCGTCGCTCGCTGTCGCGATGATCGGCCAGGCGCTGGCCCAGGCACGCGGCCTGGTGACCAAGCATGCGATCAAGCAGGTCGATCGGCTGCTCAGCAACACCGGCATCGACGTCTGGGAGAGCTTCGCGCGTTGGGTGCCCCATCTGGTAGGATCGCGCAACGACATCGTCGTCGCCATGGACTGGACCGACTTCAACGGCGACGACCAGGCAACGCTCGCGCTCAATCTGGTGACCGAGCATGGCCGGGCGATGCCGCTGTTGTGGCTGTCGGTGTGGAAAGACGAGTTGAAGGATCAGCGCAACGACATCGAGGATACCTGTCTGCGGCGCTTGTCGGAGGTCCTCCCGCCCGGCTGCCGGGTGACCATTCTGGCCGATCGCGGCTTCGGCGACCACAAGCTGTTCGCGTATCTTGCTGATCTTGGCTTTGCCTATGTCGTTCGTTTCCGCGGCAACATCCATGTCACCGATGCGTCCGGCGAGACGCGGAGCGCGGCGAACTGGGTTGGCCGATCGGGACGGGCGCGCAAGCTGCGCGGCGCCCGCGTCACCGCGTCGCACGCCTATCAAGTCGGCGCCGTGGTTTGTGTGCATGCATGTGACATGAAGGAGCCGTGGTGCCTGGCGGCCAGTGACGCCGAGGCACCCGCCGGGACGCTGATCAAGCAATACGCGAGGCGCTGGACAATCGAGCCCAGCTTCCGGGACACCAAGGATCTCCGCTTTGGGATGGGGATGGCCGAGATCCGCATCGCCGAGCCGGAGCGGCGGGATCGGCTACTACTGATCAGCGCGTTCGCAATGGTGCTGCTGACCATGCTCGGGGCGGCGGGCGAGAGCCTGGGGATGGACCGGCTGCTCAAGTCTAACACATCAAAGACACGCACACACTCGCTGTTCCGTCAGGGCTGCATGCTGTCATGTCCGTTTTCAATAGGCCTGCACGAAAATTCTCGTCCGGATTTTTTATTTCCGGTTGATCTCGCTGATGCAGGCATGCGCGGTGGAGGGCGGGCACTGAGCGACGGTTGATCATGCTGTGATACGCGGGTTGGTTACCGCAAGACCATGAAGCGTCGCGGGCCTGCCTCTGTCTCTACACGGAAGTCGCGTTCGCGTTCCAGAGCATGCATCGAGGATTGCCCTGACCGGTTCCGCCCTCCGCCGTGCATGCCGGATGATGATCCGGCTGGTCGGTCAGCCGGTGGAATGATGACGCGCGATCATCCTGTCCGCTCCTGTTGGCCGATTCCGCCCTGGTTTGCCCGGGTTGGCCCCGCGCGCCGCGCCGTCGTGCCTTTCAGCGACTGTGAACGACGCGGCACGCGGGGCTGGCCCGTTCCGGGAGTGATCTGTTGGACCTGTTGAGCAACTCCTTCTGATCCTATCGTTACTTTTTCACATAGCGCCGTTCCCTCATCATGCAATTCCGTTACTTTTTTGCTTACAACGGGGTCTGAGGTGATGCAGGCAATGGACCAGACGAACCCCGCCAACTCGCGCGCGATCGCGGTCACCACGACTTGCTTCAGCTTACCCCTCGCCATCATGTGGCGGTAACGCTGGCACAACCGGGTTTGCGCCTTCCAGGCGATCGCGCGCACTGCCACCGACACCGCATCGACCGCGGCCACCTTGTGACGCCCGATGCGGGCCGGGAGGCGGTAGCTGTGCGCAGCCTCGATCAGCAGGGTGCGGGCGTGAACGTCGCCGGTTTTGGTGATGGCGCCGATGCGGCGCTTTGGCCCGGAGGTATGTTCGGATGGCACCATGCCGAGATAGGCCATAAAATCGGGCGCAGTGGCAAAGCGTGACGGATCGCCGATCGCCGCTGCCAATCCTGCGCCGGCGATCATGTCCAGACCGCGTAGCGCACACAGGTTTTGCACCAGAGGGAACAGCGACCAACTCGGGATTTGCGCCCGTAGATAGCCGTCAACGCGGTCTCGCCGTTGTTCGCCTTGACGCACCGCCTCGATACATTCCTCCAGCACAATCTGATGCGCCGGCTGAGCAAAGCTCTGATCGGCCAGCCAGCGCCGATGCGCCTTTGTCCAAGGCTTATTGCCGGGATAGGTCCGCTCGTGACGCAGCAGAAATGCACTCAATTGCTGGCGGGCCGCCCGTACCGCACGCACCGCCGCCAGACGGGTGCGGATCAGGTCACGCATCGCCTCGTGCGCCGCATCCGGCACCCAAACCGCGGTCAACAATCCGCCTCGGTGCAACACGGCCAAGCTGGCGGCGTCGCGCTTGTCGGTCTTCTGCCGGTCGCCGCTCTTACGCGGAATCATTGATGGAGCGACCACCATGCAGTCTTCGCCCATCTTGGTGAGGGTGCGATGAACACCGTAGCCACAGGGACCTGCTTCGTAACAGAACTTGATCGGTCCGTCGCCGGCTTGCCGCAGCCGCTTGACCAACGTCTCCAGCGCTGCGGCGGTGTTGGGGATTGTGCCATAGGTCGTGGCCTTGCCAACCTCCCCGGTCGCCGTGACCGCGACGACGATCGTGTCTTTGTGCACATCCATGCCGACAAATCGGGTAGCCCGTTCCATGACCCGTCTCCCTGTGCCTGAGGCTCCACGCCAGACCATCCGGCGCGACCCTCGATCATCGACACATCGCGATGACAGGTCACCCCTTCAGGGCGGCCACGGAGTCACGGTGAAGGGAGTTCAGACCGGATGCTGCAAGCACCGACAGACTGGTTCCAATGGCTGCGCCCTTGGCGGGGTCCAGGGCAGAGCCCTGGCCTT
>DATHNE010000312.1:0-32497 GCA_035486355.1 Acetobacteraceae bacterium
ATCCAGCCGGCCCATCACCCCGAATCGCTGTGGATGCGCCAGACACGCCGCCTGCGCCAGGTCGTTGCGGTCGCCTTCCCAGGACGGCGGCACGATCACGACGCGGTCGACGCCCGCCGCATGCATCTGCCGCAGCAGATCCTCGGCGCCCAGCGGCTCCGGCCGGTGCGGATGCGAACGGCCAGACTTCGGCCACGGCCGCTCCGCCGTGTCAGCCGCCCAGATATGCACTTGTGCGTCAGTGATCAGCATCATTCCCCCCGTCTTCCGGCGGCGCAGTATGCGCGCGGGTCGATCCGCTGAGGAGATGCGCGGCGCCCGGCTTGGCCGGGCGCGGCTTACTTGATCTTGGCTTCCTTGAAGAGGACGTGCTTCCGGGCGACTGGGTCGTACTTCTTCAGCTCGAGCTTGCCGGTCTGCGTCCGCGCATTCTTGCGCGTCACATAGAAGAAGCCGGTGTCCTCGCTCGAGACGAGTTTGATCTGAACAACGTTACTCTTGGCCATGGTGGTACCCTCGCGAAGGCGCGGAAAATGCGCATTCAGGCAAGGCAGGTCAAGGGGCGAAAGGCGCGCGCCCAGGGTCATTGGGGAGCCAAGAAGGCCAAGGCTTTGCCCCGGCCCGCATCAGGGGCGCTGCCTGGAGCCCCGCCAAGAGTACAGCCCTTGGAACCCGCTCGTTGGTTGGATTCCAACGGCTCAGCCGCTGGCAGGGTCGCGGGTCAGCGTGCCCGGCGGGGTTTCGGGGCATGGCGCGCGCTTTAGCGAACACATCGGGCGCGCTTTAGCGAACAACGGAAACGTGCGCGGATTACCACCTCGCCAAGGGTTGGATCGAGGGTTTGGAGCCCTTCGCCGCTCCGGACATTTCAAATAATATCAATGATTTGTGCGGGTCCCTCGGAGCCATTATTGGTTAGCGTCCATCGGAGCCCTTTTGGTTCCCCACCTGGTCTGTGAAACCGAGCCGTGACCTGAGCAAGAATTCTGGACACCAGCAAGAATTCTGGACGCCGCGCGCGGCCGCGCACCCCCGAGTGGTTCCGCGGCCGGCTAACGAGTGCCACCTATTCCTATCGGACCCATGCGCTGCCGCACCGGTAACAGCCGGGCCCGGACGGTCGAAAGCGCAGTGATCCGCGTGGACGCGAGTTGCGAACACCCTGATCGGCTGCCGCTAACGATGCCCGACCGGGACGCGCCGGTCGCGCCGACGCAATGGAGCTTCGGTCAGCTGACGCGCTTGGTCGGCAAAATTAATTTCGCGGGCGGTAGTGTCGCCGCAGGTATTGGTTTCTCCTGGGGATCGGGAACGTTGGTTTTCCAGGGTAAGACCTACAACGTCAAGGTCAGTGGTTTCGCGGTCGGCGATGTTGGTGTGGCTTCCATCGACGCGAACGGCGAAGTCTACAACCTGACGAACATCGCAGATTTCGGCGGCAATTGTGCCGCCGCCGGGATTGGCGGCACGCTAGCCGCCGGGGGCACGGTCATCGCGATGGGGAATCCGCATGGCGTTGTCATTCAAGCACACGCGACGACCGCTGGTCTGCATCTGAACTTGGGGCCATCGGGCATAATCTTCACAATTCAACAGTAAAGTTTGATTTGAGGAGTCCAACCGAGGCCAATGAGCAGCCGCGGGGCGGCGGAACGCTCGCTCAGCCGCGCCCGGACGAAAGCCGCACTACGATGCCGCTATTGAGTGGATTGCACGATCTGGTTGATCGCCTAAGTGCTGTCGGCGGTTGGATTGCGTCGCGCGCGACGTCGCGGGCACGCTTCGGCTGCAAGTTTGTCGCATCGAGGGCGGTGGCGACGAAGGTCCAAATGCACTAAACCGCAGCGATCCCCTCTGATTGGCTTATGGCTGCAATTGCGACGCTGGTGTTCCCGTGGCAACGACCGATGCAAACACTGACACCGTGAGGCCGGACTTGACAGCGGTTATGAACGCGAACACAACGGCCCGAGTTCTCGCTGTCGGTCAAAACGGGATGGTAATGTTCGTGGGCTTCAGGCGCCCCGATCATGTTCGTAGTTGCCTGCCCCGGGCCAAGTTCTATTGGTGCGGGTGGCGCGCGGCCCAGATTTAGCGAGATGGTTGTCGTGCGCGCACAAATCGCTCGACTTATTGCCATGATGGCAGCGCTGCTGACATTGTGCCTGGCACTCACGGCGTGCGGCACACCGGTCTCCGTCAGTCGGTTGGACGCCCGCACGGTGCAAACCGAATTGACCAGCAACGCCGTGACCACGGGTAAGCTGAGTGAATCGACGCAAATTGTGCTGCGGCAATTGGATCTCGTCAGCGTCTACGCCAACCGCCCACCGTCAGCAATCGCGGCGGTAAATCAGATCGCGATTGCCGATACCGGCAATCGGGACCTTCTGTTCGCGCTTGCCGAAATGACCTTCCTGGAGGCGGAGCGAACCAACGACCGATCCTACTTCCTGGCGACCGTGGTCTATGCCTATGCATTTCTATTTCCGACCTTGCCCGCGGATCGACCCAATCCATTTGATCCGCGGCTACGGGCAGCCGCCGACCTCTACAACCTGGCCCTGACGCGCGCGTTCGCCACGGCTGATGGCGTGCATGTCGAACTGCGTGGCGGCGATTATGCACTACCGTTCGGTACGTTGTCGGTCAGCTTCAACCAGAACGCGCTGCAATGGGCGGGGTTCAGGTTGACCGACTTTGTTCCGGCTGCCGAGCTGCACATCGACGGGCTGCGAAACCGCTACCGCGACGCCGGCATCGGTGCCCCGCTGGCGGCCACACTGATCCCGCGCGGTGACCCACGCGGCTTCCAGGTCGCCCGAGTGCTCAAGGTTCCCACCACCGCTCTACTGCGGCTGGACATGTCTCCTGCGGCCATCGCCAGTGGCCGGTTCACCGGCCGGCTCGTATTGTATACGGGCGGACAACAACGGGTGATCGATATAGGCGGCCAGAAGGTACCACTTGAGAGCGACCCCAGCGCGGCCCTCGCTCTCGCCTTGAGCAATCCGGCGATCTGGCGGACCGAACTGGCAGGCTTTTTCCAAGGAGATCTGTTCGAGAATCTGCCCAGCCAGCTTGTTGCCCTCGAGCCGTATCACCCCGGCCAGATCCCGGTCGTGCTGATCCATGGCACAGCGTCGAGCCCGGGGCGCTGGGCGGATCTTATCAACGATCTGAGGAACGATCCGGATATTCGTGATCGGTTCCAGTTCTGGCTGTTCACCTACAATTCCGGCAATCCGATTGCGCTGTCGGCTCTGCAGTTGCGTACGAATCTGGACGCGGCGATCAACAGGCTGGACCCGAACCGACGCGACCCGGCTTTGCGCAACATTGTGTTGGTCGGATACAGTCAGGGTGGGCTGTTGGCGAAGATGCTGGTAATCAACGCGGGCTCCAGGTTATTCGATACCTTGAGTACCAAACAGCTCAATGAGCTGACCCTGACCACCGAGGCACGGGAGACGCTTCGTCAGGCCCTGTTTGTCAAGCCAATGCCTGATGTCACGCGGGTCATCTTCATTGCGACACCGCACCGTGGAAGTTTTGTCGCCAGCCGACCGATAGTCCAGTTGATTGGAAGACTGGTGACACTGCCGCTTCGGGCTACCGAGCTGGCGACAGAATTGCTGGCCGGCAACGGCAGTGCAATGCGGTTTGATCCAAAGAAGACCCGGTTCGGCAGCATCTATGGGATGACACCGGGCAGCGCATCCAGCATGGCCCTCGCCTCCATTCCGGTGGCACCCACCGTGAAGGCCAATTCCATCATCGCTGTGCAGGGTGATGGCCCGATTGAAACCGGCGACGACGGGGTGGTTCAATACAGCAGCGCACATATCGATGAAGCCGAGTCCGAATTGGTCGTCAGATCCGACCATTACGTGCAGTCAAACCCAAAGACTGTCGCCGAGATTCGTCGCATCCTGCTGCTGCAGTGGCAGTTGGCCTGCCCGTCGGGATGTTCCACTACCAGCACGACAACGGATGCGGGGAAGTCGACCCATCTCATGACCTCGGTCGTGCACGTGGCGTCGGCTCAACCGTAGCGTCAGATGCATGTGATGGTATGGCGTGCGATGCGATGGGCGGGCACCGCGGCGGTAGGGCTGGTACTGTTGTTCTCTGGGCTATGGGGAGCGATGGGGATCTGGTATCGCCTCGCACCGGTGCCACCATCGCGCGCTATTCTGGCCGGCGGATTCCTGCTGCTGGCATGCGCGGCTGTCGTCAGTCTGGTTCTACGGCGGTGGCCCGTCGTCGCGCTTTATGGCGTCTGTTTCGCGGTGGTATTCGGGTGGTGGTCGACGTTACGGCCGTCCAATGATCTGGCCTGGGCGGACGATGTGGCACGAACACCGACAGGGATCGTCGCGGGAAACCGCCTGGTGATGCATGACGTGCGCAACTTTGTCTGGCGTAGCGATAGCGATTTCGAACCGCGGTGGGAAACACGCAGCTACGATCTAAACGATCTGACCAATCTCGATCTGTTCATGTCCTACTGGGCGGGTGAGCCGATTGCTCACGCCATCGTCAGCTTTGGCTTCGCGGATGGTCAGCATCTCGCCTTCTCGATTGAGATTCGCAAGGAGAGGACCGAAGCCTACTCGGCTCTTGCCGGCTTCTTCCGAGCCTACGAGCTTTCATTCATTGCCGCGGACGAGCGTGACGTGGTGGGGGTGCGGACCAATGTGCGTCATGAGGATGTACGGATCTACCGCCTACGCATGCCACCTTCAAAGGCACGCGCGCTTCTCCTCGAATACGTCGCAGGCGCGAATGATCTGGCGCGCAAACCACGCTTCTACAATTCATTGACCGCCAACTGCACCACGCAGATCTTCCAGATGGTTCGCGCAATCCAGCCAGGACTGCCGTTGGATTATCGTGTGCTGCTGCCTGGTTATCTCCCTGACTACGTCTATGATCGCGGTGGTTTGGACACCAGTGTCCCGTTCGAAATGCTGCGAGACCGGTCGCATATCCAGGGGAAGGCGAACAGCTCCGATCCAGATTTCTCCTGGAAAATCAGGGCAGGCGTTCCGGATCCGCGGTAGCCAGTTCCTTGGCGGTTCAGTCGGTGCATGGAGACCATCAGGGAGGCTTCCGGGGTTATCATCTGACGCATTGGACGGGCCCGGACGAGGGATGGGTGCGCAGTTCCCGACCCGGTTCTCGCCTTGTTCGTCAGTTCGGTAAAAGAGGGGGCCCAGGGGCGAAGCCCTGACCGTCTTGGCTTTCCGCGATCGCCCTCGGCGCGATGCTATGTGGCCGACACCTCCGCGCGATGCGCGTCCGCCATCGCTGCCAGGCTGGGGAAGCGGAAGTCGTACCCCGCTTCCTTTGGCGGCGCCATCGTGGCGCCCCAGCCTGACTGGTCGTGCCGCCGATCAATCCAGGCTGAGGCCAGGCCGAATTTCTTTGCCGGCCCGTGATCGTGAAACAGGCTTTGCGCGGTGTGCAGGATGTCGGTCTTGGCGATGCCGCGCGCCGCCGTGTGGGTCAGCATGTAGTCGAAGTTGCGCGGGTTCGGCTTGTACGACCCGATATCCTGCGCCGTGTAGATCGCATCGAACTCCACCCCGAGCCGGCGATTGCTGCCCTTGAAGCTCTCACGGTCGACATTGGACAGGATCACGAGCCGATAATGCTGCTTCAGATAGGCCAGCGCCGCCGGGGAATCCGGAAACGCAGGCCAGTCCGGCACGGAGGCGCCGAACCGCGCATGATCGGACTCACTCACCGTCACGTTCCATGCCTTCGCCAGCCGCCGGTGCACCGTGGCCAGCAGCTCGGCGTAGACCAGCGCAGGCGTCTCTTCCTCCTGTGCTGATTCGTGCTGGGCGAAGGTCTCCAGCGCGGCATCGCGCGACAGCGACTGGCCCGACCTGGCCAGCAGCGGTTGCAGCGCGGTGAAGATGCCGCTTTCCCAGTCGATCAGCGTACCGTAGCAGTCGAAGCTCAGCGCGCGGAAATCGTGCAGTCGCATGGTGGGTCTCCAACAGGACGAATGGGCAAAACGCTGTCATGGCCGAGCATGGCACGGCCACCCAAGACGTGCCTGTTTGAGCGAGGGCAAGTCGTGGGTGAGCGGCCTTCGCCGGCCATGACATGAGGGTAAGTCTCTCCTACAACGCACTGCACAGGCGCAGCGCGTCGTAGATCGCGCCGTGCACGTTGCGGCTGGTAACGGCGTCGCCGATGCGATGCAACTCGAACGCACCGGCCTGCGGCAGCGCTGGCAATTGCGGCTGGCGGGCGAGCAAGGCGTCGATTTCGGTGACGCCATCGTTCGCCGATTTTGCCCGCAGCGAGTCGAACAGTTCGGTCATCGGTATCGTGCCGTGCTCGATCACCACCTGCGAAGCCGTCAGCTCGGTGACGGCATCCGTCAGCTCGTGCTTGAACGTGGCGACCAGCCGGTTACCGCTTTGCCGCACGCGGACCAGCGTGTTGTCAGTGGTGACCTTTACGCCGTTCTCGGCGAAGCGTTTGCGGTAGACCGTGCGCGACGGATATTCCATCTCCATAGCGACATATTCGTCAGTGGTAACGAACTGGACGTCGCGGCCGAGCTCGGCGAGATGAAGGGCGCAGGACACCGCCTGGTGGCGGCCGGTGCCGTCGAACACCAGCACGTCGTCTTTCGCCTGCGTGGCGTCTACCAACATGTCCCACACCGTGGTGCAGTGCTCGGCGCCGTCCAACCAGTCCGTGTTGGGCAGGCCGCCGGTGGCAATGATAACCGCGCTTGGCTGGTCGGCGAGTACATCCGCCAATTCGGCATAGGTGTTGAGACGCACCTCCACGCCCAGCCGTTCCAGCTCTGCCGCGCGCCAGTCGACGATGGCGATCAGGTCGCGCCGCCAGGTCGCCTTGACCGCGCTCAACACTTGACCGCCGAGCTTCGCGCCGGCTTCAAACAGCACCACATTGTGGCCACGCTCGGCGCTGACGCGCGCCGCTTCCAGGCCGGCGGGGCCGCCGCCGACCACCACTACCTTACGACCCGGCGTGGCCGCGCGCTCGACGACCTGCGGCAGTCGGTCCTCGCGCCCTGTCGCGGGGTTATGCAGGCAGGCGACCTTTTTGTACATGCAATAGGACGCGCCAACGCAGGGGCGGATACGTTCCTCCTCGCCACGCATCAGCTTGTTGACGATCTGCGGATCGGCCATGTGCGCCCGCGTCATCGCCACCATGTCCAGCAGGCCTTCGGCGATGGCGTACCGCGCGGTGGCGATGTCCTGGATGCGCGCGGCGTGGAACACCGGCAACTTCACTTCCTTCTTGAACGCGCCGCTGACCTGCAGGAACGGTGCGACCGGTTGAGACATGCCCGGCATGCACTGCTCCGCCAGGTAGCGGTCGGTATCGAGGCGGCCGAAATTCGTGTTGAAGAAGTCGATCAGGCCCTCACGTTCGAAGATGTGGGCGATGCGCACGGCTTCGTCGAAATTCAGCCCGTCGTCTTTCGCTTCATCGACGAAATAGCGGATGCCGATCAGGAAATCGTCGCCCACTGCCTTGCGCATCGCCTCGTGCACCATCAGGCCGAACCGTGCGCGGTTCTCGGTGGAGCCGCCGAAGCGGTCCGTGCGTTTGTTGGTCCAGGGGGAAAGGAACTGGCCCATCAGATGGCCGCCGGTCATGGTTTCCACGCCGTCGAGCCCGCCTTCCTTGCAACGCTTCACGGCGGTAGCAAAATCGTTGATCACCCGTTGGATATCGTGCTCGTCCATTTCGCGCGGGAAGTTGCGATGCCGTGTCTCGCGGATCGGCGATGGGGCGATGGTCGGCAGCCAGTTCCATCCCATTGCATCGGCGCGCCGGCCAAGATGGGAGATCTGGCACATGAGCGCTGCGCCGAGGTGATGGATGCGGCCGGAGAACTGCTGAAGATAGGGGATGCTTTCGTCAGTGGAGACATCGATTTGCCCGCCGCCCCAGCTCGAATCACGGCTTACCATCGACGAGCCGCCGAACATCGTCAGCGCGATGCCGCCCCTGGCCTTCTCCTCGTGGTAGCGCTGATAGCGCTCCTTCGGGATGCCGCCATCGTCCAGTGTGGCGGCATGACTGGTGCTCATGATCCGGTTTCGGAACATCACCTTCTTGATCCGGAACGGCTGCAGCAGCGGGTCGCTTTTGCGCACGCGAGTATCGCCGGCTGTGCCGGGGGCAGTAACGACGTTCATGGCATTCCTTCGTATTAGGCTTCTACGTGTGATCGGTCGTGCGGCGTCAGGTCGCGGTCGGTTTGCGCCACCAGCAGGTCTTGCGCCGTACGATGGCAGCGGATAGCGGCACCCTTGGCGAGGGTTTGGATTGGCGGTGGTTCGGTCGCGCAGACAGCATCCAGCCGCATCGCGCAGCGCGGCGCGAATGCGCAAGGGGCTTCTGAGAACGCGGCAACACCGCCAGCGGCCTCGGCCAGACGCATCGGCGCCAGCCCGTCCAGCCAGCCCGGCCGCAGCTCCGGCACCGAGGCGATCAACAAATCCGTATACGGATGCCGAGGTGCCGCCAGCAGCGCGTTGCGGTTGCCGTACTCCACCATCTGCCCGGCATACAGCACCATCACCTCGTCGCAGATCGCGCGCACCGTCGACAGGTCATGGCTGATGAACATATAGGCCAGCCGCAGCTCCCGCCGCAGCTCAGCCAGCAGCTCCAGGATCGCGGCGCCGACGACGGTGTCCAGTGCCGAGGTCACCTCATCGCACAGGATCAGCCGGGGATCCGCGGCCAGCGCCCGTGCCAGATTGACCCGCTGCTTCTGCCCGCCCGACAGTTCGTGCGGGAAACGATCTGCCAGCGCCGCCGGCAGCCGCACCATATCGAGCAGCTCCCGCACGCGGCGCGACACCGCGGCGCCCGACAGGCCGTGATAGAACTGCAAGGGCCGTGCAAGGATGCGGCCAACGCGGTGCGCGGGGTTCAACGCGACGTCCGCGCTTTGGAACACGATCTGCACGCGGCGCAACTGCTCGCGCGTGCGCCGCGCGGCGTCCGCCGGCAGCACTTCCCCATCCAGCGCGATCGTGCCGCGCGCAGCCGGCAGCAGGCCCGCGATGACGCGCGCCAGCGTGCTCTTGCCGCAGCCTGACTCACCAATCACCCCCAGCACCGCACCGGCGCGGATCGCGAAGGCCAGATCGCGCACCACCGGCAGGTACGGCAGACCGTCCGCGTTGATGCCGCCGTAGCCGGCGATCAGGCCCTCGACCCGCAGCACCGGCGGATCGGCGACGTCAGGCACCACGACAGGCGTTGCGCGTGCGGCGGGATCGGCGGCGGCGAGCAGACTTTGCGTATAGGCATGTGTCGGCGCACCCAGGATGCACCTGGTCGGCCCGACTTCCTGGATCACGCCATCCCGCAGCACCACGATGCGATCGGCGATCTGCGCCACCACCGCGAGATCATGCGAGACATACAGCGCCGTGGTGTGCTGCTGTTGCACCACTGATTTGAATGCGCGCAGCACCTCGATCTGCGTGGTCACGTCCAGCGCGGTGGTCGGCTCGTCCATGATCACCAGCTCGGGATCGGTGATCAGGGCCATCGCGGCCATCAGCCGCTGCAACTGTCCGCCGGAGACCTGATGGGGAAAGCGTTGCCCGACGCGCTCGGGATCGGGCAGCGCCAGGGCGCGTAACAGCGCCATCGCCTTGGCCTCGGCGTCGGCGCGCGACAGGATGCCGTGGACGCGCGCGCTCTCGATCACCTGCGCCATGACGCGCTGCGACGGGTTGAACGAGGCCGCCGCACTCTGCGCGATATAGCTGACGTTCCGGCCACGGAAGCTGGCCAGTGCCGAGGCCGACAGCGCCCGCACATCGGTGCCACCGACGTGGATCGATCCGGCGGCGATCGTGCAGCCCGGCCGGGCGTAGCCCAACAGAGACAACGCGATCGTGGTCTTGCCGGAGCCGGATTCGCCTATCAGCGCCACCACCTCGCCGCGCGCGATGTCGAAGCTGGCGCCGTCGACGATGACCGTGTTGCCGCCGTCACCGCGCACGGTGACGCGCAAACCCTTCACGCTCACCATAGGTGCGGCGTCAGCGCGCATGGCCGTTTCGCCGCGTGGGCAGATTGTCGATCAGCAGGTTGACACCGATGGTCAGCGTGGCGATCGCGATCGCCGGCACGATCACCGCCGGGGCGCCGTCGAACAGGCCCTCCAGGTTCTCGCGCACCAGCGAGCCCCAGTCCGCGTTCGGCGGCTGCACGCCGAGGCCGAGGAAGGACAGGCCGCTTAACAACAGCACAACATAGACGAAGCGCAGACCGAAATCGGTCAGCACCGGCAGCACCATGTTCGGCAGGATCTCTTCGCGCATGATGAACCATGTGCCCTCGCCGCGGGCGCGTGCGACGGTGACGAAGTCCAGTGCGTTGATGTTCACCGCCAGCGCGCGCGCGGTGCGATAAGCGCCGGGCGTGTAGATCACCGCCGCCGTCAGGATCAGCACACCAAGGGAGCTGCCGAGGGAGGCGACAATCACCAAGCTGAACATCAGGCTGGGCACTGAGATCAGTGCATCCAGCACGCGGCTAAGCACGGCATCGACCCAGCCGCCATGCACCGCGGCGGCCAGCGCGAGCGTGACGCCGGTGAAGCAGGCCAGCGCAGTGGCGGCCAATGACACGCCGACGGTGATGCGCGCGCCCAGCAGTACGCGGCTCAACATATCGCGGCCGAGATAATCCGTGCCGAGCGGGAACGCCCGGCTCATCGGCGCGAAGACATCGGCAGCCGTCACGTTGCCGGCCGCGTAGGGCGCCAGCCAGGGCGACAGGACCGCGACCACCAGCCACACCGCAACGATGGCGAGCCCGATCCGGCCCGGCGTGGGGAGGTGCCAGCGCGCGAGAGGGACGGTCAGGTCGCTCATCGGTGTCGCAGCCGCGGGTTGGACAGGATGGCGGCGATGTCCGCCAGCAGCGTCAGCAGCAGATAGGCGGCGCAGAAGATCATCGCGCAAGCCTGCACCAGAGGCATGTCGCGCGTGGCGACCGCGTCGACCATCAGTTTCGCGAGGCCGGGGTAGTTGAAGATCGTTTCGATGATGATGACACCTCCAAGCAGGAAGGACAGGCTGAGGGCCACCGCGTTGACGATCGGGCCCAGCGCGTTCGGGAGGGCGTGGCGCAAGACCAGACGCGCGGGGCGCACGCCTTTCAGGCGGGCCATCTCGACGTAGGAGGAGTCTAATGTGCCGATCAGCGCGGCGCGGCTCATGCGCGCCATCTGCGCGACGATCACGCAGCTCAGCGACAACACTGGCATGGCGAAGCTGCGGAACAGTGCTTCGGGGGAGCTGATATCGCTGACCGAGGAGAGTGCTGGAAGCCAGTGCAGGTTCACCGCGAAGATCACCACCGCGAGGGTCGCGACGAGGAATTCCGGGACGGAAACCAGGCTGACGGTCAGCAGGTTGACCACGCGGTCATACAGCGATCCGCGTCGCACGGCTGCGGTGATGCCGATTGCCAGGGCGACGGGCACTGAGACGGCGGCGGTGAGTGCCGCCAGCAGCAGGGAGTTCGGCAGGCGGTTGCCAATGAGTTGTGCGACCGGAAGGTGGTTGACCAGGGAGCGGCCGGGGTCGCCGTGCAAGAGGCCGCCGAGCCAGATGAGGTAGCGCAGCCAGCCGGGTTGATCGAGGTGCAGCGCGGCGCGCAGTCCGGCGACCGCTTCGGGGGTGGCTGCCTGGCCTAGTACAGCCTCCGCGACATCGCCTGGCAGCAGCGCGGTGGCGCCGAAGACCAGGACTGAAACGATCCATAGAGTCAGGGCGGCGAGGCCCAGCCGTGTGATGATCAGGCGGAGGACGGTGGCGTTCATGGTTGTGCGCCCCAATCGGCCCGATCGTCATGCCAGGGCTTGGCCCCCGCATCCACGCTTTTGCTTGCGGGACGAAGGCAAGGCGTGGATGCCGGCATGCGCCGGCATGACGAACGGGTGCGGGTGCGCTCGTTACGCATCCAGCCAGACGTTCTCGGAGAACTGGTAGCCCATCAGGCCGCCCAGCGGGATCGGACGCAGGCCCTTGATCTTCGCGCTGTGCGCGTCCAGCATCGACAGGAACAGCGGGATGCCGATACCGCAGTCATTGTGGATCATCGTCTGCATGTCGGCATACATCTGCTTGCGCTTGGGCAGATCCGTCTCCGCGCGCGAGGCGACCAGCAACTGGTCGAACTTCAGGTCCTTCCAGCCGCTCTCATTCCACGGTGCATCGGACTTGAAGAACAGCGACAGTAGGACGTCAGCGCTGGGGCGCGGGTTGATGTTGCCGAAGCCCAGCGGCACCTTCATCCAGGAATTCGCCCAATAGCCATCGGCCGGCACGCGCTTGATATCGAGCGTCAGACCGATCTTCTGCGCCGCGTCCTGCATCAGCACCGCCATATCCACCGACGACGAGGCCGCCGGCGACGCCACCAGCGGCACAGCGGTCGTGCCAATGCCTGACTTCTTGAAGTGGAATTTCGCCTTGTCCAGATCGAACGGCGTCTGCGGCAGGTCCTTGAAATAGAACCGGTTGGTGGGATCGATCGGCTGGTCGTTGCCGACAACGGCGTAGCCTCGCATGATCGCGCTGCGCATCTGCGTGCGGTTCATCAGGTATTTCATCGCAAGAACGAAATCAGGGTTGTTCGTCGGCGCCGCGTCGAGCCGCATCACCAGGTCGGTATAGTTGCCGGACTTGGTCTCGAACACCGTGTAGCCGGGCGACGCTTCGATCTGATGCGTCGTGCGCGGGCTGATGCCGCCGGCGATCTGGATATCGCCCGACAGCAGCGCATTCACCCGCGCCGTCTCGTCGGCGATGCCGAACAGCTCGATCTGATCGAGATAGGGCTTACCCGGCTTCCAGTAGTTTTCGTTGCGGACGCCGACACTGCGGACGCCGGGGGTGAACTCCTTGCACTTGTAGGGCCCGGTGCCGATCGCGGTGGTGAACTCGGTGGTGCCATCCTTGATGATCAGGAAATGGAACGTTCCGACCACAACAGGGAAATCCGCATTCGGGGCCGACAGCGTCACCTGCACCTCATCCGGCGCGGTCGCCTTCACCTCCTGCATCTGCGCGGCGAGCGTCTTGGCGATGGAGCCGACCTTCGGGTCCTTGTGGCGCAAAAGCGAATACACCACGTCGGCGGAGGTCAGCGGCTTGCCGTCGTGGAACGTCACGCCGTTGCGCAGCTTGAATGTCCATACCGTTGCTTTGTCGTGGCGGATCTCGGCGGCGAGCTCGGGCTGCGGGGTCAGGCTTTCATCCAGCCGCGTCAGCCCGTTGTAGAACATCTGGCAGCGCTCGTAGTCGGTCGACAGCGTTTGCTTGGCCGGATCGACGGTGTCGGCGGTGGAGGAGGAGAAGCCGGCCACACGGATATGCCCGCCGCGCTTCGGCGTCTCGGCCAGCGCCTGGTCGGCGCGGCTGAAGATGCCAGCGGCGGTGAGCAGCCCCAGGCCCGCCCCGGCAAGAGTGCGCATGGCGTCGCGGCGTGTGGCGCCGGCGCTCAGCATGCGGCGTATGAGGTCGTCGGCGTCCGAAAGCTTGTTTCCCATCGCGGCCCCACCATTCGTTGTTTGCTTGGATAGGAGACTGTTTCACAGTCGGGACCCGCCGGTCAGCTTGACAATCCATAGGGGGGTCATACGGTAGACGTATGGCCGGGCTGGGCAAACTGATCCCCTCGCCGCGCGCGCTGCTGATCTTTGAGGCAGCGGCGCGCGCCGGGACCTGCAGCGCCGCGGCGCGGGAATTCAACCTGACGCAGCCCTCGGTGAGCCGGAACATTGCCCAGTTGGAACGCCATCTGGGGGTGGCGCTGTTCAACCGCAGCCCGGTGGGGATGGAGCTGACGCAGGAAGGCCAGTTCCTGTTCCGTGCGCTGACCGAAGGGTTGCAAAAGGTCGAGGCGGCGCTGCTGGAGCTTATCGCGCAGCGGACGCGCAAGCAGGTGGTGGAGCTGTCGCTGTCCACCGCGTTCGTCACGCACTGGCTGATCCCTCGGCTGGGGGAGTTCCACAAGGCGTTTCCGGAGGTGGATCTGCGGTTTCAGTTGATCTCGGGCACGTTGCGCGGGGCGCCGGGCAATGTGGACCTGGCGATGCGCATGCATAGTCCCGAGCACGAGGCGGACCACCATAGCTGGCATTTCGCGCCGGAGCTGGTGATTCCGGTGTGCAGCCCGGCCTATGCGGCGGCGCGCGGCACGCTGGATGCGCCGCGGATTGGGCAGACGCCGACTGGGCACATGCTGCTGCATCTGGCGGATCCGTTGCTGGACTGGGATTTGTTCTGGGGCGACGTGGCGCGGCGGCAGACGCCTCGGCCGACCTGGCTGGAGTTCTCCGACTACGCGGTGGTGCTGCAGGCGGCGATGAATGGCGAGGGGATTGCGCTGGGGTGGATCACGGTGGTGGCGCGGGCGTTGGGCGAGGGCAAGCTGGTGGTGGCCTCGGAGCGGCAGGTGCGGACCGGGCGGGCGTATCATTTGCTGGCGCCAAGGGGGAAGCCGGTGCGGGAGGTGGTGCTGGCGATTCGGGATTGGATGGTGGAGGAGATGGAGCGGGATATGGTGGGGGTGGTGGGGTAGTGGAGGCCATGATGCGGGCGACACTCTATGAATTAATGCCTATACGCTGATCGCCGGCCGGCTGGTCGATCAATCACATGGATGGCCCATGCATGCCTCCATTGTCGTCGATCCACATTGAGAGATGCCGGTTTCGTCGACCCCAGCGATAGAACGCGTAATGGATGTCGGCTTCCGATCCGTCGCCCCACTTCACCGTGGCAGTGCAATACCTACCCTTATTCAATGGGGTCGTTCCAACGCTGAGCGAGAACACCAGGCGCTCGATCTGCTCCCCTTCGAGTTCTTTCCGCATCTTGGCAAAAATGTGCGTTATCTCACACAGCTGATTGCCTGCTCCCGAGACAGCGGTCGGCCTATTCTGGCGTGTCCGGACGGAGACGGGGTGGTGGTAGCGGATGAATTGGTTCGTCCCATCGGCGCGGTGCTGATGGTGCAGAATGGTAAAGTGGCACCTGCCCTTCCCACTGGCTTGGATGATTTACGGCGGCCGGAGGTTTCGTGAATCAACTCGCGCGGTCCACCGCATCGGATCCCTCGCTCTACGGCCGTTCACATCAGGTGACGCAGGAGAGACGTTTGCTGCCATCACGCCCGGGGTAACTCGGTTTATGGACTGGGAACCACTGGCGACGCCGGAGGCCTTTGCCGAGGTCTGGCGCGCATGGTTGCCATTGATAGTAGCCGAAACCGACTTTCATTTCGTGATCCGCCTGAGACTGAGCGGAGAATTTCTCGGATTGGCGGGACTGCATGGGACCCATCTCACTGCACCGAAGCTTGGCGTTTGGGTCAAGGAAGTAGCGCATGGTCGCGGCTATGGGCGCGAGGCAATTGAAAGCGTGATAGCTTGGGCCTCGTCTCGCTTTAATATTGGTCACTTCGTTTGGCCTGCCGCCGCGTCGAATATTCCAAGCCGTCGACTGGCCGAGGCTCTGAACGGGATGGTCGTCGGTTCTGTTTCGCGCACGAAATACAGGGCGGCGATCTACTGGATACCCGCGCCGTGAACCGGCTTACTTTGATCGCGACGCCCGCTGCGCTGCCCGCGCTGATGTCCCACGTCGGCGCGCCTACCAATCTTCATCAATCGCGCGTTCGACGCGGGCAAGGTTTGTCGATGCGAGCCTCTCTACGCGTCAGCACAGAGCCATCCTCGCTTCACTAAAAGTGCTGGCCCTTCCGTAACAATCCGCGCCAGCATCGCCAAGCGAGTATTTTAGCGCAGATGCAGCAAGGCGATGCACGCAGAACACGCAGACGCTGCGGGGCTGAATGAGCGATCGGGCCGCGGACCCGCTGGCCGAGAAAACACTGCTCGCGATCGTGCGACATCGACGCGGTGCCCGTACTGGAAAGGATCAGCCTCCCAATCTCCCGACCCGGACAGGGTTTACGGTGACGTTGGTGTTGAAATCGCGTTGGTGATCGCCACCACGAACTGGCTTGCCGCGTCCAGAGTGATTATGACCTCCTCCGGCGACGGCTGCATGTCGCCTCCCAGCTCATAGTCGGCGGCCGTTTTCATTCTATAAGCCCGTGACAGAAAGGCCGGCAGGTTTGGATCGATCCCGGCATCGATCCCTGGGACGCCTCGGGTGATCCGGTGGAATTCCGACCGGACGCCGTGGTGGGTCTTCATGACCCGATCCTCGCGCTCGAATATCAGGGCCTGGGCGGCATGGAAGGCGGCCATATATGCGGTGCGCCCCGCGTCCTCGAAGAGGGATACACGCAGCGTCCGCGGTGCCCGCTCCAGCATGCGGCGCGCGTGACCGAGGAACTCCGCGGCCTCCGGCTTCATAGGGTCAGGCCGTCCTTCCGGATCTCGTGCATGAGCGGCGTCCGCTTCTCATAGTCCGACGACCTGAAAGGGATTGCCTCGATGAAGGGCGCCCCTTGATCCAGGAAGCGCACGCTCAGGTCGGCCAGCCGCCCCCACTCGTTCCAGAGGTCGTCGGCCTGCTTGAGGAACACGGCCACGTCGTAGTCCGAATCCGAGGCAGCCTGCCCGCGCGCGCGGGAGCCAAACAGTACCACGCGATCGAGCGCAGGCCCGTACAGCTCCGTGAGGGCATCACGCAACTCTCGCAGAACGGGGTCGATGGCGATCACGGTATCCATGGCTGACACCATAGCACAGATGGACGATTGTGCGGCGTATCGAGGAGTGGGTGTGAACCGACCCCTTGCCCGCCTCAAAACAACGCCGCCAGAAATCGTGCCGCCACCACCAAGATAAAGCAGGAAAACGCGACCTCCAGCGTTCGCCGCGACATCGCATGCGACAGACGCGCGCCATACGGTGCGGCCAACGTCGACACCGGCGCCATCACGACCAGCCCGATCAGCGAAACAAAACCGAGCGAGAGTGGCGGTAGCTGCGCCAGATGCGGCCAGCCGGCCACGGCATAGCCGATCGCACCGGCCAGGGTGATCAGCACGCCCAGGCCAGCGGCGGTCGCCACCGCGTTGTGGATCGGTTTGCGGTATAGCGTCAGCACGATATTCACCAGCGACCCACCGCCGGCGCCCATCAGCGACGCGCCCAGGCCAATCCCGAAGCCGTAGACCGACATCAGTCCCGGGCCCGGCAACCCGGCGCCCAGGCTCCACCGGTCCCGGACGAACAGGATCTTCAAGCCGATGCCGCCCAGTATCAGGACGAAGGCGAGCTTGAACACGTCCGGAGGGGCGACGGCGGCGAGGGCCGCGCCGCAGCCGACGCCGAGCACCGCCGGGATCGCCCACAGCCGGATCACACCGGGAATGACCAAGCCCTTGCTGCGATGGGTGCGGTAGGCGCGCAGGCTGGTCGGCACGATGATGGCCAGGGACGTGCCGATGCAGAGCTGCATGCGGACTTCCTCGGGTACGCCGAGCACGCGGAAGATTTCATACAGTACCGGAACGATGACGGCACCGCCGCCGATGCCGAACAGCCCGGCGAGCAAGCCGGTGATCACGCCGCCGACGACGGTGGCCAACGCGAGCCAAAGGACTTCGTGCAGGGAGACGGGCGGAAACATCGGGCCGGTGCGGGGTCCGCTATGGTTGTGTGCGGCTATTGGTTCCGGTTCATCGTGCGGCGGTCAATGACGGCACAGTCCCGAGGGGGTGGCTGGTCCGCGCTGGGCAAGGCGTGGATGCCGGGCCGGAGCCTGAACTCGGGCCGGCCTATGGCCGGACCCGGGGGTCCGGCATGACATGGGGCTACCGCCCTGTCACCCGGCCGCGGCGAGTGCGGACGCCTGCTCCACGCGCGCCGGGCGGAAGGTCAGCATGATCAGTGCGGCGGTCAGTCCGATGCCGAAGGAGCCAACATACAGAAAGCCGTAGCTGCCCAGCTTGTCGAAGATCACGCCGCCCGCCAGTGGCCCCAAGGCCATGCCGAGGCTGGAGGCCATGGATGTCGCCCCTATCACTGACCCCATGATCCGCAGCGGGAAATTCTCCCGCACCAGCACCGCGTAAAGCGGCATGATCCCCGCGTAAGTAAATCCGAATATCACGGCAACGGAATAGAACTGCATCTGTTCGCGGGCGAAGAAATACGACCCGGCCGCAAACGCCTGAACGAACAGGCCGGTGACGAACACGCGCTTGGCGCCGAACCGGTCGCCCATCAGCCCGAAGCCGATGCGGCCGAACAGGCCAGAGAAGCCCTCGACGCTGTAGATCGACACCGCGGCCAGCGGGGGCAGGCCGCAATAGATGGCGTAGCTCACGGTGTGGAACAACGGACCCGAATGCGTCGCGCAGCAGCAGAAATAGGTCGCCGCCAGAACGAGGAACTGCGGTGAGCGCAGGGCCGCTCCGAGGCTTAGATCCGGCTCCGCACCGGAAGGGCCGGTGCCACGCCGTGCCAGTGCGGGCGCACGACGCACCAGCAGGCTGGTCGGCAGCAGCAGCGCCCAGGCGGCGAGGCCAATGGCGAGCTGCGCGGTCCGCCAGTCATAGGTGGCGACCAGCACGGCGGCGATCGGCGCCACGGTCATCGGGGCCACGCCCATGCCCGCGGAGACCAGCGACACGGCCAGGCTGCGCTGTGTCTCGAACCAGCCGGTGACGGTGGCCATCATCGGGGCGAAGATCGCGCCGCCGCCGGCGCCGACCAGGATGCCGTAACAGAGCTGGAACATCAGCACGCTGGTGCTGCGGCTGGCCAGCACGAGGCCGAGGCCCAGCAGGGCGCCGCCGGCCATCACCACGAGGCGCGGACCGTAGCGGTCCATCAGCATGCCCCAGCAGAAGCTGCCGATGCCCATGGTGATGAAGTCGAGTGTCATCGCCAGCGAGATCTCGGTGCGCGACCAGCCGGTGGCGGCGGACATCGGCGCCAGGAACACCGGCAATGAGAAGATCGATCCGATGGCGACACAGCCCATGAAGCCGCCGGCGGCGACGATGACCCAACGATATGGCGATTGCATTGTTGCGTCCCCTTCCCTCTTGGTCGTCACGATCACGCTGATGCGTGCTGAGTCCTGTGTCGTGGCGCCGCTCGCCACCGCTTTTTAGGCGGGTCGAATAGCAGCTCGAAATAGCGGCGCAGATGGTCGATGCTTTGCGCGGCGACCTCGGCGCTGCCGGTCGCCTTGGCCAGGATGAACGCGCCCTGCAGCACGCATTGCATGTGCAGTGCCAGGCTCTCCGCGGTGACATCGGCGGTCACGCCGTGCTGGCGCATGGCCTTGGCGATGTCGGGGGCCAGCCGTTCCGTGTGCGTGCAGATGCTGCTTTCGCAGGCGGCGCGGATGTCCGGATTGGTGGCGTACATCTCCTGCACCATGGTGCCGGCGAGACAGGTGAAGTCCGCCAGATCGCCGGTCAGGATCGCCTTGCGGAAGTCGAGATAGGCAAGGATGCGGCCGAGCGGATCGGCGACGTCGTGATAGGGTGCATGGTCGAAGAAGGCGGCGGCGTTCGTTCCCCAGTGATCCAGGGCAGCCAGGGCGAGGTCGTCCTTGGTCTTGAAGTGATGGAAGAAGCTGCCCTTGGTCACGCCGGCCGCGGCGCAGACGTCCTCGATGCGCGTGGCGGTGTAGCCCTTGGCGCGGACGCTGTGGATCGCAGCGTCGAGCAGTTTCCGCTTGGAGTCGTGGTGCTGCATGAGATCGACCATACCGACTAGAAGGTATGGTTATACCGAGAGTGGATAGAACGCAAGTGCGATCTGCGGCCACCTGTCGCTGTCGTTCGGTGGCGGCGAGGAGTCTGCCTCACGTCCTAGAGGAATGACATCCTGACATAGGAATTATGCCCGGAGAGCGCCGCTGCCGCAGCCGAGCCCCTCCCCCGCCGATCCGCCACGGTGGCGCTCGGGCAATCCGCTGGGCACCCTCCTTTGCTGAATCTGTTGCTACGGTGTGGCGCGATCCGTTGCCACGGTGTGGCGCGCGGACCCGGGCGTGCCGCGCACCGGCACTGCGGGGAAGGCGCGATGCCGGCGGCATGGCGCGGCCAGCACCGGGCCGCGGCACGGCCGAGGGGTTCGCCCGGCCGCGTGCCGCCCGCATGGTGCGTGGCTGGGTCAGCGCGGTGTAGCGGGCGCAGGACCGACATTTGATTGTGGCGCTGCGGCCGACGTCGATGCTGGTGCAGGTGATGCGGTGGCTGGATGACCTGCCACCGGCGCTGGCGGCATGGGCACTGGAGGCGCCGGAGCTGTACTTGGCGCCGCAGCCGGTGGATGGGCTGACGCCGCAGGAGGTCGGGCGGCGGGCGAAGGCAGCGTGGCGGCAGGCGGTGGAGGCCGCGAGGCAGGCATGGCGGGAGACGAAGGGAAAACCCCATGTACCCGTTGGAGGGATGATGCAGATGAAGGGACCCTCACCCGGCGGCGCTTCGCGCGCCGACCTCTCCGGCCCGGCGGGAGAGATGTACTGGGCGACCGATGCCAAACTGCCCTCGGCCACAACAATGTGGGTTGCGTAGGACGCTGCACCCCCATATCTTGCGTTCCCCCTCCGGGGTTTCATCCTCCTGGGTGCGTGCCTACCTTTCCCTCCCCTGGTAGCGAGACGGCATGATCATGGACGCCACACTCCCCTCCCCGTCTGCCGACGAACACCCGGTTCGCTTCGACCTGCTGACCGAGAATCCGGTCTACAAGCCGTTCCGCTACCCCTGGGCCTACGACGCCTGGCTCACCCAGCAGCGCGTCCACTGGCTGCCGGAGGAAGTGCCGCTCGCGGATGACGTGAAGGACTGGCACCGCAACCTGACGGACGCGGAACGGAACCTGCTGACGCAGATCTTCCGCTTCTTCACCCAGGCCGATGTCGAGGTGAACAACTGCTACATGAAGCACTACAGCCAGGTGTTCAAACCCACCGAAGTGCTGATGATGCTGTCGGCCTTTTCCAACATCGAAACGGTCCACATCGCCGCCTACAGCCACCTGCTCGACACCATCGGCATGCCGGAGATCGAGTACTCGGCCTTCCTCAAATACAAGGAGATGAAGGACAAGTTCGACTATATGCAGGGCTTCACGGTCAGCTCGAAATACGAGATCGCCAAGACGCTGGCCGCGTTCGGCGCCTTCACCGAGGGGCTGCAACTGTTCGCGTCGTTCGCGATCCTGCTGAACTTCCCGCGGTTCGGGAAGATGAAGGGGATGGGGCAGATCATCACCTGGTCGGTGCGCGACGAGTCGCTGCACTGCGAATCGATCATCAAGCTGTTCCGGACGTTCATCCAGGAGAACCCGGAGATCTGGACCGAGGAGCTGCGGCGGGATATCTACATCACATGCGCAACAATCGTTGACCACGAGGACGCATTCATCGACCTCGCGTTCGAGGGCGGCGCGGTCGAAGGGCTGACGGCACGCGAAGTGAAGACCTATATCCGTTACATCGCCGACCGCCGGCTGGTGCAGCTCGGGCTCAACGCGCTATTCCATGTCGAGCGGAACCCACTGCCCTGGCTGGACGAGATGTTGAACGCGGTCGAACACACCAACTTCTTCGAGAACCGGGCGACGGAGTACAGCAAGGCGTCGACGACTGGGACGTGGGAGGAGGCGTTTTCGGCGCCCGGCACGCAGACGCTGGTCGAGTCCTACAGTGCCGTGCCGGCCGAATAGAGCGCCGGGGGCACCCAGCGTGGGCGACGGTTGCTGGCTGCGCGTTCGCGTGTATTTGACGACGGTGTGTTGAATGTTGCGACAAACCATTTTGAAATAGACCTATGCTATAAGTTACAGAATATGTCATACCCGCTCTTGTGTCTCGCCGTGTGAGACATATGGGACAACAAGCGGATCGGGGTCAGCAGCCCCGCGCGACGTGAGGTCCGGAAGGCCGAGAGATGGCGGATGCGATGACCGACCCCCTGGAGAACGGAACAGAGGCCGAGGCGCCGCATGAGGCCGCGTCGCCGTCGACGCCGCGGTATACCCGGCGGCTGTCCGACAAGATCCTGATCGCCTTCCACCACGCCTGCGATCAGGGCGATTTCGAGGTCGCCGACCAGTTGCTGCTGGTGCTGGAGATGATGCTGACGCGCCGGCCGCTGACGCCGGATGGCACGCGGCGGCGGAATATGGAGAGCTTGGTCGCGGCGCATGAGCGCCTGTGGTATCTGCGGCACCCTGAGACCAAGGAGCTATAAGTCTCTGATTTTTTGGTTTCTTGCGGGCTACCAATCCATCACCCGCCCATCCCGCAAGAGCCCGTCTGCCTCCGCGGTGAACCCTTCGCCCCGCTCGTGCAGCACCAAGCCGGCGGCCACCCGGAATGGCCCTCGTCCACCCTTCACTCCGCGGAGCAATACCAACTTCGCCGGCGTGCCCACCCTCGGCCATAGCGGCAGCAGGCAAGCCGGTGGACACCCAGCCTCGTCCATCGCCGCGAGACACGCCGGCACCACCGCCGCAGACACGATCCAGGTCAGTGTGCCACGGTGGCGCAGCGCCCGCCCCATCGCCACGGCCCAGACGCCGAACAACGCCGGTACGGCCCGCCGCGCGGAGTCGCGACGCGCCTCCGATGACCCAGTGCCGCCCCCGGCGTGATACGGCGGATTGGCGCAGGCGTGGTCGAACGGCTCCCCCTCAGCTAGATCGGCGATATCGCCAGCTCGAAACGTCAGCCCCGGCCAGCCGTTCGCCGTGGCGTTGCGCGCCGCGAGTGCCGCCAGCCCGGCATCGCGCTCCACCCCCAGCCCGCTGATCCCGGGCACCCGCGCCGACAGGCACAGCAACGCCGCGCCCGCACCGCTGCCCGCTTCCAGCACCCGCTCCCCTGCCCGCGCCGGCACCGAGGCCGCCAGCAGCACAGGCTCGATCCCACTGCGAAACCCCTCCGCCGGCTGGGCGTAGCGCACCCGGCCGTTCAGCAGATGCCCCTCGGTGATCCGCATGCGCGTCAGCTCTCGCCCGCCTCGGCCAACACGCGGCGCGCCCGTGCCGCGTCGGCCTCGGCCACCATCAGCCGGCAGGGAATGGCACCGATGCTGCCTTCCACCGCGCTGGTGTGCACGTCCAGCAGCACAACACTGATCCCGGCATCGGCCAGCAGCGCGCGCAGGAAGCTCAGCCGCACCATGTTGTTGGTTGTCGCCACGACGCGCACCTGCCACGCTCTCCTGCTTCGCTTGACCCTGTTTCCGGCCGGCCCCTATGGTGCCGGCGCCACACGCCGCACAAGCCGGGAGAGAGTTTTGGGCGTTACCGCCAGCCTACCAACGCCCCTCATCCCAACGGCCATTATCAATGAGGCGTCGGGTCGCGCCAACGGGTATGCCATGCCGGCGGAAACGGACGACGCGCTGCAACAGCTGACCGGTCTGCTGACCACCGATTTGGAGGCGTGCAACCGCACCATTGTGACCCGCATGGACAGCCCCGTCGCGCTGATCCCGCAGCTCGCCGCCCATATCGTCGCGGCCGGCGGCAAGCGGCTGCGGCCGCTGCTGACCCTCGCCGCGGCACGGCTGTGCGGCTATCCCGGCATGCGCCACGTCGCGCTGGCCGCCTGCGTTGAGTTCATCCACACTGCGACCCTGCTGCACGATGACGTGGTGGACGAAAGCCAGCTCCGACGCGGCTCGGCCTCGGCCAACGCGGTGTTCGGCAACCAGGCCTCGGTGCTGGTCGGCGACTTCCTGTTCGCCCGCGCCTTCCAACTTATGGTCGAGGACGGCTCACTGCAGGTGCTCGCCGTACTTTCGCACGCTGCGGCCACCATCGCCGAGGGCGAGGTGCTGCAACTGGTCACGCAGAACGACCTGTCGACCAGCGAAGACCGCTATCTGGAAGTGATCCAGGGTAAGACCGCCGCGCTGTTCGCTGCCGCCTGCCAAGTCGGCGCCATCGTCGCCGACCGGCCCGAAGCCGAGGAGGCCGCGCTCGCCACCTACGGCAGCAACCTTGGCATCGCCTTCCAGCTGGTCGACGACGCCCTGGACTACGCCGCCGACCAGGCGAAGCTGGGTAAGACCGTCGGCGACGACTTCCGCGAGGGCAAGATCACCTTGCCGGTGCTGGCAGCCTACTGGGCCGGCGGTGCGGCCGACCACGACTTCTGGCACCGTACCATCGAGGACAGCGAACAGCAGCCGACCGACCTTGAGCATGCGCTGGAGCTGATGGCCCGACATGACGCAATCGGAACGACCCTGATGCGCGCCGCCCGCTTCGCCGCCGCGGCGAAGGCCGCGCTGGCCGTGTTCCCCGACAGCCCGTTCCGCCGCGCGCTGATCGACGTGGCCGACTACACGGTGCGCCGGGCGCGCTGACGCGGCGGCGGCGCCCGCCGAAGGAGGATGTGTGGCAGACGACGTCCTCGACGATCCCGGCGCGGCTATTGCGCGCGGTGACCTGGCGATCTTCCGCATCGCGCCGGAGATGCCGCACGAGGACCGCAGCAGCTTGTTGGCGATCCAGAATGTCGTGCGGCAGCGCGCTCCTGGCTACGCCTATCTCGAAGTCGGCTCCGCGTTGGGCGGATCGCTGCTGCCACACCTCGCCGATCCGGCCTGCCGCATCGCCACCTCGGTGGATCCGCGCCCCGCGTCGCAGCCCGATGAGCGCGGCCGGTCGTTCGACTACAGCGACGTCAATACGGACCGCATGCGGACCGGTCTGGCCGCGCATCTGCCGCCCGCTTCGATGTCCAAGCTGCGCACGCTGGAGCTGACAGCCTCGCAGTTGACGCCGGCACAGGTCAACGCGCCGTACGACCTGATCCTTATCGATGCAGAACATACCAACATCGCGGTGTTCCAGGACTTCCTGTCGGTGCGGTCGCTCGCCAGCCCCAATGCGATCATCGCGTTCCACGACGCGCATCTGCTGTTCTCCGGGCTGATGAACATCGCGGCGCTGCTGCGGCACGAAGGCGCGCCACATCGCACGCTGTTCCTGCCGCAGACGGTGTTCGTTGTGTTGCTTGGCACCTTTGCCGAGGCAGCCGACGCGACGCTGGCCTCGCGGGCACTCAATCCGGAAGCCTACGTCACGCAGGCACGCCAGACGCTATGGCAGGAGATCGCCAGGAGTGTTTCGGTAAGGTAATATATTCCCTGTCCCGCTTGCGGAAGAGGTCGGCGTGCGGAGCGATGCCGAGTGAGGGTCCTACCGCGCTCCCTTACCCGCGTCGCAAGCGCTCCGCGACCTCTCCCGCGCGGCAGGAGAGGTGCACGAACATTCCGCTACCGGACCACCGCGATCTTCTCGCGCCGCAACTGCACCGTCAGCGCATCCAGTGCCCTGCCGATCCGGTCCAACATCTCATCAATCTCGGGCTTGGTGATGATCAGCGGCGGACTGAAGCACAACGTATCGTTCACCACGGTGCGCCCGATCACCCCATTCTCCTCGATCAGCTTCACCAGCTTGACACCCACTTTCGCACCCGGATCGAAATTCTTGTGCGCCGCCTTGTCCGCCACCAACTCCATCGCCGCGATCAGCCCGGTGCCCCGCACCTCGCCCACCAGCTCATGCCCAGCAAACCGCCGCCGCAGCTCCGCCTGCATATGCGGCCCGACCTCGCGCACATGCGAGCCGATATCGGTCTCGTCGTAGATCTTCAGCGTCTCGATCGCGACCGCCGCTGGCACCGGATGACCCGAGTAGGTGAACCCGTGCCCGAACGTGCCGAGCTTGTTGCTCTCATCCGACAGCCCCTGGAACACGCGGTCATTCACCATCACCGCGCTGATCGGCAGGTACGACGACGACAATGCCTTCGCGCAAACCAGAATGTCTGGGCTAATATCCAGCGTCTGGCTGCCCCAGTAGTTGCCGGTGCGCCAGAACCCGCAGATCACCTCATCGGCCACCAACAGCACATCGTACTTCTTCAGCACTGCCTGGATCTTCGGGAAATAGCCCTTCGGCGGAATGATCACCCCGCCGGCGCCCATGATCGGCTCGGCCCACATCGCCGCCACCGTTTCCGGCCCTTCCGCCAGGATCATTTTCTCCAGCTCGTCGGCACAGCGCGTGGCAAACGCCTCCTCGCTCTCCCCCTCCAGCGCGCCGTGATAGAAATGCGGCGTCATCGTGTGGATGAACCCCGGCAGCGGCACATCGAAACTGCGATGGTTCACCGCCAGCCCGGTCAGCGACGCCGCCGCCAGCGTGATGCCGTGATACCCCTTGATCCGCCCGATGATCTTTTTCTTCTTCTCGCGCCCCAGCGCGTTGTTGAAATACCAAACCATCTTGATCGCGCTGTCATTCGCCTCGGAGCCTGAGTTGGCGAAGAACACCTTGCTCATCGGCACCGGCGCGCGCTGGATCAGCATCTCCGCCAGGTCGATCATCGGCTCGTGCGATTTGGCGGTGAACGCGTGGTAGAATGGCAACTTGCGCATCTGCGCCACCGCCGCCTGAACCAGTCGCTCGTTGTCGAACCCCAGCGAGGCGCACCACAGCCCAGCAACGCTCTCGATGTAATCCTTGCCGGTGTCGTCCCACACGCGGACACCCTTGCCCTTGGTGATCACCACGGGCCCGACCTCCTGATGCGTCTTCAGGTCGGTGTAGGGGTGCAGCACGTTGGCGATGTCGCGGGCGGCGGCGGAGTTCACGAGTGGTGGGGTCATTACGGGCCTCATGCAGGGCGGTAGGGCCGCGAAAGCCGGCGGCGCGACGAAGACATCATTGTAGACCGGCATGGGATGGGCGTGGAACCCCGGCCCTGACACGCCTGCCCCTCCGCACGCGCGATGGTGTCACCTGCGACAGGTACCTGGGGTCTCCCCACCCGCTCTCGGTGTGACCCGATTTGGCTGGATTCGGGGCCCCGGCCGCCGCGTCACCTTTGTTGCCGGACGATCCACCAAGTTCCCCATCCCAGGATCATCGCGGTTGCGGCGGCCTGGATGGATTCAGCAAGCAACACGCGGCCGGTCGATTTGACGCCAGAACTCAGGAGCGTCAGCCCGAACGCAACAAAGCCGATCAAGGGACTTGCTTGGTTCGGATCGCCGAGGTCCATCTGATCACCCTACACCGCCAACCAACGTGATCCGAGGCCCATCCGGCGCATCCCCGCGCTCGTTCGCCCCGCTGGCGGGATCAGTGACCGTGATGACCCTGGCAAACGCGTTCCCGCACGTCCGGCACCGCAGCCGTGACACCACGTGGTACAACGTCCTGTGCGCCCCGACGCGGTCCAGGATCATGCGTGCGATGGCCATCCTGTCGCATTCACTCCCGAGCCGTGATTACAACGCCCATGCGCGGCGAGAGGGGGTCTCGTGGCTTGAAGCTTGATCAGCCAGCCTGGCCTTGGACACTGCGCATCGTGGTGGTGGTCTTCTATGTGGGCCTGACCATCTACACCGCCTACGCCATACGGACGCTGTTCACGGAGCGGCGGTATGGCACACCCCGGCCTAGGCTCGGGCAGGGAGGCGTGCCGGCACCCCTGGAAGCCTCGCCCGAATCCGGTCACAGTTCGATCCCCCTGGGCTGACCCTGCGGGGCAATCGGCCGCCGGATCGTTGGCCGACGGATCGACAGGCCTACACGGGGTCTTTCCGGCCCTGTGCACGTCGAAGGGCGGAAGCGCGAAGCGCGTTCCGCCAACGCGCCACCAAAACCCATGGTCGGCCAGGTCCCGCTACAGGTAATGGGGCTCGTCACGCCAGCGCGCAGGCGTCCCCGCCCGCGGGTGCGCGAACTGAAATCGGCGCCAGCATGGGTCTGGATAACCGGTATGATAGTGCACGTATCTAACAGGTGGGCACAAGCCGACGCCCCGCCATGCGCGGCCACTGCCGCAGCGTCGCTTAGTGCGCGGCCGCCACCCCGGCCACCGGAATGACTGCCCCAAGCGGCCGCCGCGCACGCACCAAGCGCTCGGCCTCCTCCGCCCGCCCGGCGCCCAGATACGCCTTCACCAGCGTGAACCGCACCAGATCGAGCTGCGCGTGGCTGCCGCCGATGCGCTCCAGCGCCTCGGCCACTGGCGCCAGCGCCGCGATCGCGCCGGCGCAATCGCCCCGCTCGAATGCCGCAAACCCGTGTGCGACCGCCGGCACGCAGGGGCCGGACGGATACCGCCCCTCCCCTGCCAGTGCCGCGATCTGGCCGGTCCGCGCCGCCAGCGCCGCGTCATCGCCCGCCACTGCCTCCACCAGCGCCACATGCAGATCGGCAAACGCCATCCCGGCCCGCGGAAACGCCCCGGCCGCGAGCGCATGCATCTCCCGCCACGCCGCCGCATCCCGCGCCTGCCCGGCCAGCTCCAGCCGCCACAGGAACGACACCCCATCGTTCAGCTTCCCGCGCGGCGGCCCGCTGTGCACCGCGGGCGCAAACGCACGCTGGAACCGCTGGCATGCCGCCGCGATCTCCCCCGCCTCCAGTTCCGCCAGTGCGAGATGCCAGTTCAGATGGCTGTAGAGCGGCGCGTGCCGCGGATAGGACTCGAGCCACGACGCCAGGAACGCGCTCGCCGTCCGCGGGTCGCCCTCCTCATACGAAAGATGCGCCCGCGCATGCGCCGCCCACGGGTTGGCGGGGTTCTGCGCCAGCGACCGGTCGATCTTCGCTCCGGCCGCCGCGTGATCGCCATTCTCCGACTGCGCCATGCCGTGATGGGCGGTGAACCACCAGTCGTCGCCGTAGGCGGGCGCGAGCTGATCCAGCAGCGCCAGCAGCGTGCGCTTCTGCCCGGCGCGGCCGGAGCTGCCGATCAGGCCATTGGTGAAGGAGGCGGTACCGAGCACCAGCGCGTCGCGCGGCCAGGCGGCGAGGTGTGTGGGCAGCGCGACGAGCGCCGCCTCGGTATCGCCGGCCGCGAGCAGGGCGAAATAGGCGATGTGGCTCGCTTCGCGGGCGGGTAGGCAGGCGGCGAGGGACTGGGCCGCCGCCATCGACTCGCGGGCCGCCGCGGCATCGCCGCGTTCCAGCAGCGCGTGGGCCTTGGCGGTGTGGGCGAGGGCGAAGGTGGAGTCGGCTTCGAGCGCGCGGTCGAACGCCTCAATCGCGCCAGGATACATGGTGAGCTTCGCCGCACAGCCCTGGACGTAGGCGTCGCGGGCGGCGGCGGAGGTGGTGGAGAGGGGGAGGTCGTAACGGTCGGTCAGCATAGCGGATCCCGGCTCAAGCATAATCAGAAACTATACGAGCCGTTTCGACGGCAACAGAAGGAGACGATCTGGGGAGCGCGTGCGCTTCGGGCGGGAGCGCCACTTGCAGACCTGCCACATCACGTCCGCTCTGCACCAACGGCTGACGAAGGTGTGCCAGAAGCCGACGTATGTTGCGTCGCGGACGAACGGCTCCATTCAATCTGACCGCGACATGCAACAGTCAACCGCCTCACAGGCCATGTCAGAATGCGATCGGAGCAGTTCGCCGCAGAAGCTGCGCAATCCGCAGGATTTCTGAATCAAACAAGAAGTCACCCGATTTCGACGCCAATATATTTGCGCTATTCACTCTCGTTCGTAGCTGTTGAGTGATGCATATCCCAATCCAGCGCAAGCGGGCCGGCGGTTAAGCCGTCCCATTACGATGATCACACCTGCAATGATCTGAACAACAGCAGCAAGCATAAACGGCATCGTGTAAGCGCCGGACACCTCCCTGAGAACCCCGAAGATTGCCGGTGCGAAGGCAAACACGGCCTGGTTCACTGCGGTGACCAGCGCCACCACACGGGGCACTTCTCCGGCTGCGAACTCGCTCTGCGCAATCAGGGGTGGCAACGACAACAGGCTGCCAATGCCCAGGCCGAACAGGATGCAACCCGGCGCCAGCACGAGCGTGGTCGAGCCGAAAGCGAGCAGCGCCACGCCACAGGCCTGCATCGTGACGTTGGCCGCGGCAATCAAGCGCCGGTCCGCCCTACCCGACAACAGGCCGAGCAGCATTCGCCCAACCATCGCCGAGCCGGTGGCGAGGCTGATCGCGATCGCCGCGTCAACCGCCCCCACCACCGGCGCAAGACGGGTAATTAAATGTGCGACGACGCCAACCTGGGCGAACATGCCCAGAGCGAGCGCAATTGCGAGCGTGGTGAATTGTCCGTTCGACAACAGCGCCACAAATCGGACCGGCCGATGTTGTGCGGAAACGGCGGCGTGCCAGGTTGATCGCGGCGGATCGCCGTCCGGTGCCACCCCTAGGCTCGACGGCGTCGGACGGAGATACCTCCAGGTCAAGGGCAACAGCAGAGCCAGTGTCAGCAAGCCAACCACCGCGACCGCGGGTGCGAAACCAATCGCCGCGATAGCCGTGATCCAGAGCGGCGCGAACAGCACGTCACCGACGCTCGCCCCATTCAGGGCGTGGCCGAGCGCGAGTGCCCGGCGGCGCTCGAACCAGGGTGACACCATCGCGATGATTGCGGCACCACTTGCGGCGGCCCTTCCGGCCCCGCTCAGGATCGCGGCGGCGAACAGAAACCAGGGTGACGGAGCCAGCGACCAGCCGCACATGCCGACCATCAGGGCCACTGCGCCAGCCTGAGTTACCGTGGTGATGCCGAACCGGCGATGCGCCTCAGGCAGATGCGCGACCAGGGCAGCGCTGACCAGGAAGTGTACAGTGATGGCGGTCGCGATGAGGGGGAGCGGCCAACCGCGCTGTTGATGCAGGACATTGAGGAAGACCGCGGGTCCGTAATAGCCGAATCCAAATGTGAATGTCGCGACCGTGAAGGCCGTAAACACGACTTTCCGGCCGAAGCAGATCGATCCCTCGGCCGTGCCGCTCATGATGGGCGTTCGGTCAGCCGGCGGTGCCACAACACGAAAAACTGCGCCCGCTCGAAGAAGCCAAGTCGCGCATAGAGCGCGATGGCCGGATTGTCGGGAAACACATGCAGGAATGGCGTCTCCCCACGTTCCAGCACCATATGCGTCAGATGTGCGGTGATCGCCGCGCCCAGGCCGGTCCCGCGCGCTGACGGATGGACGCAGATCCCGCTCAGCTCCACAAAGCCAGGCAGACGAAGGCGCTCGCCACCCATTGCGATCAACTGCCCGGCGCGCTGAACGCCAAGATAGACACCAAGTAGCGACGTGCGTGGGCCAAAAGGTCCCGGTTTGGCCGCTCCGGCGAGTGCCAGCATGTCGGCGGCATCATCCGGACCGAGCACGACGAATTCAGTCTCCGCAGTGGTGGGAGGCGCCGCGATCTTCTGCGCCACCATCTGCACGATCGGCCGCGAACTGACCGTTTCCCATCCTTGAGAGGCCGCCTCATCTTGTGGCCGGAACAGCCGCGCTTCCAGGCCGTACGGCAGATCGACGCCAAGATCGGCGTAGGCGGCGGCGGTCGGTTCGGCTACCGCCGAAAATGGCGCGATGTCGCGCGGAAAGTGGCGCGCCAGACCGTGACCGATCGCAAGATCCGCTTGCGGTCCGGTGAGCGCACACCAAACTGGATTATCGAGTGTGTGTTGCATGTCCGTGGCCTCCGCGGCAGGACCGTAGAGATGGCGACGTGGTCGCGGCGGTGCTCGCCGGAATCGGACTCTGTCCCCGGGCACCGCATAAGCAGGAGGATCGTACGCAAGTGCTGGACCCGGCCGAATGCGATCGGTCACGGCTTGCGCGTAACCCCGCCTATGATGGCCGGTTTTTCACCGGCGTTCGAACGACCCGTATTTACGGTCGGGCGGTCTGTCCCGTGCGGCCGGCGCAATCGCGGAATGTCAGCTTCTTCCCCTCCGCCGCCGCCGAGGCAGCCGGGTTTCGACCATGCCTTCGTTGCCGCCCGGAGACGGCTCCGTTCTCGCCAGCCTGGAATGGCTCACGCACGACCGTGGCGCGCGGCTTACGCCTGATCGACGAAGGGACGCTCGATGGTGAGGACGCGACTGTCGGCGCGCTCGCCGCCAGACTCGGGGTCGGAGAACGCCAGCTCGTGCGTTTGTTCGCGAGACATTTCGGCGCAAGCCCAGGCCAGGTCGCCAAGACGGCGCGGATGCAACGGGCGAAGCGGATGCTTGATACGACGGATCTGCCGATGTCTCAGGTGGCGCTTGTGGCTGGCTTCAGCAGCTTGCGCCGGTTCAACGCGGTGTTTGCCGAAGTCTATTGCCGGTCACCTTCAGAAATACGCCGGAGGCGACTGGCCAAACAGCAGACCGTGGTGTCGTTGTCCTCCTCGTTGGGCACTGGCACCTAGCCAGAGGTTCAGGGCAGAGGTCGTCCATCATGGGCCAAGCATAGGAGGGTTTTGAGTCTCTATCAGCCGTCAACAATTTTCAAGAATCAACGTCTGCTTATCGATGTTGGCACTTCAAGTAATTGCTCACCCCGCCTCTGCGAGAGGCACCAAGTGTGAGGGTTGGTTGAGCACGAAGCGGAGGACGTCGAGTACGGAGGCGCGGTTGGCGTTTGCGGTGCTGACGACGGAGCGGAAGGCGGCGTAGGTCTCAGCGCC
>DATHNE010000313.1:0-15807 GCA_035486355.1 Acetobacteraceae bacterium
GGTAGTTCTCCACCATCAATAAATCCGGCGTCACCATGAGCTGGAGTAGCACCACCGCGAACAGCGTGTCCCGGCCGGGAAACCGCAGCCGCGCGAAGGCGAAGGCGGCCGGCGTGCACAACACGAACTGCGCCACCAGCACCATGCTGACCAGCATTATCGTGTTGGCCATATAACGGTCGAGCGGCGCCGCCGCCCACGCCGCGGCGAAGTTCTGTAGTGTCAGTGGCGCGAATAGATTGAACCCAGCCTGCACGTCAGCCGGATGGATCGCGCTCCATATTGCCCACAGCAGGGGCAGGATCCACAGCACGCCGAGCAGCCAGGCGCCAATAATCTCAATCCATCGACCGGCTTGGCCCGCCAGTCCGCGTGACAGCGGCAGCGTCGCGACAGTGGCACTCATGCTCATCGGTAGTGCACCCGTCGTGCCAGCAGCCCAAACTGCAGCGCGGCAACGGCACCCAGCAACGCCAACAGCGTGATGGTCAGCAGCGCGGCGTAGTTGGTGTCCCAGTACTGGAACCCGACCTCGTAGATGTAATACAGCAGGATGGTCGTTGCGTTGTCGGGACCACCTTTGGTGATCACCACGATCTGGTCCACCAGCCGGAACGCGTCGATCGCGACGTTGATGCACACGAACAGTGTGGTCGGCATCAGCAGCGGCCAGACCACGCGGCGGAAATAGGTCCAGCGCGAGGCCCCCTCCAACGCCGCAGCTTCGCGCAGATCTGGCGGCATCGTTTGCAGCGCCGCCAGATAGAAGATCATGTAGAAGCCGGCTTCTTTCCAGATCGCGATCACAATGATCGCCGGCAGTGCGGTGGAGGTTGAGCCGAACCAGTTCCACTCACCCAGCCCGAACGGTGCCAGCACCTCGTCTATCAGGCCGTAACCGGGGGTGAAGAAATACAGCCAGATATTCGCCACCGCGATCATCGGCAGAATGGTCGGTGTGAAATATGCCAGCCGCAGCAGCCCGCGGCCGGGAAAGCGCCGATCCACGACCAATGCCATCGACAGTGACAGCCCCAGCGTCACCGGAATGATGCAGCCGGCGTACACCAGATTGTTGCGCAGCGCCTGCCAGAACACTGGGTCCGCCCACAGGTTCTGCATGTTCTGTCCGGGAGCGAAGCGCGATGGGTGTCCCGGCACCGCCGTCGTTTGCAGGCTCGCCCAGATCGTCTGCAGGGTTGGCCAATGCGTGAATGCCGCGAGCAGCACCACTGCCGGCAGCACCAGCATCCAGCCCTGGACGGCTTCGCGCTTCATCACCCGTCGCACCACACGTCACGGGTCATGGCGGAAGGAGCCCGCCACGACGCGACACGCAGCGTTGTTGCATTGCCCTCATGTCTTCTGGTAGGGCGCCAACACGCGATTGGCATTGGCCTGCGCCTCATCCAGCGCCACCTTCGGCGTCTTGCTGCCGGCCAATGCCGCCTGCACCGCGCTGTTTAGCGGCAGCGTCACCTGCTGGTTCTGATGCGTCGACAGCTCCGGAACCGCATATTTGAGCTGATCGCGCGCCACGGCCGACTGTGGCAACTCCGTCACGCGTTGCTTCATCAGCGCCGTTTCCCAGGCATCCGGCCGGGTCGCGACATAGCCAGTGTCGATGCTCCATTGCGCGGCCCGCTCCGGCGCCGTCACCCATTTCACGAATGCCAGCGACGCCTCACGTTCCGCCTGTGTCGCCGTCTTGAAAATGTGGAAATTGCCGCCACCGGTTGGTGCGCCGCGTTGCTTGTCCTTCGGCAGCATGGCGACGCCGAATGGGAATTTCGCATTCTGCGCCACGAAGGTCAGGTTGCCGGTTGTCGTCCACATCATCGCCACGCGCCCGGCGCAGAAATCGGTGGGTGTTGCGCCCCAGTCCACCACGCCTGGCGGCTGTACCCCCTCTTTACCCAGCGCCACCCAGTACTCCAGCGCCTCCACCGACCCTGGCGCGTTGAAGAACGCTTTGGTGCCGTCACGGCTCATCAGCTCCTGGCCGGCTTCCATTGCCAGCGCCTGGTACAGCCAATACGTGCCGCCGGTTGCTGGGATCTGCACGCCCCATTGGCTGGTGGCGCTGCCTGATCGTTTAACCAGCTTCTTGCCCATCGCAGTCTGCTCAGCCCAGGTCTCCGGTGGCTTCTCCGGATCTAGCCCGGCGGCCTTGAACGCGTCCTTGTTCCAGTAGAGGACAGGTGTCGAGCGCTGGAACGGAATGCTCCAGGTGTGACCCAGCACATTGCCGTTCGCCAGGAACGCCGGGAAGAACCCGTTCATCCACGCCTTGTCTTCCGCGCTGGTCGCCAGCTCATCGAACGGCACAATCGCCTCCAGGTCGATCAGCGAATACACCTGGATCGCGCCCAGCATCGCCAGTGGCGGCGCATGCCCACCCTTGAACGCGGTGATCGCTTTCGCAATCGTATCGTCATAGTTGCCCGCGTAGACGGGCTTGATGCTGATATCAGGATGTTGCGCCTCAAAATCATGCGCGTAGCCGTCGATGATCTTGGTGATTGGGCCGGACGCCGCGATCGGGAAGAGGAACTGGATCTCGAGCGGTTCGGCACGCACGATGGCAGGTGCGGCGAGCGCGCCAGTGACGAAGCTCGCCGAAGCGGCGAGCAGGCGGCGGCGACCGATCATGTGGTGTCTCCCTGTCAGCTTGATGGTCAGAACGTCGGGTTAGTGTTGGTACGGCTGCAGCAAGCGCGTGGCTGTTGCCTGCGCGTTAGCCAAGGCGGCATCGGGGACGGTGCGTCCCGTCAGCGCCGCCTGTGGGGCATCGTTCAGTGTTTGCGTCACGCGGTGGTTGTCATGCGTGGACAGTTCCGCGACCGCATATTGCAGTTGATCCCGCGCCACGGCGGCGGGGAAGTTCTTCACGTATTGCGTCATTGCGAGCGTCTTCCACGCGTCCGGGCGTGTCGCGACATAGCCGGTGTCAATGCCCCATTGCGCGGCGCGTTCAGGGCTACTAACCCGACGCAGGAACTTCAGGCAGGCCCGCACCTGTGGTTCGTTTGCTGATGTGAAGAGGTAGAAATTGCCGCCACCCGGCGGGCTGCCACGGCGCTTGCCGGCGGGTAGCATCGCCACGCCGAACGGAAACGTCGCGCGGATGCGGATATTCGACAGGTTGCCGGTCGTGGTCCAGATCATGGCCGCCCGCGGTTCCAGGAAGTCGCGCGGCGTCGTACTCCAATCGGTCACGCCAGGCGGGTGCGCACGATATTTTGTTATTAGGTCGATCCAGTATTGCAGCGCCTCCTGCTCTGCCGGTCCGGCGAAATCCGTCTCGGTACCGTCGCTGTTGGCCAGCGTGCCGCCAGCCTCGGTCACCAGCGCCTGAAACAGCCAATAGGAGAAGCCGGTGGACGGGATCTCGATACCCCACCGGCTGACTGAAGCCCCACTGCGCTTAGTCAGCTTCGTCGCGAAGTCGGCATGTTCCTGCCAGGTCGCCGGTGGCGTCTCGGGATCCAGCCCCGTGTCCTTGAACGCCGCCTTGTTCCGGAACAGCACGATGGCGGAGCGCTGGAACGGTACGCCCCAGGTATGTCCGCCCACCTCGCCGTCCCTCGGGACCGCGGGATAGAAACTGTCGAGCCACGCCTTGTCGGTCGGTGTTTCGGCCAACGCATCGATCGGCACGATCAGGTCGTTGTCGATCAGCGATAATACGTCGGTCGACAGCAGTACCGCGAGCGGCGGCCCGGCGCCCGCCTTTAGCGCGGTCTGTGCCTTGGTTAGCGTGTCCTGGTGCGTGCCAGCGTAGATGGGTGTCACCTTGATGGTAGGATTGGCCAACATGAAATCCCGCGTGTAGCCGTCGATGATCTTGGTGATCGGACCCCCGACCGCGATCGGGAAATAGAAGCTGATTTCCGGCAGGCCTTGGGCCCGCAGGATGGCGGGCATGGCCAGAGCGCCCGCGCCTCCCAGGACCACACGAGGTGTGGTGCGCATCATGCCGCGACCGTATCCTTCACTGCGACAGCGGCATCGATGCGCGCGCCACTGGCCGCGTCGAACAGATGGACCGCCGCATCGCTGCCGAGGCAAACCATCTCGCCTGGCTGCAGCATCACCCGCCCGGCCAGCCGTGCCAGCAAGCGGGCCTCGCCCACGGCGCAGGCCAGTACCGTGTCGGCCCCGAGATACTCTGCGTCGAGCACGCGCGCGGCAATGCCGGTGTCGGTCAAGCGCAGATTTTCCGGCCGGATCCCGCCCAATACCGGCGCGTCGACATATGGCGCCAGCACCGGCCCCTCACTGCCCGTGATTACGAGGCCGCTGCCGTTTGGCGACAGCGGGAACAGGTTCATCGGTGGTGTACCAATGAAGCGAGCCGCAAATTCGGTGGCCGGGCGGGCGTAGATCGATGCCGGGGGTGCGTCCTGTTCGACGTGCCCGTCGCGCAGCAGCACGATTTGGTCGGCCATGCTCATGGCCTCGGTCTGATCGTGCGTGACATACAGCATGGTGATGCCCAGCCGCCGCTGCAGTGCCAGGATCTCCCGCCGCATTTCAGCACGGAGCTGCGCATCGAGGTTCGACAGCGGCTCGTCCATCAGACAAACCGGCGCCTCGGCAACGATGGCGCGTCCCAACGCGACCCGCTGCTGTTGCCCGCCGGAGAGTTGGGATGGCCTGCGGTCCAGCAACCGGTTGATCCCCAGAAGCTGTGCTGCCCGATCCAACCGCCGTGACCGCTCGTCCTTGGCCACCCGGCGCGCCTTCAGTCCGAACAGGATGTTTTCCCTGACGGTCAGATGAGGAAACAGCGCGTAGGACTGGAACACCATCGCCACGCCGCGCGCCGCCGGTGGCAGGTGCGTCACGTCGCGCCCGCCGATCTCCACCCGCCCCTCGCTGGCGGTCTCCAGCCCCGCAATGATCCGCAGGCATGTGGACTTGCCGCACCCGGATGGCCCCAACAGTACGGTGAAGCTGCCGGGTGCGACGTCGAGCGAGATGCGATCCAGGGCGATGGTTTGGCCCCACCGTCGGCTGACCCCGACCAGGCGGACCGCAGCTCCCGGCGTGCTCGTCAGGTCGGCAGGATCAGCGCGCTTCATGCGACGTATTGTCTCCCTGGCCGCACACTTTACGCATGCCGCGGGGCAACGGGCGAGGGGGCAGACACGGGGGAACGCGAGGGGGCGGCGGGGACTCGTTGCGCGGCATCGGCGGCTGTCGTCTACTGGCGCCGACGGGCCCGCTGCATGTCGTTTGTATGAAACCAACATCGCGCGGGGACGAAGAGGAACGCTGACGCAATGGCTATTCTATCAGGCAAGGCGCGGCTCGCCGGGATCATCGGCTGGCCGGTGGAACACTCGCGCTCGCCGCGGTTGCACGGATTTTGGCTGCAACGCCACGGTATCGATGGCGCCTACGTCCCGCTGCCGATCGGCCCCGACGCCTTCGCGGTCGGCGTGCGCGGCCTGGTTGCCTGCGGCTTCGCTGGCGCCAATGTCACCGCCCCGCACAAGCTTGCGGCGTTCGAAATCTGCGACACCGTCGAAGCTTCGGCCCGCCGCGCCGGCGCGGTGAACACCTTGGTGTTCCAGGACGGGCGGATCATCGGCCGGAACACCGACGGATTTGGTTTCATTGCCAACCTGCGCGCACATGGCGTGAACCCGGCGGCCGGTCCGGCGCTGGTGCTGGGCGCTGGTGGCGCAGCGCGAGCCGTGGTGGCCGCGCTGCTGCATGAGGGCATTACCGTCACCCTGGCCAATCGCACCCGCGAACGCGCCGAGGCCCTGGCACAGCTTCTGCCCGGCCTGCGGGTGATCGACTGGGCCGTGCGTTCTGATGCGCTGGCGGACAACACGCTGCTGGTGAACACGACCTCGCTCGGCATGAAGGGGAACGCGCCGTTGGAGATTGATCTCGGCCGCGCCGCGTCTGGAACATCGGTCGCCGATATCGTCTATGTGCCATTGGAGACGCCGTTGCTCGCCGCGGCGCGCGCACGCGGCCTGCGCCCGGTCGAAGGCCTAGGCATGCTGTTGCACCAGGCGGTCACCGGCTTCGCGGCCTGGTTTGGCGTCACCCCGGCGGTGGATGACGCATTGCGCCGATTTGTCGCCGGCGACCTGATGGGCGGATGAAGATCATCGGCCTGACCGGCGGGATCGGGATGGGCAAATCGACCGCCGCGGCGGCGTTCCGCCGGGCGCGCATCCCGGTGTTTGACGCCGATGCGACCGTGCATCGATTGCAGGGGCCGGGCGGGGCGGCACTGCCGGCGATCTCCGCGGCATTTCCGGGCACGGTGCGCGACAACAGGCTTGATCGGGCGGCACTCCGCGCCGCCGTGCTGGGCAAGCCCGAGGCGCTGAAGCGTCTGGAGCGCATCGTTCACCCGATGGTGCGTGTTGCGGAACAGCGCTTCCTGGCTCATGCCCGACGCGGAGGAAGTCGTGCCGCGGTGCTGGACATTCCGCTGCTGTTGGAAACCGACGGCGGCCGGCGTGCCGATCTGATCGTGGTGGTATCCGCGCCGCGCGCTATCCAAATCCATCGCGTACGGCAGCGCCGAGGCATGAATGCCGCAGACGTCGCTGCGGTCATCGCGCGGCAGATGCCGGACGTGGATAAGCGGCGACATGCTGATGTGGTGATTCGCACTGGTCTTTCCCGGCATTATGCGTTGCGCCGACTCCGTCGGCTGATCAATCAACTGCGCGCATGACACGTTCCGTCCTGTTCGACACTGAGACCACGGGGCTGGACCCGGCGCAGGGCGACCGTGTGATCGAAGTCGCGGCATTGGAGCTGCTCAACGACCTGCCGACGGGACGGCACTTCCACCGGCTGATTGACCCCGAACGTGACGTGCCGGCCGAGGCCTCGCGCATCCATGGCTTCACCAAGGCTGATTTGGCCGGTAAGCCGGTGTTCGCTGACATCGCGCAGGAACTGCTGGCGTTCCTGGGCGACGGCATGCTGATCGCCCACAACGCACCGTTCGATTTCGGGTTCCTCAATGCTGAGTTCGCGCGATTGGACCTGCCGCCACTCGACCCGGTGCGCATGATCGATTCGCTAGCGATGGCACGCGAGCGGTTCCCAGGACTGCCGAACAGCCTCGATGCGCTGTGCCGACGTTTCGAGATCGACCTGTCGGCACGCACCTCACATAACGCGTTGCTGGACTGTCGGCTGCTGGCCGAGGTGTACGTCGAACTCACCGGAGGGCGGCAGCGCGGCTTGTCACTCGGCTTTGAAAACGGCGCGCTGCCATCGGCGGTTTACACCCATACGGGTCAGCGGACGCCGCACCTTGTGCTGCCGACCGAGGCAGAGCGGGAGGCCCATCGTGCGTTCCTGGCGAAGCTGGAGGAGCCTCTTTGGCTGCTGCCCTGATCGCTGCGGCGGGCGGTCAGATCGGCATAATCCCCAGGCAATTGCCCTGCAGGCCGGCGTGACGCAGGACCTCAGCGAGGCCACCCGGTGTCGGCTGCCGGCGGTCCGTAACACGCATGACAGCCCCCGCAGGTCGACGACCGTGTCGGTGGCACCCCCGCCAACGCGGCGCCCCCATCGTTCAGCAACAATACCGGCAGGCCGCGGTCATATCGCGCCACGGTCATCAACACATGCGCACCGTCCTGACCTGCAGCCTCGATTGGCGCGGTGACAGCCATCGGTCGGCAACGTTGCAGAAATGGCAGGAGGGGTTCGTCGCTGTCGAGCTGCTCGACCTGGATCTCGAGGAATGCACAGAGGTTTCGTAACGTCGCGGACAATGTCCATCTATCCTCCAACACCAACACCGGTGGCATGCGCGCCTCGGTGGTGGTGTCCGCCAAGTCGTTGAGAGAGGGCGCGCGGGCGCCGAGGCTCCCGCAAACGCGCCCGGCAGATCAGCGATTCGCCGTAGCTCCATGCGAAACGCGATGCGATCAGCGGCATTCAGCAGCTCCGCCATTGCCTTCTCACGCCTCCAGCAGCGTGAGCTCGGTCCCTGGCACCCTGCTCGATTGCCGCGATCAGCGCCGGGTCGCACTGGCGTGCCGCCCATTGCACGGCGTGATGTGACATGGTGCTCGTTGCCGGCAGGTGGGCCAGCAAGACCGAAAGCACCAGGCTCCATCCCGCTTGTCCCGTCGGCGCCGACCGCGTGAGAAATCCATCGACACGATCGGACCCGGCCGGCAGACCGGTGGCAACATCGCAGATCACGTCATAGCGCGCACTCGCCTGTGCCAGTACCGCGGCGACGGCGCGAGACAGCTGCGCACACAGGATCACCGGCAATCCCGCGGAGCGCCATGCGGCTGACGGCTCTGCCGGGGAGCAGAACCGCCGCCGCGACGGGCCACGCCCGCCGCGTGGTGAGCCTCAGCCGGTGCGGGTCACACGCCCGGTCTTGCCGTCCATATCGAATATCGCGATCACGGTGCCGTCTGGCGCGGCGATCGTGAAGCTGATGGCGTTGTCCTTGCCTGCCGCGACGTTCGTCACCTTCCAGGTATGGTTCCCGTTCCACAGCAAGAATGCCTCGGCGATCTTCTGCACATCGGCGGGGGTCAGGTGGCGATCGTCAGGCCGATACAGCAGCGCAAAGGTCCGCATGCGTTCCATCGCATGGCGGTGCCAGCCCGGCCCCCAGCCGGGCCCAGCGTGACGCGGCCCCGTGCGCCACCCGCCATCCGGCGGCGGGTTGCCCGCCATTGGCGGGGGTGCCGGCTGCGCGCCGGCATGGGCAAACAGGTTGGCGGCGACGAGGCCACCCAGCGACACGGTCGCCACGACGGCCAGAACTGATCTACGCATATTGGCGTCTCCAAGGAAGCAGGGGACGCCAACATGGCGCGGCTTGGTTGCCAAAGAACGGCGACGGCGCGACGAAGTGCAACGGAATGCAACAACCTCTGCCGTCTGGCCCGGATTGTTCGTATGTTCGGTGGATGGAGACGATGCCGCACATCCTGGTGGTGGATGATGACCGGGAGATCCGCGACCTGCTCGCCCGCTTCCTGGAGCGGCACCGCCTGCGCGTGACGGCGGTGCGCGATGGGCGGGAGGCGCGGCGCGCCTGGGCAAATGGGCATTATCATCTGGTGGTGCTGGACCTGATGCTGCCCGGTGAGTCGGGGTTGGATCTGGCCCGATGGATGCGCGGTCAATCGAACGTGCCGATCGTCATGCTGACCGCGATGGGTGAGGAGACCGACCGCATCATTGGCCTGGAGCTTGGGGCGGACGATTACGTGCCGAAACCGTTCAATCCACGCGAACTGCTGGCGCGCATCCGGGCCGTGCTGCGCCGGGCGGGAGATGCGCCGGAGCAGCGCACCGATCCGGCGGCCCGCACGCTGGTGTTCAGCGGCTGGACGCTGGAGCCGGCGCGCCGGCGTCTGCTAAACCCAGAGGGTGCCGAGGTCGCCCTGACCGGCGGCGAGTACGACCTTTTGCTGGCGTTGGTGGAACGGGCGAACCGGGTGCTGACACGCGATATGTTGCTGGATCTGCTGCGTGGACGACAGGCTGGACCATTCGACCGCGCGATCGATGTGGCGGTCAGCCGGCTGCGACGTAAGTTGGAGGATGATGGACGCCACGCGCAGCTGATCAAGACGGTGCGGGGTGGCGGCTATGTGTTGGCAGCGACGGTCGACCGTCGGTGAGGTTGCCTCTTTGGCCTCGTAGCCTCGCGGCGCGTACGGCCGCGGTGCTGCTGATCGGTCTGGCGGTCGTACAGGCGACCGGGTTGACGATCCACGCCTTGGATCGAATCGAGCTGCAGCGTCTGGCCCAAGCGCGCGATGTCGCGGCGCGGGTGATGAGCGTCTATCGCAATGTGGTCAACGTAGATGCCGCACAGCGCGCGGCGGTGCTGGCGGAAATGCACCGCTTGCCGGGAATGCAAGTCGATCTATCGCAAGACCCGCCGATCTCTGACCTCCCCGATACCCCGCGGCCGGAGCAACGGCTGGTGCGGGTCAATATGAATGTGATCCCGATGCCCGGCCCGCTGCGGCCGCACGAAGTGCACATGTTCGGCGGACCGTATTGGGGCCGGATGATCGTCGGCCTGCATCTGCCAGAGGGCGACTGGTTGAACGTCACCGTGCGGGTTGATCCGCCACGGCCATGGCATTCACCGACGTTTCTATGGGCCTTCGTGCTGATGACGGCGGCGGCGGCCTTGCTCACGTTGTGGGCGGTGCGGCGAATGACCGCGCCGGTTGCCACCTTGGCGAAGGCGGCCGAGGCGCTGGGGCGCGATGTAAATGCCCCGCCGCTGCCCGAGGATGGGCCGTCGGAGGTTGCGACGGCGGCGGCCGCCTTCAACACCATGGCGGCGCGGATTCGCCGTTTCGTGCAGGACCGCACCGAGATGCTGACGGCGATCGGCCACGACCTGCGCACACCGATCACGCGGCTGAAGCTGCGCGCCGAGTTCATGGAGGACGACGAGCAGCGGCGGAAAATGCTGATCGACCTTGAAGAGCTGGAAGCGATGGTCTCCGCCACTCTGGCGTTCGGGCGCGATGCCAAATCAACCGAGCCGGTGTCGCCGCTGGACCTGCCAGAACTGCTGCGCACCATCCTGGATGAGGCAACCGACGCGTGGCCAGAGGTGACCGAGAAGGTTGCGTATGAGGGGCCGTCGCATCTGACCGTGCGGGCGCGCCCATTATCCCTCAAGCGTGCCTTGGCGAACCTGGTCGCGAATGCGGTGAACTATGGCGGTAGCGCGCGGATGCGGCTGACGCTCCCAGCCAATGGTACACTGGTCATCGAGGTCGAAGACGACGGTCCGGGCATCGCGCCGCAAGAGCTGGATCGCGTTTTCGAGCCATTTCATCGGGGCGAGCCCAGCCGGAACCGGGAGACGGGTGGCGTCGGCCTGGGGCTGCCAATCGCACGCAATATCTTCCGTGCACATGGTGGGGATGTCACGCTGGCCAATCGTCCGACCGGTGGATTGCGTGCCACCGTGACGCTGCCGGCATGAACCTTGACGCGATGTAGGGCAGAAAATCGCAGCGCCTTCAGCCAGCCTACGCCGCGGCGCGCAGCCGGCCTAGCTCCGTTGCCAGATACGCCGCGATCGCGCCTGGGCCCGAGCGTGCGGTATCCGTTCGGCCATCACGCGCTTCTGCTTCCGGATTGTAGTTGGTGTTGGTGTTCACATCGTAAACCAACAACCGGCCAGTCGTATCGCTGATGAACTCAATGCCAGCGACGTCGATTCCGGCCGTGGCAAGGAAGCGTTCCAGCCGCGCGCGTAGCGCGTCCGGAATGCCGGCGACAATCTGGAACTTGTGACGTGGCGCTTCACCCACGGGGCAGTTGGCGTCGCCGACCGCACACGCATCCGCCGGGCACAGCTCGAACCCATCGCTGGTGTCGACCTCAACCGCGTAGAGGAAGCGCCCGCCGATGAATTCGGCGCGGGTGATGAACGGCGCCGGCGCGCGCACGTATTCCTGCAGGAGCTGCATCCCATCGACCGGGGCCACGTAGGCGTCGCTTTTGACATAGGCTGCAAGACTTGCCGCGGTCTGGAACAACTGCACACCGAGACCTTTGCCGCCTCGATTGGGCTTGAGAATGACCGGCTGCCCAGCGAAATACCGTTCAGCTGCCGGGACAATGGCTTCACGCCCCGCCACCAGCACGCTGCGGGGTGTCGCGATGCCCTGACGCTCCAGCGCGGCATATTGCCGCACCTTGCTGATCTCAAGGTCGAGCGCGCCCGGACCATTGATCACGCACCGGCCCCAACGGGTCAGCCAGGCCAACACACAGGCCGCAAGTTCGGCAGAGAAACGATGATCTCGCGTGTGCGACGACGCACTCATGCGATTGTAGAACACGCCCTCCGGCGGCGGCGCGGCGAGGTCGAACGTACCTTCGTGCAGGAACCATTCCGTCCATGGCAGGCCACGCTGGTCGAAGGCGCGCGCCAGCGGCGGCAACCAGGCGGGGTTTTCGTGCAGCACATGGATCCGACTCATCTCGGCATTCCTGTATCCGTTGGGATCAGGTGCCGTAAGATTGGCATTTTCCGTTATCGTGCAATAGCTTAGGCGAAGAAAGACACGGCTGCTCCGACGCGTCGCGAAGAGAGATTGTATTGTCCCGGGCGTGGTGATCGGGAGCGGGAATTCCCCCGTCCTCGCTAAGTTATAGCCCAGTCGTGCCGATAGCTCCCGGCGAAGGCGAGGTCGCGCGCATTGTCGTTGCTGCTGAAGTGGGTGCGCCAGTCACCAGGCAGGCCGCGGCGGAACAGGGAGTTGCGGCTTTTTCTGGCCGGCGCGTCGACCACCACTCAATGTTTCGAATGCTCCTTGATTGCGGCAGGTCGCGACGACATCATCGGACGCGATCATGCCGAGGTAATCGAACATAGTACGCAACGTCTTGTCGGGTTGACCAACGAGATCCTCGTCGCGCATGAGCAGGCATTGGCGGGGCTGCGCCTCGCACCAGGCGACACTTTCAGCGACCACGGTCGACCAGTGCTTGGCGAGCGGTGGGATGAAGGCGGCCAGCGAGTCAAAATCGCGTGCCTGCTCCTCCGGCCCGAGATGCGCGTTGTGGAACCAGGCAGAAGTGGCACAGTTGCGTCCGTCACGTACGATGTGGATGAATCGCGCGGCTGGAAACCGCGCGGCGAGCTGCGGGAAACGCCCGTGTTTATCGGGCGTCTCCTCGCCAACTGCGTGCGCTGTGACGGCCTTCGGCGGGGTCAGCAGCGCCAGCGCGACGGCGGACGCCAAGAGATAGTTGGAGTGGCTGTTGGTGAGCTGGGGAAACCCAGGTACCTCCCGCATCACCGTCGTGTTTTTTGTGTTCGATTAGCGTTGTGCCGGTCCAGTGACTGGCGCAGCAGGGGCGGCAGATGATTCGCCAAATGGCCTTCCCCGGCGCGGCTCGGGTCGGGATGCGGGTTCAGCAGTGTCTGCGACCAGGTGGTCCCGGACTTGGGATAGCCGCCCACGCAGAACATCGTTTGCTTCGCGTGCAGCTCGGCCAGCGTCGCATGGTCGTGCGCGAAGTCGCTGGGCGGGGCAGGGGCGTCGGTCAGCACCATGGGACAATACGGATCGAGGCAATGATGCCGTTGATCGATATCAATGTGGGTTCAGAATCAATTCCCTCGGCCCGGGCGGGCGCGATGCTACGGCGACCGGTTCCCACGCATCGCCTGCCACACGCGGTACGGTGTCGCCGGGCCATCCAGCGTGGCCACGCCGAAGGGCGCCAACGCATCCAGCACGGCGTTGCCAATGGCGGGGAACAGTGCAATGGCGCCTGCCTCGCCACAGCCTTTGACGCCCAGCGGATTGGTGGTGCAGCGCGTGCCGTTGAACGCCAGATCGAACGGCGGCAGATCATCGGCGCGCGGCATCGCGTAATCCATGAACGATGCGGCGATCGGTTGTCCCACCGCGTCGTAGACCGCGTGCTCCAGCAGGGCCTGGCCAACGCCCTGGGCGATCGCACCATGGGCCTGGCCGGCCGCGATCATCGGATTGACCAAGGTGCCGTAATCATCCACGGCTGTTAGCCGTGTCAGTGTCACGCGACCGGTGTCGCGATCGATTTCGACCTCGGCGACGTGTGCGCCATTCGGATAGGTCATGTGCTCGCGCGTCCACGCATGGTACGTGTCGAGCGGCGTCCCGCGCTCCCGCCCGCGGGCGGCCACGTCAAGCAGACCCACCGAAAGGTTCGTGCCCGCGACGGTGAACCGGCCGGCCTCGAATACGATGTCGGCCTCGGCCGCTTCCAGCATATCGGCGGCGATGCGCCGACCCTTGGCGATGATCTCGTCCGACGCACGCCAGATCGCGGTGCCGCCCATGTAGGTCGCCCGCGAGCTGCCGTGACCTCCGCCGGTTGGGATCAGATCGGTGTCGCCCTGGCACAACCGGATGGCGGCGTTTGGCACGCGCAGGCGTTCGGCAAGCATCTGCGGGAATGTCGTTTCGTGGCCTTGGCCGATGGTCTGCGTGCCAGTGATCAGTGCAATGCTGCCGTCGGGTTCAAAACGAATTTCGACGTTCTCGTGAGGTGAACCGCCCGTGGCCTTGATGTGATAGACGAAGCCCAGGCCGCGCAGCCGGCCGCGGGCCTCGCTGTCCTGGCGCCGCGCCATGAAGCCTGCCACTTCGGCCTGCGCTAACGCATGCTCGAAGGTCTGGCGGAAATCGCCGCTGTCGACGGTGTTGCCGAACGCGTTGGTCATTGGCATCGTCGTTGCCAGGTTACGGCGACGCAGCTCGATCCGGTCGAAGCCGCATTGGCGCGCGGCGGCATCGACCAGCCGTTCCACGATGTTGACCATCTCGGCGAAACCAGGCCCGCGCGTTACGCCGATCGGTGTGGTGTTTGTCAACACCGTTGCGATGCGCAGCGCGATCGCCGGAATGGCGTAGACGGTGCCTGGCAGATGCGCGTACTGGTTGGTCTGCACACCGCCGGTGCCGCCGGCGAGATAGGCGCCTACATTCGCGGTGCTGGTGATCCGCAGCGCTAGAAATGTGCCTGCAGCATCCAGCGCAAGCGAAGCGTCGGCCTGGTGATCGCGGGCCTGATGATCGGACAGGAAAACCTCACTGCGCGTCGCGATCCACTTGGCCGGGCGCCCAGTGCGCTTCGCCGCCCAGAGTAGCAGTGCATGCTCGGCATAGGCGAAGTTCTTCGCGCCAAATCCGCCGCCAACGTCGGGCGCGATGAACCGCACGCGATCTGATCCCACACCCAGGGCACGGGCGGCGAGGTCGCGGTTCACATGGATGTTCTGGCTTGACACGTGCAGCGTATAGTAATCCTGTTCGATATCGTATTGACCGATCGCGCCGCGCGGTTCCATCGGGTTGGTGACAATCCGGTGGTTGTCGAGCTGCAGCGTCACGCGATGTGCCGCCCTGCTGAACGCCGAGTCGACTGCGGCGGCATCCCCAGCCTGCCAATCCATGCAGAGATTGCCCAGGACTTCCGGCGACAGTTGCGGCGCGCCTGGCTCGCGCGCGGCGGCAGCGGTGACGACTGCGGGCAACGCGTTGTACTCGACCAGCACAAGTTCGGCGGCATCCAGTGCTTGCGCACGCGTCTCGGCCACGATCAGTGCGACGGGTTCACCGACAAAGCGCACCACGTCGCATGCCAGCAACGGCTGCGGCGCAAATGCAAACGGCTCCCCGGTGACGGTGTTCGCTTGCGCGACCGGCAGCATTGGTTGCAGGCCGTCGATGCGTGCCTCCGCATCGGTCAGGACCGCGATGACACCAGCAGCGGCCCGCGCGGCGATCGTATCAATTCGCGCGATCCGGGCGTGTGCATGTGGCGATCGCAGGATGGCGACATGCGCCACACGATCGAGCCGCAGATCGTCGAGATAGCGACCCGTGCCGGTGATAAAGCGCGCGTCCTCGCGACGTTTGGGGGCATCACCCATCCTGGCGATGGGGGGCATGGAGCCGTTGGTCATTTCCGTCCCTTTTCCTCTCCTCCCGATCGCCCACTCAGCGAGGAAGAGTGAGAGCCACCTATGTCACCAGCATCCGAATCGCTTGCAATACCTGGTGGTGCGCTGCCGGCTCCAGGCTGTCGATTGTCGCAGTCTGCTGGCGGGTCACACCGTCTACCGCGGGGCCATTGCGTACTGTCGATTCCAGAATCGACTGGTCCAGTCGTGGATCGAGGCAGTCGACCATCGTGCCCCGCCAATCCGGGCGTTGCACCGCTAATCCGCCGAGTAGCGCATACACGCCCCAGTGCGAGACGCCCGCCAGGATCAGGTGCGAAGCCGGTGTGACGCAG
>DATHNE010000314.1:0-18257 GCA_035486355.1 Acetobacteraceae bacterium
GCGTGTTCCTGTCGAACGGCCCCGGCGATCCGGCGGCAACCGGCGAATACGCGGTGCCGGCGATCAAGGGCGTGCTGGACGCCGGCGTGCCGCTGTTTGGCATCTGCCTCGGGCATCAGTTGCTGGCGCTGGCGCTGGGGGCTAAGACCTACAAGATGGCGCGCGGCCATCGTGGCGCGAACCAGCCGGTGAAGGACCTGACGACCGGCAAGGTCGAGATCACCAGCCAGAATCATGGTTTCGCCGTCGATCCGGACACGCTGCCGAAGACGGCGGAGGTGTCGCATGTCAGCCTGTTCGACGGATCGAACGAGGGCCTCGCCTGCACCGATCGGCCAGCGTTCAGCGTGCAATACCATCCGGAAGCCAGCCCGGGACCGAGCGACAGCCATTATCTGTTCAAGCGCTTCGTCGACATGATCGAGCGGCGGGCGTGAAATGGATCCTGTTGCCTTGCTGGTAGCGACATCGTTTCGGCACGTGATCAGCGAGCCGAACATCGAAGCAGGTTGCGTACGATTCACTGATGTTGCCGCAGAGCCGATCGACGAGGCTACATTTCGCAACGCCGTCACAACCGCGTTGCGCGACAAATTGATCCGCGAGCCAATCCGGTTGCCCGAGGGTGCGTTGCAATGCCACTGGCATCTCGAGCTGACCCCGAAGGGCGTGGAAATAGCTCGTGCCCACCTGCATCTTTCCCAATAGGTGCCTGAATGCCGAAGCGGACAGACATCAAATCGATCATGATCATCGGCGCTGGCCCGATCGTCATCGGCCAGGCCTGCGAATTCGATTACTCCGGTGCCCAGGCCTGCAAGGCCCTGCGTGCCGAGGGCTATCGCGTCGTCCTGGTGAATTCCAACCCCGCCACCATCATGACCGATCCCGGTCTGGCGGATGCGACTTACGTTGAGCCCATCACGCCGGAAATCGTCGAACGCATCATCGCGCGCGAGAAGCCCGATGCACTGCTGCCCACGATGGGCGGCCAGACCGCGCTGAACACCGCGATGAAACTCGCCGCCAATGGCGCATTGGCGCGGCACGGGGTGGAGCTGATCGGCGCGCGGGCCGAGGTAATTGAGCGCGCCGAGGACCGGCTGAAGTTCCGCGACGCCATGTCGGCAATCGGCATCGAATCCCCCAAAAGCGCCATCGCCCACTCCATGGCCGAGGCGCGCGACGCACTCGCGCTGGTCGGCCTGCCGGCGGTGATCCGTCCCAGCTTCACCCTGGGCGGCACCGGCGGCGGCATCGCCTACAACAAGGAGGAATTCGAACAGATCGTCACCGGCGGCCTCGATGCCTCGCCGACGGACGAAGTGCTGATCGAGGAATCGGTCCTGGGCTGGAAGGAATTCGAGATGGAGGTGGTCCGCGACCGCGCGGACAACTGCATCATCATCTGCTCGATCGAGAACGTCGATCCGATGGGCATCCACACCGGTGACTCAGTCACCGTCGCCCCCGCGCTGACGCTGACCGACAAGGAATACCAGCGGATGCGCGATGCCTCGATCGCCTGCCTGCGTGCGATCGGCGTCGACACCGGCGGCTCCAATGTCCAGTTCGCGGTCAATCCCGCCGATGGCCGCATGGTCATCATCGAAATGAACCCGCGCGTCTCACGTTCCTCGGCGCTGGCCTCCAAGGCGACCGGCTTCCCGATCGCAAAGGTCGCGGCGAAACTCGCCGTCGGCTATACGCTGGACGAACTCGCCAACGACATCACCCGCGTCACGCCGGCCAGCTTCGAGCCCACCATCGATTACGTCGTGGTGAAAATCCCCCGGTTCACTTTCGAAAAGTTCCCCGGCACGCCCGCATTGCTCACCACGTCGATGAAATCCGTCGGCGAGGCCATGGCGATCGGCCGCAGCTTCGCCGAGGCCCTGCAGAAGGGCCTGCGCAGCATGGAAACCGGCTTCTCCGGCCTGGACGAGGTCGAACCGCCCGGCGATGGTGGCGCCGATGCATTTCGCGCAGCCTTGTCCGAACCGCGCCCCGACCGCCTGTTGATGGCGGGACAGGCCCTGCGCGCGGGTCTCACTGTTGAAGACATCCACGACACCAGCAAGTTCGATCCCTGGTTCATCCGGGAGCTGGAACGCATTGTCGATGCGGAACGGATGATCGCCGCCGGCGGCCTGCCACAGGATGCCGGCCGTCTGCGTCGCCTGAAAGCTCTCGGCTTCTCCGACCACCGGCTCGCCCAGCTCGTCAACCGCCCGGAGACCGACGTTGCCGCCCTGCGCACGCGCCTCGGCGTGGTCCCGGTCTACAAGCGCATCGATACCTGCGCGGCGGAATTCGCCTCGGCCACGCCCTATATGTATTCCACCTACGAAGGCGGCTTCGGCACGCCCGCGTGCGAGGCCGATCCGACCGACCGCCAGAAGATTATCATCCTCGGTGGCGGCCCGAACCGTATCGGCCAGGGCATCGAATTCGACTATTGCTGCGTCCACGCCGCCTATGCGCTGAAGGATGCCGGGTTCGAGACCATCATGGTCAATTGCAACCCAGAAACGGTTAGCACCGACTACGACACGTCCGACCGGCTCTACTTCGAACCGCTCACCGCGGAGGACGTCATCGCCCTGGTCCGCCGCGAACAGCAGAACGGCACGCTGCTAGGCTGCATCGTGCAATACGGCGGCCAGACCCCGCTGAAACTGTCACAGGCGCTGTCTAAGGCCGACATCCCCATCCTGGGCACCAGCGCTGACGCCATCGACGTCGCGGAAGATCGCGAGCGCTTCCAGCATCTGTTGCATCGCCTTGGCCTGCGCCAACCGGAGAACGGCATCGCCCGTTCCACCGAGGAAGCCGAAGCCATCACTGAACGCATCGGTTTCCCCGTGGTGATCCGCCCCAGCTACGTCCTCGGCGGCCGCGCGATGGAGATCGTCCACGATCGTGCCGGCCTGCACCGCTACATGCGCGAAGCCGTCCGCGTCTCCGGCGATAACCCTGTGTTGATCGATCGTTACCTGAACGACGCAATCGAGGTCGATGTCGACTGCATCGCCGATGGTGAAACAGTCTATGTCGCCGGCGTGATGGAGCACATCGAGGAAGCCGGCATCCATTCCGGCGATTCCGCCTGCGCGCTGCCGCCCTACACCCTCGCCCCCGCCATGGTGACGGAGCTGAAGGCCGAAACCGAGGCGATGGCCAAGGCGTTGGGCGTCGTCGGCCTGATGAACGTCCAATACGCGATCCAGGACGACGTGGTGTTCGTGCTGGAAGTGAACCCTCGCGCCAGCCGTACCGTCCCCTTCGTCGCCAAGGCGACGGGCGTCCCGGTGGCCAAGATCGGCGCCCGTGTCATGGCCGGCGCGCGCCTGACCGAATTCCGCCTCGACGACATGTCCGTCGCCCCCCACGTCGCGGTGAAGGAGGCGGTCTTCCCGTTCGCCCGCTTCCCCAACGTCGACACCATCCTGGGTCCGGAAATGAAGTCCACCGGCGAGGTGATGGGCCTCGACTCCTCCTTCGAGCGCGCCTTCGCGAAGTCCCAGCTCGGCGCCGGGGTCATCCTGCCCGACGCCGGCACCGTGTTCCTGTCGATCCGCGATGCCGACAAGAAGGGCCTGCCCGCCCTGGCCCGCCGCCTGACCGAAATGGGCTTCGCCATCCTCGCCACCAGAGGCACCGCCGCCCGGATTCGCGACGCCGGATTGCCGGTCAGCGTGGTGAACAAGGTGCTGGAGGGACGGCCACACTGCGTCGACGCCATCCGCTCGGGCGACGTGCAATTGGTGATCAACACCGCGTCCGGCGCCCAGTCGATCGCCGACAGCTTCGCCATCCGCCGTAGCGCCCTGACCCACGGGGTGCCGCACTACACCACCCTGGCCGGCGCCCGGGCAGCGGTTCACGCGATCGCCGCCATGAAAGCGGGACCGCTTGAAGTCGCCCCTCTCCAGTCCTACTTTCGCGGATCGTTCTGAGCGTTCCGTCGCGGCCGGGCCCTTCCGCTCCGCCGTGGCGGGGCCGTTGTGCGCTCGCCCCACCAGTCACTTCGCGTTGACCATCGAAGGATCGAGACGTGCTGAAGTTCCCGATGACCGCCCCCGGCCTGCAACGGTTGGAAGACGAGCTGCGTCAGCTCAAGTCGGTGGAACGGCCGTCGATCATTCGTCAGATTGCCGAGGCGCGGACGCATGGTGATCTGTCGGAAAACGCCGAATATCACGCCGCGCGGGAGCGCCAGTCCTTCATCGAAGGCCGTATCGCGGAGCTGGAGGAGATCGTGTCCTCGGCCGAGGTGATCGACCCGTCGGCGCTGTCGGGCAAGCACGTCAAGTTCGGCGCCCATGTCTGGCTGGTCGATGAGGAGACCGAAAAGGAATCCACCTACCAGATCGTCGGTGTGCACGAGGCTGACATCAAGATCGGCCGCCTGTCGGTGTCCTCGCCGCTGGCCAAGGCGTTGATCGGCAAGACGATCGGCGACACGGTCTCGGTGCCCGCCCCCAGCGGGGACCGCACTTACGAGATCCTTGGGGTCAAGTTCATCTAAGCGCCTGGGGCGGGACACCTACGCCAAAATGTGTCATGGCCGGGCTTGACCCGGCCACCCACGACGTGCCGTCGCGCCACCCGCACTGGCAGTGAAACTCATCCCATGATCGCCCTCTCCGACATCGAAGCTGCCGCCACCCGCATCGCCGGCAGGACCGTGCGCACCCCGGCCGTCCCGTCCGACGCCATCGAGCGTGCCACCGGCGTGGCAACGGTGCTGAAACTCGACAATCTCCAGGTGACCGGCGCGTTCAAGGAGCGCGGTGCGGCCAACCGTCTCGCCCTGTTGTCCGAAGGCGAACGCGCCCGCGGCGTGATCGCCATGTCGGCGGGCAACCACGCCCAGGCTGTTGCCCGCCATGCCCACCTGCTGGGCGTCAAGTCGACCATCGTCATGCCCAACATGACGCCGGCGACCAAGATTACCCGCACCGCCGCCTGGGGCGCGGAGGTGGTGCTGCACGGCGAAAGCCTGGCCGAAGCTGCCACCCATGCGGCGCATTTGGCCGAAACGCGGCAGATGGTCTTCATCCATCCCTACGACGACCTGGCGGTGATCGCCGGGCAGGGCACGCTGGCGCTGGAGCTACTGACGGACGTGCCGGAACTGGATGCGCTGGTGATACCAGTGGGCGGCGGTGGGCTGCTGGCCGGCTGCCTGACGGCGGCCACGGCGCTCAGGCCTGGCATCGCGGTCTACGGCGTCGAGGTCGAGAGCTACGCCGCGATGGCCCAGCGCATCGCCAGACGCGCGGTCTCGGTGGGCGGCCCGACCATCGCCGAGGGCATCGCCGTGCGCGACATCGGCGAGATCCCGCTGGAGATGGTGCGCCGACGCCTGACCGACATGCTGGTGGTGCCGGAACGCGCGGTGGAGGAGGCGATCGGCCTGCTGGCCGAGGGCGCCAAGGTGGTGGCGGAGGGCGCCGGTGCCGCCGGCGTTGCTGCGCTGCTGACCTATGCCGGACGATTCAAAGGCAAGCGGGTCGGCGTCGCGGTGACCGGAGGAAATATCGACGCGCGCATTCTGTCCAACGTGTTGCTGCGCAACCTGCTGCGCGACGGGCGGCTGTTGCGGTTGCATTTGCAGATTCCCGACCGGCCGGGCGTACTGGCGGACATCGCGGGGAAGATCGGTATCTCTGGCGGCAACATTATCGAGGTGTCGCACCAGCGGCTGTTCGCCGCCGCGTCCGTACAGGCCGCCGAACTGGAAGTGATGGTCGAAGCCCGCGATCCCGTGCATGCGGACGCGATCGTCGCGGCACTTGAAGCCACCTATATCGTTCGACGCGTGTAGCGGAATTCAGCTCTCCCGCTTGCCGGAGAGGTCGGCGAGCGAAGCGATGCCGGGTGCGGGTCTCGCCGCGAGCGAGGTGCATTCATCCCACGGCCTCGAACCCGAACAGCTCCGCGGCATTCCCCCAGAACACCCGTGCCCGCTCATCCCGTGCCGGGAACAACATTGCCACCAGTCGCACCAACGGCCCGTAATCCACTCGCTCCGGTGCCCGAATGAACGGCCAGTCGGACGCCCACAGGCACCGCTCCACCCCGAACGCCGCCTTCAACGCCAGCACGAACGGCCACGTATCCCGATGTGGCCACGGCTCGCGCGAGAACTTTGCATAGCCGGACAGCTTCACCCAGGTCCGCCCCTCCCGCCCCAACGCCAGCAGGGCCTGAAACCCCAACGCATCAATGCCCAACCCGATATCCGGGCGCCCGCAATGATCGATCAGCAACCGCCCCGGGAACGTCCGCAACAGCACCAGCAGCTCCAGAATCTGATCTTGCTGCACCTGCACTTGCAGCAGCAGGCCCAGAGCAGCCAATTTTTCCAGCAGTGGCCCAGCGCCATCATAACCGGCCAGTCCCAGCCCTGCGGGATTGAATCCGACCCCGACAATGCCGCGCCCGCGCAGCGCCACCAGCTCGGTCGCACTGATATCGAGCGGCACCACGGCAACGCCCTTGAACTGCCCCTCGCTAGCGGCGATCGCATCCAGCATGCAACTGAGATCCGTATCGTAGCCGGAATTTGGCTGCACCAACAGCGCGCGCTGCACGCCATACGCGGCGAACACCGCGTTCATCTGCTCCAGCGTTGCGATTTCCTGACCCGACGGCCGATAGGGCGTCTCCGCCCGATAGGGATACCGCAGCGGATCGAACAGATGGCAATGGCAGTCGTGCTTCGGTTCGTCATAGACGGACATGGGGGCGCAGCTCATCCTTGGGCAAAACGTTCCAAATCCCGCAGTAGTTCGATCCGCACCGAGATCCCCACGCGTTCCGCCTTCCGCCGCGCCGCATAGCGCCGATCCGCCGGCAACCGCGACACCCCCCGCGTCGCCATCTCCGCCAGCAGCCCCTCCACCCGGCCGGCGAAATTGCCGCCATTCACTGTCGGATCCAGCAACAGCACGAACTGTCCGGCGTTCGAGGTCGTGGCCTTGGGAAATGCTGCCCGCCCATCCTCAAACCCAAAATGCCCGCCGCCGAACGCCGCCACCAGCACCTCGACCATGAATGCGACCGAGCTGCCCTTGGCCCCACCAAACGGCAGCAATGCGCCGCCATCGAGCACCATAGCCGCATCCCTGCAGGGCTGCCCGTCCGCATCCACCCCGACATCGGCCGGCAGAGGCCGCCCGGCGCTGGCATGCAGAAGCACGTCACCCTGCGACATCCGGCTGGACGCCTGGTCCCAGACCACTGGGCCAGCTCCCTCGCGTGGGCAAGCGAAGGCAACCGGATTGGTCCCCAGCACCCGCTTCGGGCTGTCCCACGCCGTGATCCACGGCCGCGAATTTACCATGGTCAGCGCGATCAACCCTGCCTCGGCGAACGGTTCAATATCGGGCCAAAGTGCCGCGAAGTGATGCGAGTTCCGCGTCGTCTGCACCGCCATCCCGTGTTCCCGCGCCAGCGTCATCAGCTCCGACCGTGCATGCGCCAAGGCGATCTGGGCAAAGCCGTTGTCGGCGTCCACCGACAGCATTGCCGTGGCGCTTCGATGCGCACGAGGTTCGGCGCGCACGTTGATCCAGCCGCACGCGATGCTGTCCACGTAGCCGCGCATACGCTGGATGCCATGGCTTCGCGTGCCATCGCGCTCCGCAGCCACAACCACGGCGGCCATCGTGCGCGCGTCATCGTCCGCCATCCCACGCGTGGTGAACACGGCGGTGACCAGGTCGGTCAATATTTCGATCGAAATGATCGTTTCCAATGATGCTCCCTTTCCTCCGGACCGGTGGCGTTCAGATGATGCCCCGCTCGCGATAGGGGTCATTACGCGCAACACGATCCCAGCCCAACCGTGCCAGATCCAGCGTCTGATATGCTCCATCCAGGATCAGCTCCCCGATCGCCCGCCCGACGCCAGGCGCATGCATCAGCCCATGCCCGGAGAACCCCGCCGCCATCAGGAAGGTCTCACACCGCCCGCTCCACGGACCGATAATCGCATTGCCATCCAGATCGTTCTGATCATACAGCCCCGCCATCACGCTGATCTCCCGCGTGCGTTCGAAGACCGGGAAACGATGTGCCAACGCGGGCCACACCACCTGCTCGAAATAGCCGTGGTCAACCTCAAAATTGAAGCTGCGCGGCTCATCGCCCGTGGGCACGCCGCCCGTATAGCCGTTGCCCTCGGGACGGAACGCCAGTCGCTGCAAGTCCTTGACGTAAGGCAGCGGTTCGATCCGATCCTGGCATTCGAAGTAGTGCTCGAAGCGCCGCATCGGATGGATCGGCGTGGCCATCCCGATCATTTCGGACACCGTGCCGGCCCACGCCCCTGCGGCATTCACCACCCAGTCAGTCGCCAGCATCGCCCCAGACTGCAAGCGCACGCGACGTACCTGCCCATCGTCAACCTCAATGCCTACCACCGTATCCGCAACGAACGTCGCGCCCAGTGCGGCCGCCTTCTTGCGGAACCCCCACAACACGCTGTGCGGATCGAGCCACCCGTCGTCCAGCGAATGCGCCCCCACGGCCAAATCGTCCACGAACATGGACGGAAACCGCGCGCGCAGCGCATCGCGTTCCAGCAGCTCCACCCGGACGCCATGCTGCTGCTGCACCTTCACATTCAACTCCAATGCCTGCCGTCCGTCTTCGGGCACGATGAACAGGTATCCCCCATTCCGATAACCGATTTCCGCCGGCACGCCGTCCACCGCCATGTCCTCGCGAAACCGTTGGTAAAACGGAATGCTGAAGTTCGACAAAGCGATGTTCTCCGGCCCCGAGAACAGTCGTCGCACCCCTCCCGACGCACGCGGCGTGGACGCCTGGGCATAGGTCGGATCGCGCTCCACAACCGTCACCCGCGGCGGATGGGCCCGCGCGCGCAGGAAATACGCGACGCTGGCACCAATGGCGCCGCCGCCGATCACCAGCACGTCCGTCGGCTGTCCCAACACGCTCTCCCCGCCCAATGCCCAACGGGCAGGGTAACCGGTTCGCGCTGAACGACCACCCGCCCCTTCACGCCCGCGCCGTTCGGGCGTTTGATCCCCGCGCTATCCCGGAGGACGTCCCATGCAGATTACCCCCAGCGGCGAAACCCTCGGCGCTCGTATCACCGGCATTGATCTCGGCCGGCCTCTGTCCGACACCGATTTCCGCACCATCCTGTGCGCCCTCGGTACGCACGGCGTGCTGTGCTTCCCCGACCAGACGTTCGACGTCCCGGAATTCGCCGCCTTCGGCCGCCGGTTCGGCGACCTCGAGATCAACGTCGCCAATCTTTATTTCGAAGCCGGCCAGCCGGAGGTGATGGTTCTGTCCAACATGACGCGCGATGGAAAACCGGTCGGCTTGAACGACGCCGGCCAGGGCTGGCACACCGATATGTCGTACAGCCGCGACATCGCGCTGGCCAATGTCCTGCATTGCCAACATGCCCCCCGACGCAACGGCAAGGTGCTGGGTGAGACCCAGTTCCGCAATATGCACGCCGCCTATGACGATCTGCCGGACGCACTGAAGCACCAGCTGGAGGGCCGCACTGCGACGCACGACTTCGTCAAGTTCTGGGACGAGATGCGCAAGCGCCCCGGCTCGCGGCGCGGCCCGTTGACCCCAGAGCAACGCGCGAAGAAGCCACCGGTGTCGCAGCCGCTGTTCCGGCGCCATCCGATCACCGGGCGGTGGGTGCTCTACGCCAACCCGGGCTACACGATGTTCATCGATGGCATGGATCCACAGGAAAGCGGTGAGATCCTCGATTTCCTGTTCCGCCATCAGGAACGCGCCGATTATCTCCACGCGCATCACTGGACCGAGGGTGACGTGCTGATGTGGGACAACATCGGCACCGTTCACAACGCGGTGGCGGACTACACCGCCGACGAGCCGCGCTACATGCGGCGCGTGCAGGTGATGGCGACGCTCGATTATTCAACCTTGGTGGCGTGACGTGGCCGAATTCACCAATAAGCGCTTCGTCATCACCGGTGGTGCCGGTGGTATCGGGGTGGCGACCGCACGCACCATCCTCGATCACGGCGGCCACGTACTGCTCGTCGATCTGGATGCCGACCGATTGGAACAGGCGCGGAAGGTGCTGGGCGAGAACCGCGTCTTCACCACGGTCTCCGATCTCGCCACACCGGCCGACTGTGTCGCGATCATGGAAGGCGCCAAGCCGATCCATGCCCTGGTGCACCTCGCCGGTGTGTTCGAGCGCGACCCGCTGGACCCCGAGGAACACGGCGTGTGGGATCGCGCGATCGCTGCCAATCTCGCCAATGCCTATGACATGGCAGTTGCCATGCGGGGTCGCGCCGACACGCGCCACCCCGCACGCATCGTGTTTGCGAGCTCTGTCGCCTATCGGCGTGGGAGCGCTGACCGCGCCGCCTACGCGGCGGCAAAGGGCGGCATCGTCGGCCTGACCCGCGCGCTATCCCGCAAATTCGCCCCCGACGTCTTGGTGAACGCGATCGCGCCAGGTTTGATCGTGACCCGCATGTCGGAACCCATCGTCGCCGAGCGCGGGGATGCCTATCGCCAGGAAATCCCGCTCAAGCGCTACGGCCAGCCGTCCGAAGTCGCCTCGGTGATCCGTTTCCTGTGCTCAAAGGATTCGTCCTACATCACCGGCCAGACCATCACGATCGACGGCGGCATCACCAACGCGTAACGTATTTGCCCCGTCATCCCTGCGCATGCAGGAATCCAGGGCACATGATATAATTGTGTTGCCCATGGATGCTTTCCCAAGCAAGACGAATCACCGACTACCTGCCGAGAATCGTCGTCAGGGCCTGCAAGTAATGCTCGTGGCTGTTGTCGGCCGCCAGGTGCACCAACGCGTTCTCCCGCGGGGACTGCCACAATGCGGGATCGCGATACACCGCGACAATGTGCCGTGCGAACGCCTCGGGGTCGGTGCAATCCGCAGCGATCAGCCTCCTCGAACAGCCAGTGCGGCGATCGGGCGAGATACCCGCTGCGATAATAGTGGTCGAAGCCTGACTCGACGTCGCCCGCGGCAATCGCGTTGACAGTATCGGGATAGGCAGCGCGATACCACGCCTCATCGAAGAACGGGTTCAGTGAATGCCCCGCGGCCTGGCCGAGATCCAGACAATCGCGCAGGACTGCATCGAAGCCTTGCCCGGCTCGCCGTTGGCGCGAATCCGGATAGGTGGCCAAAATACCAATCCGGATAGAATACGGCCCACGGAATACCGTTGCGCTGGTGCGGCCGCAGCCGTGCCAGCGCGCCCGGATGCGCGACGATAACGTCCCCACCCGGCGGAGCGTCGTCCGCCGGACTCACGATCAACGGGAGCGGATCGTCCGCCATCGCCGCTACGATCTTCGGCGCTCGCGCAGCACAACGCCGGTGGCGGTTAGTTCGGCGATCTCATCTGGCTTGTACCCGTGCTGCGCCAACACCTCCGCGCTGTGCTCACCAAAACGTGGTGGCGTACCGCGCGTGCCGCCTGGCGTGCGGGACAGTTTGATCGGCGTGCCAAGCCCGCGATACCAATCCAGCTCCGTTACCATCTCGCGATGCGCGGTGTGCGGCGCTGCGGTCGATTCGTCCACAGGTAACACGGGACCTGCCGGCACGCCGCCGCGGATCAGCCGCAGCGCGAGTTCATTGCCATCGTACTCGGCGAAAGCCGCCGCCAGCACCTCGGTCAACGCCGCACGGTTGATGTTGCGCTTGCCGTTGTCGGCGAAGCGCGGATCCTCCGCCATCTCCGGCCGATTGATGAGCTCGCACAGCTTGCGGAACTGACCGTTGTTGCCCGAGGCGATGAAGATCTCGCAGGTGCGCGTCGGGAACTTGTCATACGGCACCAGGTTGGGATGCGGATTGCCCGTGCCGGCCGGCCGCATGCCATTCAGGAAAAAGTTGGCGGCCTGCGGATGCAGCAGCGCCATGCCGCAGTCGTACAGCGTCATGTCGAGGTACTGCCCACGACCCGACCGCGTACGTTCCTGCAGCGCCATCAGGATGCCCACCGCGGAGTAGAGTCCGGTGCCCATGTCGACGATGGCGGTACCCAGCCGCATTGGCCCCGTGGTCGCATCGCCATTCGCGCTCATCAGGCCGGTCATCGCCTGCAGAATTGCGTCGTAGCCCGGTAATCCTCCCAGCGGTCCGTCGGCGCCAAATCCGGAAATCCGGCAGTGGATCAGCTCAGGAAAGCGTTCCGCCAGCACGTCCGCATAGCCCAAGCCCCACTTCTCCATCGAGCCGGGTTTGAAGTTCTCGATGACCACGTCCGCGCCCTCTAGCAGGCGCAGCAGCACGGCCTTGCCCTCTGGCTTTGAGATGTCCAGCGCCAGTGAGCGCTTATTGCGGTTGATGCCGATGAAGTAGCTCGCGTCGCCCTCATGGAAGGGCGGGCCCCAGTCCCGCACCTCGTCCCCCTGCGGCGGCTCTATCTTGATGACCTCTGCCCCATGATCCGACAGGATCATCGTGCAGTATGGGCCCCCCAGCACCCGGGTCAGGTCGATGACCTTGATCCCGGCCAATGCGCCTGCCGAGCGTGCCAGCCCCTTGCCCTCGGTCACAGGCTTGATCGTTCCGTCCATTGGCGCGCTCACCTCCTCACCGTCTGCCCGGGGTGACCTTACGATCCTCTGACGGCCACCAAAAGGCAGACCTGCCTTCAGGATATTATACCAAGGGCGGTTGAGCCTGATCCCGCCTCGGCATGCCGGCGAAAGCATCCATGGGATTTCCCATCTTTGGCTGCCCTCTCGTCGATGCTGGCTTGCGCAGGCATGACGAGTACGGGTCAGGCTCAACCGCCCCTGGTATTATTCCTTGGGCGAGGCGCCCCACGATCCGACGCCCGCGCCCGGCGCAAACCTGCAATAATGGCGAAGCAGGGCGATCAACCCAACGCTTTCGCCAGCGCCTGCGCACTGCGGCCATTGGCGATCGTGGCACAACGGCCATCCCAGTGGATCCCGTTGACCCGTGCGAAAGCATGATCGGCATCATAGTTGTAGCAGGCCACTTGCGTGTGCCCCTTGGCCGCGACCGCCACCTTGGCGCGCCCTTCCGCGGGGAAGAACGCATCGCGATCGGCAATATGCACGATCAGCGGCTTGGTGAGCTTACCAAGATCCCCCAGCAGCCCGTCCAATCCGACGCCGTAGTAGGACACGTTGATGTCGGCATCCGATTGCCCCGCCATCATGAACGCCAGCCGGCCGCCGAGGCAGTAACCCATCGTGCCGACCTTGCCGTTTGCACCCGGCAGCGTTCGTGCCGCCGCGACGGTGGCCTTCAGGTCTTCGATCCCCTTCACCTGGTCGAACGTCTGGAACAGCTCGAACGCGCGCTTCCACTCCGCGTCGGTCTTGTCGGTGATGTCGATGCCGGGCTCGATCCGCCAGAACAAGTCGGGGCAGACGGCAATGAAGCCGATGTCGGCGACCCAGGCCGCGATGTCGCGCATTGCCTGGTTCACGCCGAAGATTTCCTGGATCAGGACGACGACGCCCGCCGGCTTCGCTTTGGGTTCGACGAGATAGGCCGCGAAGCTGCCGATGCCGTCGGTGGCCTTGACGGTGACGCTGGCCATGGCTGTCCTCCCTTGCGGTGAGGGCAGTTTAGCCAGTTGGGGTGAGGACGGGAACGGGTGCGATGTGCCGTGTCCGCGGTTCCCGACGCGCTACCGGCGCAACGAAGAAGGGGCCTCGCGGCCCCTTCTTCCGTCACCGGCACATCTGCCGATCAGATGTAGTGTTCCTCCAGCGGCCTGAAGCCGTTGAAGCTCTGACTGGCATAGGTGGTGACATAGGCCCCGGCGGACAGCAGCGCAACGCGGTCCCCGGTGCGCAGCGCCAGCGGCAGCCGGTAGTTGGACTTCTCATACATGATGTCCGCGCCATCGCAGGTCGGTCCCGCGATCGCCACCGGCCCCGTCTTGCCACCATCATGCGAGGTAGTGATGCGATACTTGATCGCCTCGCCCTCGGTCTCCGCCAGCCCACCGAAGCGGCCGATGTCGAGGTACACCCAGCGCACCGGATCCGTCTTCGACTTGCGGCTGACCAGCACCACTTCGGCCGATACCAATCCGGCGTCGCCGACCACGGACCGGCCAGGCTCGATCAGGATTTCCGGCAATGCGTTACCGAAATGATCCGTCATCGCGCGCATAATCGCATCGCCGAAGCTGTCGATCTCCGGCACCTCGTCACGATAGCGGGTCGGGAATCCGCCACCCAAATTCATCATGCGCAAATTCACGCCGGCCTCGGTCAGATCGGTGAACAGCATTGCCACCTTCCCGATCGCCACTTCGTACGCGCGCGTCGCGGTCTGCTGGCTGCCGACGTGGAACGACAGCCCATATGGGTCGAGGCCCATGTCACCGGCGCGCAGCATCAGCTCCTTCGCCGTGTCGATGCTGGTGCCGAACTTGCGCGACAGCGGCCAATCGGCGCCGTCGTTCTCTACCAGGATGCGGCAATAGACTCGCGCACCGGGCGCGTTCTCCGCCAACTTCTCCAGCTCCTCCGCTGAGTCGAACGCATAAAGGCCCACGCCCGCTTCATGCGCGCGACGGATCGCGGTCGCCTTTTTGATCGTGTTGCCGAAGCTGATCGCCTCGGCGCGCGCACCAGCGGCCAGACAGGCGCCGATCTCCTCGATGCTCGCGGCATCGAAGCTGCTGCCAAGCCGCACAAGTCGTTCCAGCACCGGATGGGCCGGATTCGCCTTCACGGCGTAGTAGATATGCGCCAGCGGTAGCGCGTGCCGAATCGCACGGAAGTTTTCTTCCACACGATCAACATCAAGCACCAAGCACGGCGTGGCCGGCTGCTGCTGCGCGACAAAACGGACGAGCTTGGGTGTCATTGCACCTGCCCCTCTGCTGAGCGCCCGCCTGAGTGAGGCGGCGGGCGGAGTTGACGAAACGGTCGAACGAACCAGCGACCAAAACGATTGCCAGAACGCTTGACGTCGTTGCGTAACCACCAAGGGCCAGAGGCACGTGCGTTGCTGCGTGGGGACCGCACATAGGCCCCCCACCCCCCCCGCGCAAGAATAAATTTCAGGTTGGGCGAAAAAACCTGCCCGCTGCCAGCACGCCGGCCTAAGCGCCACAATTCGCAAGGGATTTCGGACCGGCAACGGGTTGCGCTACGATTGGCCGCCAAGGAGTCCGTGCATGAGCGAGGGGTCTCAGCCCGTCGATCCAGCCGCCAGCTCAGCCGCCACGCCGAACCACGAAGCGCCGGCGTGGCGGCACCCGGCATGGCGGCACTGGGGCGCCATGCTGCGGGGCACACTCGCCGCCAGCGTGTCGGATCGGGTGTCGCTCACCGCCGCTGGCTGCGCGTTCTACGCCACCCTCGCGCTGTTCCCGGCGATCAGCATACTCATCTCGATCTACGGCCTGGCGTTCAATCCATGGAACGTCGAGCCGCAGCTGCGCGCGGTCCAGACGCTGCTGCCACCACCGGCGTACGAGCTGATCGCGGAACGCGTGCACCATCTGGTGGCACAGCCGCGCGCACGTCTCAGTTACGGGCTTGGCGTCAGCACGCTGATCACGTTCTGGAGCGCGGCGACAGGCACCAAGTCGGTGATCGCTGCGCTCAACCTTGCCTACGGCACGCACGAGCGGCGCAGCATCCTACGATTCCAGCTCGTCGGCTTCGGCCTCACGATGTCAGCCATCCTGGTGGCGGTGCTCGGCATTGCCGTGCTGGTATTTCTGCCCGCCTGGCTGCGTGTGCTGGGCATACTGCAGTATCACACGCGCATCGTGCTGCTGCATTTGGCTGGCTTGGCGATGCTGGTCGGCTTCGCCACCCTGTCGATCGGGCTGCTATACCGTTTCGGGCCATCCCATCGCACCGGCTCAAAGCGAAGGATCGCGCCGGGTGCCCTGCTGGCCACGATGGTGTGGTTGGCGGCGTCCGGCCTGCTCGATTTCTACATCGACCACATCGGCAGCTTCGGCGCGACCTATGGGCCGATCGGCGCCGTGATCGGCGTGATGCTCTGGTTCTTCGTGTCAGTGTACGCCGTCTTGCTGGGCGCGGAACTCAACGCCCAGCTTGAAGCGTACGGCCATCCCGGCGTCGCGATTGGCCCATAGAACGGGCTGGCCGGTCGGTCCGCCGTCTGGTAGCGCCGCGCGCAGGAGTTTGAGGACGCCGTGGCCCGCTGGGATGACGGCGACGTCACCGATGTGACCGATACCGACAACGTCTATCGCGAGATGACGCCACCCTGGCTGGCGCTCACCGCGGTGCTGTTGGGCCAGCGTCCACCGGGCTTGTCAGCCCGTTCCGCTATGCCGATCTTGGCTGCGGGTTCGGCATGACTGCGATCTTCGTCGCGGCGACCTGTCCACAGGCCGAGGTCTGGGGTTTCGATTTCAACCCGGCACATATCGAGCTGGCGCACCAATGCGCGGCCGAGGTAGGACTGACCAACATCACCTTCGTCGAGGCCTCGTTCGCGGACCTGGCGCAGCAGCCACCGTTGGACCTGCCGGCGTTCGATTTCATCGTCTCGCACGGCGTGCTGAGCTGGGTATCCGCGGCCAACCGCCAACATCTGGTCGACATGATCGGCCAGCGCCTGTGCCCCGGCGGACTGGCATATGTCTCGTCTAGCACGCAGGCAGGCTGGGCCTCGCTGGTGCCGCTGCGTGAGCTGATGCGGCTGGTGGCCTCAGCAGGCCTGAACTGCAGCGATCAGATGGTGCCCGCGGTGCTGGACTTGCTCGATCGCGCGCACCGGTGGCGCGCGCTACTTCACGTCACACCCGGACCTTAAGGCGCGGTTGAACCTTCCGCGCAAGCAGAGCCCACGTTATTTCGCCCACGAATTCCTCAATGCTGACTGGCATCCGTTGATGTTCAGTGAGGTGATGGATGCCATGCAGGAGGCATGCTGCCCGTATCTCGGCAGCGCCACCCTCGCGGAAAATTTCGACGTGGCATCGGTGCTTGGCGACATGATCCCGCTGGTCACTGCGACGCACGATCTGCGAATTCGCGAAACCCTGCGCGACTTGGGCATGGCCCGGGGATTCCGGCGCGATGTGTACCGTCGTGGCCTTGTGCAGCTGTTGCCACTCGAGCAGGCGGCCCTGCTGGAGGCGTTTCGGTTCACCCGGATCGGCCCGCTGCCGGAATGTGAGATCTCGTTCACAACGCCCGTCGGCACTCTGACGGGGCGACCGGAGATCTATATGCCACTGCTGGCCATGTTGCGTGAGCGCCCAGCCTCGATCGACGGTCTAAAGCGCATCGACCCCGCGCGGACGACCGGCGACGTGATGCAGGCCCTGACCCTGTTAATGCGGGCCGGGCATGTCCATCCGCTGCTGCCCGATCCAGCCGGTGGTCAAGTGACCGCGCGTGCGCTCAACCGCTGGATCGCGCGGGCCACTGGCGATGGCGCGGACATGCCGAGGCTCGCAGCGCCGGCGATTGGCACGCTGCTTGGCGCCGATCCGCTGGAAACCATGGTGGTCGGCCAACTGCTGGACGGTGCGGCAGACGACGCCGTGCCGCTGGCGCAGACGACGATCGCACAACTCCGCCGCAGCGGGCGCAGCCTCCAGCGCGATGGCCAACCGCTTGAGGATCCGCGGGAGATTGAGCAGCACGCGCGCAAACTGGTGCAGGATGTCCTGACCGGGTGCGGTCCTCTGCTCCGTACGTTGGGTGTGCTCGGCGACGCCGAGGCGCCTACCGCATCCCGGTGATCGACGCCGTCACAGCACGCGGATCACGCGTCGGCCATCGCCCGGCATCGACCTGCGCCAGGAAATCGCTGACGATCCGATTGAAGCCGTCCGGATCCTCCAGGTTGATGGCATGCCCGCAGTTCGGCATCACCGATAGCGCGGCGGCCGGGATCGTCTGCTTCATCAGGATACCCGGCGCGAGACAGGGCCAATCCTCGTCGCCGGTGAGGACCAGCGTCGGGATGGTCAGCGTCTTCATCTGATCGACGAGGTCATACAGCGATGGCCGCTCCCGCTGCACACCGAGCTGCGTGTTGCGTGCACCGAGGGCGGAATGTTCCGCCAGCATGTGGCGGAATTCGTCGAACCCACGCGGATCCTTATTCTCGAACTGCACGCGTGTCGGGCCGAGCGCGTATTTCGCCGCGAACACCTGCATGCCGTTTGCCTGGATGAAATCAGCGATGGTTTCCGCTTCGGCACGGAAACGGTCGCGCTGCCCAGGCT
>DATHNE010000315.1:0-33880 GCA_035486355.1 Acetobacteraceae bacterium
TGCTGGAGGCGATGGCGTGCGGCGCGGCGGTGTTGGTGGATTCGCTGGATGTTGACGCGATGGCCGGGCGTTGCGGTGCGTGCTGGAGGATGACGCGCTGGCAATGGGGTTGGGCGCGCGGGGGATGGTGCCGGCGGCGGCGTTCACATGGGATCGGACCGCGGAAGGAATGGTGGGGAGTTGGTGGGCGGCGCTGGCGGCCCAGGTTATTCCTGCGGAAGTAGCCATCCAAACTCGCGGCAATGTGCTGACCCGTGGGCCCTTGCTTCCGCAGGGTGACGCGTGGGGCAGTGGGGTTAGGTGCCCAGCAGGAAATCCACGATCAGGTCGCGGCCGGCAGTGAACATTGCGACACCGGTGGAGGTGATGCAGCCGATGCGGCGCGCGGTCGCGAGCAGCGGTGTGATCTCGGGCACGGTAATCACGTCGCCCACAGCCATGTCGGGAGTCAGCCAGTCGGCTTTCACCGGCAACGGGTCGTCGGCGCGCATGCCGGCGGGAGTGGCGTTGATGACGATGTCGCTGTCGGAAGGATCGTCGGAACCGGTCAGGCGGCGGCCGGTGCCTTGGCCACGCAACCGGTCCAACAGGGCGTCGCGACGGGTGGGGTCGGCGTCGTGGATCTGCAGCACGCTGACGTCGGTTTCGAGCAAGGCGAGTGCGATCGCGGCGCCGGCACCACCGGCCCCGACCAACAGCGTACGTTTGCCCGCGGGATCGCAACCGGCTTGGCGCAGCGCGGTGACGAAGGCAACACCGTCCAGCATGTCCGCATGCCAGGTGCCGTCTTGATTGCGACGCAGGACGTTGGCGGCACCCAGCAACATCGCGCGCGGCGTGGCCGTCGTGGCATGGCGGAAGGCGGCGAATTTGTGCGGCACCGTCGCCAGAATGGCATCAACGTTGCGCAGCAGGGACAATCCCGCGAGACCGCGATAGACGTCCGCCGGGCTGACATGGGCCGGCATCACGTAGGCATTCAGACCACGTGCGTGCAGCGCCGCAGTGATGCCGCCGGGCGATTTCACCTGGGCGATCGGATCACCGATAATCGGGATCAGCCGGGTGGAACCGTCCGGCGGCGTCAGGACCATGCGCCTCAGCCGTGCATCTTGCGCAGCGCCCCGGCGCGCGAGGTGGCGGCGGCGGCCAGCAGGCTGGCATCATTACCTGACAGGATGAACCGTGCGCCCAACCCGATATAGCGGGCCATCAGCTCCTCATTGTAGACGCCTGCCATGCCGGGGAACTTGTTGTGCTTCTTGCAGGCACTGATCATGGCCTTGTAGGCCTTGGTCACCTCTTCGTTACCGAAATCACCGTGGATGCCCATCTCGGCGCACAGGTCGTTGGTGCCGATCAGCAGCACGTCGACACCGGGCACCGCCGCGATGGCGTCCGCGTTGGCGATCGCCGCCGGGGTTTCCAGCATCACCACGGTCAGGTTCGCCGCGTTCAGCGCTGCCGCGGCCTCGGCCGACTTCGCGTTGCGTAGGCTGTAATGCGGGCCGATGCCGCCCATCGAGCGATGGCCGACGGGCGGGTATTTCAGCTTCTGCACGACCTCCGCCGCTTCGGCGGCGGTATCGACATGCGGCATGACGATGCCCAGCGCGCCGTTGTCCAGCACGCGCGTGGCCATGGCGTATTCGCCGTTCGGCACGCGCACCATCGGGGCGATGCCGGCATCCAGCGCGGCCACCGCGATCTGCGCCGCGGCGTCCAGCGATATCGTGCCGTGTTCGCAATCGATAAACAACCAGTCGAAGCCGGCGGCTTTCATCGCCACGCCGATCTCGACGCTACGCGTCAGGCGCACACCGCAGCCGAGCGAGAGCTTCCCTTGTTCGAGCTGGACCCGGGCGGGATTGATCACGGCGGGCATCGACGTTTCCTTCCTGTCGGTTTGGATCAGCACCAGTTGGTGTCGATCGCCGTGGCGATCGCGCGGTTCAACGCGGCGAGATCCATGGGGTAATCGGTTTCGTTGGCGACCGCGACGACCATGCGACTGCGGCGCAGGATGAAGATGCGCTGGTCCGAGGCACCAGACGCCCACGCAGTGTCAGGTGGCAGGTCGGGGAACAACCCGTCAATATTCGTGCGGAAGCAGGCGGCGTAGCTGGTGCCGGTGTGCGTGGCGGTCAGCGCGTAGTCGGCCCAGTGTTCGGGCAACAGGCGGTCATTGTTCCACATGCCGTCGTTCAAATACAGCACACCCAGCTTGGCGTAATCGCGCAGCGTGGCGAATCCGGCGCCGGAGGCGATAAGGTTGCCCAGCAGGTCAGCTGAGTGTTGGTAGCTGCTCATGCCGATGCGATCGGCCAGCAATTGATAGGCAGTCTGATGATAGGGCAGCCCGCGCTGCTCGATCTGGTCGCGGATCACCGCGCCGAGCACGTTGATGCCGCTGTTGATATAGCGGAACACCGATCCCGGTTTGGTGGCGACGATCGCGCGTTGCGCGGCCTCGAACGCATCGCCGGCGTCGTGATAGACGGCACTGTTCTCGAAGCCAAGCGTGACGCGTCCGTGCTCGTCCATCACCGGCAAGGCCAGACCGGCCCGCATACGCAACAGATTGTCAAGGGTGATAGTGTGCTGCACGGCGCGCGGATCGCGCCAGTACGGCGCCGGGGCGGGATCGTGCACGGAATGCAGCCATCGATCGTGGATCAGGCGGCCAATCATCGTGCAGGTGATCGCCTTGGTCATCGACCAGGACGGCGTCGCACGATCGAACGCGCCGAATGCGCTGTAGCGCTCGGCCAGCACGCGGTCAGGCGTGGCGATCAGAATGCCGTAGACGCCACGCGAGCCGTGGAGGAACGCATCGAGTGCCGCGGTGACCTCGGCCGGTGGTTTCTTCGGTACGTCGACGGAGTCGCCCAGCGGCCAGGGTTGCATGGGGTCGGGGGCGTGGCGGGCGATGGCCTTGGGATCGAAGGCGGGCGCGACGTGGCCGCCCAGCAGGATGCCGCCATAGCCGGCGCGCGCGATCGCCGAGCCGACCACGGGGGGGCCAAAATCCGGATCACTCCAGCGCACGGTGGCGCGCCGATCGCTTTCCGTCGTTTCGATACTGATGCGACCAGCGCGATGGGCGATAGCGAGCTGGGCGGTGGCGGTCTCATCCTGCGTGCGCTCTGACAGGCCACCCGGGACCGCGGCGGCACGCCAGCGGAAGTGTTCCTGGGCGGTCGCGGGACTGAGGTCGGAGACGAAGACCATGTCGGCGAAACGCTTGGCCGCGAAGTTGATGCTGCGGGTACGCAGGGAGCGCGAAGAGGCGTCGTAGACCAGGGGATTCGGCAGACTGGCGACGGTGCCGTCGACCGCGACCACTGGTGTGCGGTCGAACAGCGGCTCGACCGGAACGACCGGTGGTTCGACCGCTCGAGTGACATCATTCATTGCTGGCGTCCACCACTTGATAGGGTCGCGAGGCTACCACCCGGGTGCCGATGGGTCGAGATCACGACCTTCTCAGGGGCAGATGTAGCCAGTCCCGGCCGGCGATTTAAAGCAACCGACGGATTCCGGGAACACGTGCTTCGGCAGCCAGAGGATCGCGTCGGGAAAGAAGATGGTGAAGGCGATGGTGGCGAAGAAGACCACATAGATCGGCAGTGATGCGCGCAATGCCAGGGAAAAGCGTACATTGATGAATTTGGACGCCATCAGCAGCGCCAACCCATAGGGCGGGGTGATCAGGCCGAAAGCCAGCGTGACGATGAGCACCACACCCATGTGCACCGCGTTGATATTGGCCGCGTCGGTGAGCATGTTGACCACGGGCATGAAGATGATGATGGCCGGCACGGGTTCGATGAAGTCGCCGACGATGACGAAGACGGCCACCAGCAGGAACATCACTTTGTACGGGTCATTGCCGGCGAGCCCGGTGATCCAGCCGGACACCACGATCGGGCCGCGCAGATAAGCGAGTAGCCAACCGAACGCCGACGCGGCGGCGATAGTGATCATCGGCAGCGAGTAGATCATGCCGGCGTGGACGAAATCGCGCGGCACGTTCTTCAGGTGGCTGGGGTTGAGGAAGGGGACGACCACCAGCAGGATGTAGCTGATGGCGATCACGCCGGCCTCGGTGGGGGTGAACCAGCCGGTCATGATGCCGCCGAGCAGGATGACCGGAATGAACAGCGGCAGCGCTGCCTTGGAGGTGGCGCCGACCAGACCGCGGAAGGTGGAGCGCGGGCGTTGCAGGCCGGCTGGGCCGAAGAAGTAACAGTAGATCATCAGACCGAAGCCGATCATCAGCCCCGGAACAATCCCGCCCAGGAACAGGCCGGCGATGGAGACATTGCCAATGGCGCCGTAGACGACCGCCATGATCGACGGCGGCACCAGCGCGGCGATGGTGGAGGCAGCGGCAATCAGCGCGGCGGTGAATTCGGGGCGGTAGCCTTCCTGCGCCATTGGCTTCGCCATGGTGCGGCTGAGCACCGCGACGTCGGCCGAGGACGAGCCGGACATGCCGGAGAAAAACATCGAGAACACGGTGGTGACCTGCGCCAGGCCGCCGCGGATGTGGCCGACCAGGGCTTGCGATAGTTCCGCAATACGAATGACGACGTTGGCGGAGGTCATCAGCTCGCCGACCAGCAGGAAGAAGGGGATCGCCATCAGCGCCTCGGCGTCGACCCCGTTGAAGAGCTGGGCGATCATCGATTGCATGGTGATGGGGGTGAAGATGGTGCCGACGAGGACGCCGGCGATCAGCGCGAAGGCGACCGGGACGCCGAGATAACCGAGCGCGAGGAACAGCGTCGTCATGAGCAGCAGCAGCATGCTGTTGGAGAGGCTCATATCCCCACGTCCCGCGCCGGGCCTTCACCGATGGGCACGACGAAGCCGTTGCGCAGGCCGTTGACGATCTGCTCCAATGCGAACAGCGCAATCAGCGCGCCGCAGAGCGGGATGGCGATGTAGAGATAGGCAATCGGCAGCATCGAGGGCATGCGGAAACTGCCAAAACCGGTCAAGAAGTTCTGCCAGCCGTAGATCACCATGGCGAGGCCGACGCACAGCACAACGGCACGATTGAAGGCTTCGAAGAAGCGGCGCGTACCGCCGCGCATTTGGTCGGTCAGGGCGGACAGGACCAGATGATCGTTGCGGCGGGTCGCGACGGCGCTGCCGATGAAGATGCCGTAGATGAAGAAGGCGGAGGTGACTTCCTGGAGCGACAGCAGCGGGTGGCCGATCTCACGCGTGACGACGTCGATCAGCGTGGAGGTGCAGAAGCCGGTGAGGCACACGCCGCACAGGATCATCAGCGTACGCTCGAGACTGTCGAGGGCGCGCCATTTCAGGTGGCGATCGGTGGTGAGGACAATGTCGGTCATGCGCGGCCCTCACCCGGCTCGCGATCGCTCGCCACCCTCTCCCGCATTGTGGGAGAGGGGTTGGATGCACGGTCCCCGCATTAGATGATCGAACGGCAGATCTGCAGGATCTTCGTCGCGTGCGGGCCGAGGTCGGCGGCGATCTTGTCCTGCAACGGCTTCGCGGTGGCGATGAAGGCGGACTTGTCGACCCCGTCGACGAACTTCACACCCATCTTCTCCAGCTTGGCGCGCGACTTGTGTTCCAGGTCGATGGCGAGTGTGGGTTCTTTCGTCGCGACCTCGTTCGCCGCGGCATCGACCCAGCCCTTCTGTTCCTCACTGAGGCTGCCCCATACCTTACCGCTCACCCACAGCAGGTTGCAGTTCGCTTCATGTCCGGTCAGCGACATGATCGGCGCGACTTCGTAATGCTTGTTGCTGTCATAGACGTTGACGCCGTTCTCCGCCATGTCGACGACACCAGTCTGCAGGCTGGTATAAACCGAGCCGAACGGCATGTGCACGATCTGCGCGCCGTAGGCGGGGAACATCGTGTCCTCGGTCGGCGTGGCCTGCACGCGGATCTTGACGTTCTTCACATCCGCCATGCTGTGCACCTCTTTCTTGCCGTAAAGGTGGCGCAGCCCGAGTGTCAGCAGCGTGAGGCAATGCGCGTCCTTCACCGTGTCGGCGAACATCGCGCGCACCGCGTCGACCAGCGCCGGGGTGGCGACCGCACGCACCAGATGGTCTTCCGAGGTGAACAGGAAATGGATCGACAGCACGCCTGACTGCGGCGAGATGGTCGCGGCGTTGGCGGAGGCGCTGAACATGAAGTCGATGTCGCCGGTACGTATTTTCTGCAACATCTGCGGTTCCTGGCCGAGCTGCGCACCCGGGAACTGATCGATGATCATGGTTCCCTTGCTGAGATCGGCCAGCTTGGCGGCGAACAGATCGGCGCCGACGCCGTAGCCGGTGGTGTGCGGCTGGTCGTAGCCGAGGCTGTAATGTTTGGCGTCGGCGGCACGTGCGGTACGCGCAATGGTTGCAGCGGCCAGGCCGGCGCCGAACAGGCGCCGCCCGATACGGGCTTGGTGCATGGTACGTTTCCCTTGGGTTTTGCACCACCCTAGCGGGCCGTTTCGGTCGCGTCCATGCTGGTCTGGCACCGAGGGAGAGAAACGCATGCCTGGCTCGGACCGGATTGAGGTTGCCCGTGACGCCCGCGGCGTGGCGACGGTGACCATCGCGAATGCAGCCAAACTGAACACGCTGAACCGTGCGGTGATGAGGGATTTGATCGCGGCGGTGGAAGCGTTGGCGGCGGATTCCGCCTTGCGCGCGGTGGTGCTGCGTGGCGCGGGGGAGCGCGCGTTCATTGGCGGTGCGGATATCACTGAGATGGCGGGGCTCGATGCGGCCTCGGCGCGGGATTTCATCACGTTGGTGCATCGGAGCTGCGATGTGTTCCGTCGCCTGCCGGTGCCGGTGATCGCGCGCATGCGGGGGTTCGCGCTGGGCGCAGGGTTGGAGGTGGCCGCCGCGTGCGACATGCGCGTGGCGAGCGCGGACGCCCAGTTCGGCATGCCGGAGGTGCGGATCGGCATTCCGTCCGTGGTGGAGGCCGCGCTGTTGCCGCAACTGATCGGCTGGGGACGCACACGGGAGCTGCTGCTGACCGGGGAGACGATCGACGCGGCGACGGCGGAACGCTGGGGATTGGTGGAGCAGGTGGTCGCGGCGGAAGCGTTGGACGCGGCGGTGGAACGGCGCGTGGTCACTATCCTGGCGTGCGGACCGCGGGCGGTACGGGCGCAAAAAGCGCTGATCGCAGCTTGGGAGAAGCTGCCATTGCGCGATGCCATCGCACGCGGGATCGACAGTTTTGCTGCGTCGTGGGACAGCGACGAGCCGGCGCGGATGATGGGGGAGTTTCTCGAGGCGATGCGACGCCGTAAGCTCGCGGTCGATGGGCGGAGCGGGTGAAAGGGAGCAAATTTTACCACGAGGGGCCACCAAGCCGTGCGACACGCGCGATCTTGTGCATGTAGCGGATGTGTTTGATGCGCTTCGCGCGGAGCGCAAGAATAGTACTTGCCTCACCCGCTCGGTTGCAGCCGTCCCCCGGCTGCGTGGCCCTGCGTGGTTCTCGGCCTTCTTCGTGGTAAGGCCTTGCGTATTAGGAACAGACAATGACGTTGATCTTTCACGAACGCGTGGGGTCGGGCGAACGGCGGATCAGTCCGTTCTCCTGGCGAATTCGTTACGCCCTCGCGCATAAGGGGCTCGATCCGCAGGTGATCCCGACGCGGTTCGCCGATGTTGACCGCGTCCGCCGTTTGAGTGGGCAGCATATGGTGCCGATTATCGAGGATAACGGCGTTGTGGTGCACGACAGTTGGGCGATCGCGTGCCATCTGGAGGATGCGTACCCCGATCGGCCGTCGCTGTTCGGTGGAGGTCCTGGCCGTGGCCTGGCGCGGTTGATGAACATCTGGTCGGACACCAGCCTGTCTCCACCGCTGCGCAAGCAGGTCTATGCCGATTTCATCAGGGTCATCGACCCCGGCGACAGGGCCTATTTTCGCGGCTCCCGCGAAACGCAGCTCGGCATGACGCTGGAAGCGTATTGCGCTGACCGCGACGCGGCACTGTCGGCGGTTCACGAAATCTGCGTGCCGCTGGAACATACGCTGTCCGAGCAGCCGTATCTGGCTGGCGTGGCGCCTGCCTATGTCGATTACGTCATTTTCTCGGCGTTCCAGTTCGCGCGCATCGGCAGCCCGCGCGATGTGCTGGCGGGCGCAGCGACGCTGGAAGCGCTGCGCGACTGGCGGGCGCGGATGATCGGGTTGTATGGCGGGTTGGGCGATCGTTTCGGATTGCATCCAACGGAGGGCACATGATCAGCTACAATTTGAAGGGCAAGACCGCACTGGTGACGGGTGGCGCGTCGGGCATTGGCTTCGCCACCGCGAAGATGCTGGCTGGGTTTGGCTGCACCGTGGCGGTGAACTACCTGGCCGATGATCCGCGCGGGCCGGAAGCCGTGGACAAGCTGATCGATGCCGGCGGCAACGCCATCGGTGCGCCGGGCAGTGTGGGTGATGCCGCCGGGGCGGTGGCGATGGTGAACAAGGCCGTCGCCGATCTTGGCAGGCTGGATCTGCTGTTTGCCAATGCCGGCACACCAGGCACGCGGCGTCGGATCGCGCCAGCGGAACTCGAAATGATCACCGAGGAGCTGTGGCAGCAATTGCTGCAGGTGAATCTGATCGGCGTGTTCCGGTGTGCGAAGGCGGCGGCGCCGGCACTGAAGGCGGCGCATGGGGCGATTGTGAGTACCGCCTCAATCGCAGGGTTGGGGCGCGCAGGCAGCAGCCTGGCGTATGGGGCGACGAAGGCGGGGGTGGTGAGCCTGACGCAGAACCTGGCGCGCGCGCTGGCGCCCGAGGTGCGGGTGAACGCCATCGCGCCGGGCGCGGTTGACAGTTCCTGGATGGTGGAGTGGACCAATGAGGAGCGGCAGCAATCGATCGAGCGCGCGCTACTGAAGCGTCGCTGTCAGCCCGAAGATCTGGCCGAGGTCGTGCTGTTCTTGGGGTTTGGCGCGGCGATGGTGACCGGGCAGACGATCACGGTGGATGGCGGACTGACGTTGTAGCAAAGGCGAGACAGATGGACCATCTGGAACGGACAAGGACCGAATTCACCCGTCAGGCGGCGCAGTTCGCGACCTCGGCGGCGATCACCGCCGCACAGCTGACGGCACGGTTTGTTGATGCGGTGGAAGCTGGGCCGCGAGCGACGGTGCTGGATGTCGCCTGCGGGCCGGGGATCGTGATGGTCGGGATCGCGGCGAAGGCAAAGGACGTCGTGGGGTTCGATCTCACGCCGGAAATGTTAAGGCAGGCACAGGAGCGTTGCGCCAAGGCGGGGCGCAGCAACGTCACGTTTCAGCAGGGCAGTGCGACCGCCCTGCCGTTTCCGGATGGCAGCTTCGATGGCGTGGTGACGCGGCTGTCGGTGCATCATTTCGACGCTCCGAAGGCCGTGCTGGCAGAGCTGGCGCGCGTGGCGAAGCCCGGTGCGCAACTGGTGCTGGCGGATGTCGTCAGTTCCGCAGATGCGCGCGAGTCGGAGCTGCACAATGCGATCGAGATTCTGCGCGATCCCTCGCATGTGCGGATGCTGCCGGTGAGTGAGCTGCGGGCGTTGATCACCGATGCGGGGTTCGTGATCGAGACGGAGAGCACGTGGGATCAGACACGCAAGTTCGAGGAATGGGCGGCGATTGTCGATGATCCGCAGCGGATCGGGCCGCTGCGCGTGATCGTGGACCGGCTGGCGCGGGCCGGAGAACATGCCGGATTTGGATTGCAGATGACGGATGGCGCGGTGGCGTTCTTCCACCGGTGGCATCTGGTGACCGGGCGGAAGCCGGGGTAGCGCACCCTCCCCTAACCCCCTCCCACGTGGGGAGGAGGATGGAGGGTCGGATCAGAAAGTCAGGACGAAGTCGGCGGCCAGGGTGAGGACGCCGGTGTCCTTGCCGGCGCCGGTGGTGCTGGGACCGTTGAAGGCCTTCACACCGTTCAGCGTCGTATCGTAACGGATTTCCGGCCGGATCAGCAGGGCGGAAATCGGCGCCGGCAGACCCGCCGGCTTGTAGGTCACGCCCAGTGTGAGCTCGCTGTACGTGGTCCCCTTGCCGGTGCCGTAGGTCGTGTTCGGCGGTGCATAACCGCCTTGCGACACCGCGAAATCATTGTTGCCAGGGAAGGCGGTGACGAAGAAGCCATTCTCGTCGTCAAAGACCTCGAAGCGGCCGTTCAGAGTCAGCGTGTCAGTCAGGGCATAGGAGGCATAGGCGGACCCACCATAGGCGGTCGGCTGACCAATGAAGGGGTTGTCGTCATGGATGTAGTCCAGCTCGCCCGTCAGCGTCAGCTTGTCGGTCGCCTTCCAGGTGATGACGGAGTCGGCGATATAACGATTGTAACGGTTCGCCAGCGGTACGGTATTGCCTGGGTTCTCCGGCCCGAAATGGGTCAACGCCAGGATTGTCAGGTTGCCGCCGAGCAGGGTCAGATTGAAGCCCCCCATCCCAGAGTACGACGAGTTGTTATCCCCCGAATAGGGACCAAGCGAGGTGTTCACGCCAGAGTCGACGCCGAGGTAGATGTCGATCATGCCATTGACATGTGCGACCATGTAGCCGCCGGTGGCGAGCGTCGGCACGCCGAAGTTGTAGATGTAGGAATGTGAGTAGAATTGATTCTGTGACGGATCGATCACCTCGTAGCCGATCGGCGTCGGGTACATGCCGACCTTGAAGTCGATGCCGCTGGCGAACAGCCACGGCGTATGTACTGCCACGTTGGCCTGGATCAGGGCCGGCTGGTATGTTGTATCGTAGCTGCGATCCCATACACCAACGTAGTGCAGGTAGCGACCGTCGGTGCCGTACAGCGCCTGCAGCGCGAAGCCAACATCATACTCCGACTTCGGGTCGGTCGCGCGCTGCACGGTCACCATCGCCTGGTTGAGCTGGAACGTGTTCGAGTGGTCGGTGTACAATTGGCCAAAATTCTCGCCGTTGCTCGGGCTGGCCGTGTTGATGGAGATACCGCCTTCGAACTGGGCATCGAACTTGATACCGTCGACCCAGGCAGCGGGCGGCGCAGGTGTCGCCGGTGCGGCAGCTGGCGCCGCCGCGGGCGCTGGTGTGGCGGGCGCTGGTGTGGCGGGCGCTGGCGCGGTCTGCGCGAACGCGCCGGTCACCGCAAAGGGTGCGAGCACGAGCGCAGCGAGCCAAGGGCGCAGGCCCAGGGCCGTGGTGGATGCGAGACGAGTTCGCATGGGCGGGTGTCTCCTTCTGCTTCGTCAATGGTGGCGCGCTGTGCCAGGCCATTCAGCACCGGGCCCTAACACAGCGTTCCCGGGTTCCTCATTTGAATCGGCGACCTTTGACGTAAGCCCCCCATAAAGATCGCCTGGCCACGACACGGAGACGACCGGCTTGATCGCCTCCGCGCAGCTTCGTCCGGATCAGAAGATCTGTTCCCCGTGCAATACGATGTCGAGACCCTCACGCTCCTCCTCTTCGCTGACCCGTAGCCCGACCAGGGCGTTGGTGATGTACAGCAGGATCAGTGTGCCGATGCCGCTGTAGACCAGTGTCGCGGCCACGCCTTCGGACTGGATGAACAACTGATGCAGGCCGCCCGATGTGCCGTCGGGCGACGCGTCGGTGGCGGATAATGGCCCGTAGGCGAAGACGCCGGTCAGCAAGGCGCCGATGATGCCGCCGACGCAGTGCACGCCGAAGCAATCCAGTGCGTCGTCGTAGCCGAAGATGTGCTTCACCGTGGTCGCGGCGAAGAAGCACAGCACGCCGGCGGCGAGGCCGATGACGATCGAGGCGCCCGGCAGCACGAAGCCCGAGGCCGGGGTGATGGCCACGAGGCCAGCCACCGCACCGGACACGATGCCGAGCACCGAGGGTTTGCCCTTGGTCATCCATTCGGTGAACATCCAGCCCAACGCGGCGGCGGCGGTGGCGATCTGCGTCACGGTCATCGCCATGCCGGCGCGGCCGTTCGAGCCGACCGCGGAGCCGGCGTTGAAGCCGAACCAGCCAACCCACAGCAGGGACGCGCCGATGACCGCGTAGCCAACGTTATACGGCGCCATGTTGTCGTGGCCGAGGCCGACGCGCTTGCCCAGCACCAGGGCGGTCACCAATCCGGCGATGCCGGCGTTGATGTGCACCACCGTTCCGCCGGCGAAATCCAACTGGCCGTTGATGGCGGCCCAGCCGGTCGGCGCCCACACCCAGTGCGCGACCGGGGAGTAGATCAGCAGCGACCACAGCATCATAAAGATGCACAGCGCGGAGAACTTCATGCGATCGGCGAACGCGCCGCAGATCAGCGCGGGCGTGATGATCGCGAAGGTCATCTGGAACATCATGTAGACGGTTTCGGGTACCGTCTGCGGCGAAGCACCGTCGGTGCCGGCGCCCAGGATGAAGCCGGTGTCGACGCCCTTGCTGAAGCGCGCCTCAATGCCGTGCAGCATGAAGCGCGACAGGTCGCCCACATAGGGCGCCATGCCGCCGACGCCGTTGGTGAAGGCCAGGCTGTAGCCGGCCACGGTCCAGACGATGGTGACGATGCAGGTGATGGCGAAGGACTGCATCAGTGTGGCCAGCACATTCTTCTTGCGCACCATGCCGGCGTAGAACAGCGCCAGACCTGGAATGGTCATCAGCAGCACGAGCGCGGTCGAGGTCAGCATCCAGGCGGTGTCGCCGGTGTCGGCGGCCGGGATCTTTGGCGCGTCGGCCAGCACCGGTCCGGCGGCCAGCAGCATGGGCACCAGCGCGGCGGTTCCCCAGGTGAGGCGGGGTCGAATCATTGTATTGGTTTCCCTGTCAGTGACGTGTTGGTTGATCGGTTGGAAATGAGCGTGGGCGCCCTAGAGTGCCGCGGCGTCGGCTTCGCCGGTGCGGATGCGCACCGCGCGTTCGACATCAAGCACGAAGATCTTTCCGTCACCGATCTTGCCGGTCTGTGCCGCCTTGGAGATCGCCTCGATCACCTGGTCTGACATGTCATCGGTGACGACGACCTCGATCTTCACCTTTGGTAGGAAATTCACGTGGTATTCGGCGCCACGGTAGATTTCGGTCTGGCCTTTCTGGCGACCGAATCCCTTCACCTCGGTGACGGTGAGGCCCTGCACGCCGAGCGGCGTCAGTGCCTCGCGCACGTCGTCGAGCTTGAAGGGTTTGATGATGGCCATGATCAACTTCATGTCGCTGCCTCGTCCTGGAACTGCATCGCCTCGCCTGCCCCTGTTTGCGGCACCGAACGCACCTGCCCTGGTGGAGGCAGACCGGCCGCATAAAAATCCTATCAAGAACCGTGCCGAATTCGCGGGCGGCCCGACCGACCGGATTTGCCTGCGCAACCAACGCGATCGGTGAACGAATTTGCACAAGGTCTGAGCAGTTGCTCAGTTTGATCGCGGGCCGTCTCGGGGGTATGCACGTCTGTGCGGCACGGACGAACCGCAAGACGTGGGTGGCTCGCCTTCGCGGGCCATGACGGGATGAAAATGCGCGATGACGGGTGGTTGGAATGGCGGGCAAACGAAACGCCCCGCCATCCACGGGATGACGGGGCGCTTCAGGCCTAGGCAGGAATGGTTCCGGCGATCAGACCGAGTAGTACATTTCGAACTCAACCGGGTGCGGCGTATGCTCGAAACGATACACCTCCGACCACTTTAGCTCGATGTAGCTCTCGATCTGGTCCTTGCCGAACACGTCACCGGCCAGCAGGAACTCGTGGTCGGCTTCCAGCGCGCCAATCGCCTCGCGCAGGCTGCCGCACACCGTCGGGATGCCTTGCAGCTCTTCCGGCGGCAGATCGTACAGATCCTTGTCCATCGGATCGCCGGGATGGATCTTGTTCTTGATGCCATCCAGGCCGGCCATCAGCATCGCCGAGAACGCCAGATACGGGTTCGCCGCCGCATCCGGGAACCGCACCTCGACACGCTTCGCCTTCGGGTTGGTCGCATACGGAATACGGCACGAGGCCGAGCGGTTGCGCGCGGAATACGCCAGCAGCACCGGTGCCTCGAACCCGGGGATCAACCGCTTGTAGCTGTTGGTCGTCGGGTTGGTGAAGGCATTCAGCGCCTTGGCGTGCTTGATGATGCCACCGATGTAATACAGGCAGGTCTCCGACAGATCGGCGTAACGGTTGCCGGCGAACAGTGGCTTGCCGGCCTTCCAGATCGACTGGTGGCAGTGCATGCCGGACCCGTTGTCGCCATAGATCGGCTTCGGCATGAAGGTCGCCGTCTTGCCGTAGCTGTGTGCGACATTGTGGATGCAGTATTTGTAGATCTGCAGGTTGTCGGCCATCTTCACCATCGGGCCGAACTTCATGCCCAGCTCGTGCTGGGACTGCGCCACCTCGTGGTGATGCTTCTCGATCACCACACCCATCTCGCCCATGGTGGACAGCATCTCGGCGCGCAGGTCGCTTTCGCTATCGACCGGCGGCACCGGGAAGTAGCCACCCTTGATGGTCGGGCGGTGGCCCATATTGCCTTCCGGATAGTCTTTCACGCTGGCGTCAGGGCCTTCCTGGCTGTCCAGCTGGTACATGCCATAGTTGCCGCCGGTGCCGAACTTCACGCTATCGAACACGAAGAACTCGGCCTCGGGGCCGAATAAGACCGCGTCGCCGATGCCGGACGCCTTCACATAGGCCTCGGCCTTCTTGGCGGTCGAGCGCGGGTCGCGATTGTAGGGCTGGCCGGTCGACGGCTCGACGATGTCGCAAATGATGATCAGGCTCGGCTTGGCCGCGAACGGGTCCATCACCGCGGTGTCCGGATCCAGCATCAGGATCATATCGGACTCGTTGATCGCCTTCCACCCAGCGATCGAGGAGCCGTCGAACATGATGCCATCACGGAACACGTCCTCATCGATGGTGGAAACATGCTGCGCGGTGTGCTGCCACTTGCCGCGGGGGTCGGTGAACCGCAGGTCCACGTACTCCACGGAGTGTTCCTTGATCATCTCTAGCACCTTGCCCACGCTGCTGGTGGCGCCTGCAGGCTTTCTCGCCATATCCTGTTGTCCCGTCCTTTGACCTGTTGCCAAAAAACCGGCGCGTCCCACGGACGCGCCCGTCACGAAGATTGTCCGAAACCAGCCACCCCACACAGGGCGGAAGCCTCAGCCGATCGGCCCACCATCTCGGTCCCGCCACAGGCCGAATGTGGCGTTCCCACCCAATCACCTCACTCCATACCGACCGCCCAACCCCGCATCCAGACCGGCTCAACCGGATTTGGTCAGATCGCGTCCTCGCCCCGCTCACCGGTGCGGATGCGAATCACCTCCTCCACCGCGGAAATGAAGATCTTGCCGTCACCGATCCGACCGGTCCGAGCGGCGTTGATGATGGCTTCCACCGCGCGCTCCACCACACTGTCTTCGCAAATGACCTCGATCTTCACCTTGGGTAGGAAATCGACGACATACTCGGCCCCCCGGTACAGCTCGGTGTGACCCTTCTGCCGGCCAAAACCCTTGGCCTCGACCACCGTGATCCCCTGCAACCCAACCTCGTGCAGCGCCTCCTTCACCTCGTCCAGCTTGAACGGCTTGATGACAGCCTCGATCTTCTTCATCTGCGCCATCGCCCGGCGATGACCGGGCCTCCTCTGGTTGCGGGGCTGCCTGGGTCGCGCGTGACGAACGGCAGTGGCCCAGGTTTGCATGCGGCGTGCCACGCGGCAATCCGCCGCAGTGCGTTAAAGCGCGCGCGCGGCGCCTGCGGTCTAAGCGATATCGCAGCCGAATGCCTTGTAATTGGGCATATTTCTTCCCTGCCCTACCGCCGCTTTTTGCGGCACAGACGGGAGGTCGGGGGCTTTGCCCGAGCCCAGGCGGTCGGAATTGGAATTCGCGTCATCGGCGGTTCGTGGCGGCGCCACAAAGTGAACCGCCAAGAAGCCAAGGCGCAAGACAATTGGCGATCGTGGGGAAGGCTCAAGGCAATCGCATGTGGAATTCACACCATCCGGGCTTCGTGGTGGAGCGACAATGTCCAGCTGCGATTCCCTTAGCCTGAGCCCCGCCGATGGTTGCGGCCGGACGGGGGAGGGCCGCAAAGTGTGCGGGGTCAGGTGTGGAGGCGGGCGATGGTTGAGAGGTCGGGCTTTGATCCGCTGGCGCTGCCGGAGAGCAATGCGACCAGCTATCCGGAACCGTTCCGGACGTTGAACCAGCAGCGATGGAACCGGCGGTTGGGGGATCATGCGGGGCTGCGGAATTTCGGGGTCAATCTGGTCCGGATCGTGCCGGGCGGGCAGTCGTCGAGCCGGCACGCGCATGCGAAACAGGATGAGTTCATCTATGTGCTGTCGGGGACGGTGCAACTGGAGACGGATGCGGGATTGGAGACGTTGTCGGCGGGGATGTGCGCGGGGTTTCCGGCAGGGACGGGCAATGCGCATCGGTTCGTCAATCGGACCGGGAGCGATGTGATGTTATTGGTGGCGGGCGATCGGACGGGTGGCGATGCGGTGAGCTATCCTGATATCGATCTGCATGGACGGCTGGGCGAGGATGGGAGGTTCCGGTTCTCGCACAAGGATGGGACACCGTATTGAGAGGGAGGGGATGATGGGTCAGGCGCAGGGGTTGCTACCGCGGATCATTGCGGCGGGTCAGGGCACGTCGATTTGCGCGTTTGGCATTCCGATGAATGTCATGTTGCGGGCGGAGGAGACGGGAGGCGCGTTTGCGGCGCTGGTGGCGGAGTTCGAGCCGGGCCAGGGGCCGCCGCCGCATTTCCATCATGACCACGAGGAGTATTTCTTCGTGCTGGAGGGGGAGTTCGAGCTGCTCGTGGCGGACCAGGTGGTGCGCGCGGGGCCGGGGGCGATGGTGTTCGTGCCGCGCGAGACGGTGCATGCGTTCACTTATGTTGGTAGCACGCGGGGGAAGTTGCTGGAGTGGGGCACACCGGGCGGGCAGGAGCGGTATTTCGAGGCGATTGACCAGTTGGCGGAAGCGGGAAAGCTGACACCCGAGACGATCGTGGCAACCAGCCGGGAGTTCGCGACCGAGTTTGCCGGCTGAAGCTGACCACGAAGCATCCTGTCCTTGCGGCCCGTTGCGCCACAAGGACAGGTGTGTGCGGGTGGGTTGTGATTAGCCGAGCAGGACGATCAGCAGCATCGCCATCGCAACGACGCCGAGGGCGAAGGCCAGCGTGCGCAGCCAGGGAATTCCGGCGAGGTAGACCACGGCGTGGGCGAGTCTGGCGTAGAAGAACAGCCGGGCGGCAAGCGCGGTGGTGGGGTCGAGCTTGTTGGTGATGACGACCGACAGCAACAGGGCCGCAAACGGAACGAGATTTTCGACCAGGTTGCGGTGTGCGCGCTGGGATCGGCCGATCCAACCGGTGCCCGCGGCGAAAGGCTCGCGATTGCCGGCGACGGTTGGCAGGCCGCGTTCGAGGATCAGGCCGACGGTGTATGGCACGGCGAGCAGCACGCAGAGTGTGGCGCTGTAGGCGAGCATTCGGATTTCGATGGGCATGGTTCACTCCCCTGTTGGTTGTGTTGTCGGCAGTCGTTTCGGCGATGGGCGGCTCTGCGTCGGTTGCAGAGCGGTCATTGCGACGGTGGCGATGGTGTGCAGGCGTGCCTTGAATGCGCCGGCCTTGGCAGCCACAGCCATGCCGTTGACGATGCTGACCAGGAGGTAGCAAGGGCGTCGGGGCCGCAGTGCGTGCGATCCCGCCGTGGCTGCGGGCGTTGGTCAGGGCGGCGGCGAAGGCGTGTTCCATGTCATGATGGAAGCCGCGCACCTTGTCGGCGACCGTGCGGTCGTGCGGGGCGATCTCCATCGCGGTGTTGGCCGTCAGGCAGGCGCGCGGCTTGGGTGGGTCAGCCAGGAGGCCGATCAGCGCGACGATCGCGGCAATGATAGCGTCGAGGCCGGATGTGGTCTTGGCCAGTGGACCCAGGAGTTGGTCGGCGATCAGGATGCAGTAACGATCGAGGGCCTTGAAGAACAGGCTGCGCTTACCGCCAAAGGTGTCGTAGAGGCTTCGGCGGTTGATCCCCATACACGCGGTGAGCTGCGCAAGCGAGGTTGTGGTGTAGCCTTGCTCCCAGAACAGTTCCATCGCCCGCATGCGTGCTGTGTCTTCTTCGAATGCCTTAGGTCATGCCATCGGATGGTGTCTAGGTTATTCTGGACTCATTAGTCAATAACTATGGCAGAATTGTTTCGGATTGTCGATGGGGCCCGGCGCGGTGCGAGCGTCCGCTGCGGCAGAGCGGCCGAGGCGGCCGGGAGGTCCGAGCGCCAGCTTTTCCGGGCTATAGGTGGCGCATTGCGATATGTTAGTTAGTTTTGTTGCGAGGGTTTTTCCTGATACGGCCAACCACCCACCCTAATCCGGCGCTGGGTCTGGGGCGCTCGCGGGTCCGCCAGGAAGAAAGATTTCAACACCAGGCGCACGAAGAACCACGAAGAGCAGGAAGTGGTGGCGGGCACGCTCGGCCGTGGAGCGTGGGCGGCGGCAGGCCCTCACCCGGCGTCGCTGCTCGCCGACCTCTCCCGCATGCAAGAGAGGCGGACAGGGGCAGAACCCCCTGTAGCTGTTGGTACGCGACGTCCGCCCAGGCGAACTCCATTGACGACACCAGGCCGATCAGCGACAACGCCGCCCCTCGGATGGCGGGCGTAGCTCAGTTGGTAGAGCGCCAGGTTGTGGTCTTGGATGCCGTGGGTTCGAGTCCCATCGCTCGCCCCATCCCCCCTTCCCCCACGGGTCGCGGATGACACCGTGTCCAGCCGCGCTGGTGCTGGCTGGCGGGGGCGCGCGCCGGCTGGGCGGCATCGACCAACCGCTGCTGATGCTGGGCGGGCAGACGGTGCTGGCCCGCATCCTTCTCACCCCTGCGCCCCAGGCCGGCCCGATCGCACTCAGCGCTAATAGCGATCCCGCGTGGTTCGCCGCATGTGGCCTGCCGGTGCTGGACGACGGGGCGTTGGCGGGCAAGCGCTGTTGGCCGGGAGGCTCGGCTGGGCGGCGACGCAGGGCAGCACGACGTCGCTGACAGTGCCGGGCGACACGCCGTTCATTCCCCGGTGATCTAGTGGCACGGCTCGTGCCGGGGCGATCCTGCGCCGAGCGCCGGGCAACCCCGTCACCTGATCGCAGTGTGGCTGCTCGCCGCCCCGGCGACCTTGCGCGCGTGGCTGGCTCAATCCGGGCCGCGCGCGGTGCGGATTTTTGCCGCGACGCTCGGCCAACGACAGGTTGATTTCGCGGCTGTTGCATTCGACCCGTTCCTCAACGTCAATACGCCGGACGACCTGACCAGGGCGCGGGCCGTGGCGGATCGGATGGGGACCGGGGGCGAACCATGACCAAGACTGTCGCGATTGCCGGGCTTGGCGCCATCGGGCTGCCACTGGCGCGGGCGATCGACGCGGGGATTGATGGGCTGCGCCTGGTCGCGGTGGCAGCGCAGGACCGGACCAAGGCCGAGGCGAATGTCATCAGCTTCCGCGCCCCACCGCCGGTGGTGAGCCTGGCGGATCTGGCGGAAGCCGACATCGTGGTGGAGGCGGCGCCGGCGGCGGTGTTCGAACGTGTGGCGCTGCCGGCAATCGAGGCGGGGCGGATCTTGGTGCCGTCCTCGGTCGGCGCGCTGCTGCCGCGGATGCATCTGGCGCGGCGCGCGCAGGCGACCGGGGCGCGCATCCTGGTGCCAACGGGCGCGCTGCTGGGCCTGGACGCGGTGCGCGCCGCGGCGGAAGGGCCGGTAGAGAGCATCAGTATCGAGACGCGCAAGCCACCGGGCGGGCTCGAAGGGGCACCGTACCTGGTGCAGAACGGCATTTCGGTGATGGGGATCAGCGTGCCGATGCACGTGTTCTCGGGCAACGCGATGGACGCGGCTGCGGGTTTCCCGGCCAATGTCAACGTGGCGGCAGCCCTGGCGCTGGCGGGCATCGGGCCGATGCGGACCCGGGTCGATATCTGGGCCGACCCCGGCGTGACGCGCAACATCCACACCATCCGTGTGGAAGCGGATGCAGCGCGGTTTACCATGACGATCGAGAATGTGCCGACTGAGGCCAATCCGCGCACCGGCAAGATGACCGCGCTGTCGGTGCTGGCCTGCCTGCGCGGGCTGGTGTCGACATTGAAGGTGGGGAGCTGACGGGCAGCTGTCGGGGGGCGAGCGATGCTGCTGCCTTGGTTGTACGCGGCGTCGCTGTCGCTGTTCGGATTCATCATCCTGGCGACGCTGCTGGTGCCGAACGGGGTGCTGCTGCTGGCATGCATTTTCCCGGTGTTCCTGGCGTTCATCCTTGGTTTCGTCATGTGGGTGTATGCGTTCAGCGCGTTCGGGCTGGCGCTGAGCTGTGGCGCGTTGGTCCCACCGGTGATAGCCGTGGCGCTGGTCCGCGGGCGCGTGACCCCCCCGCAGACGATCGCGGCGATCTATGGCGTGCTGGTGGTGGCGCTGACGCTGGCCTGGTTCGGCATGCGGCTGGCGTACGCCGCGGGATCGTGACGGATGGTTCGGTTAGATAGCACGCAGTCCTAGCGGGTCAGGCGCCAACGTGCTGCTATGAACGCCAGGGGACGCCGTACCTTTCACCAGGGAGACAACGGGAATGACCAACCGCGTAAGCCGCCGCCTATTGGCGGGTGGCGCTGCTTTTCTGCCCGCCGCGGCGCTGATCAGCCCGGCCCGGGCCGCCGACGCGCCCGAGAGCACGTTAGATCGGGTGCGGCGCACCAAGGTGCTGCGGATCGCGGCGCTGCCGGGGGAGCTGCCGTATTTCAAGAAGGACATCACCACCGGCGAGTGGAGTGGCGCGGCGATCTCGATGGCAAAGGACATCGCCAAGGTGTTCGACGCGCAGCTCGCCTATGTTGAATCCACGTACGGCAATTCGGTGCTGGATCTGCAGTCGAATAAGGTCGACCTGGCGTTCGCGCTGAACCCGACGCCGCAACGCGCGCTGGCGATCGGCTTCGCGCATCCGATGATCATCCATCCGTTCGGCTGCCTGGCGAAGCAAGGGTTCAACCCGAAGACCTGGGACGACATCAACAAGCCAGACCTGAAGGTTTCATTTGATATCGGCTCGGTGCACGAGACGGCGGCACGGCGGTTCGCGCCGAAGTCGCAGTTGATCGGGTATGCCAATCGCGACCAGGTGGTGCTGGCGCTGCAATCGGGCCGGGCCGACGTGATCATCCAGGCAGCGCTGATTGGGCTGACGACGGTTGGGCGCAATCCAAGCCTGGGACCGTATCACCTGCTGACCAATCCGTTCGTGGCGCTGCCCAGCAACCTCGCCGTGCAGTACGAGGCCGACACGCGGTTTGTCGAGGTGATCAATGCCTGGCTCGACTTCAATCGTGGCATTGGCCAGATCCGTGAGTGGATGCTGGACGGGCTGGCGCTGAACGGCGTGCCGCGTGACGCGGTGCCGTCCGAACTGAGCTTCTAACGGGAACCGGTCCGGCCGGCGCGTTGGGGCGCGCCGGCCAGGACAGGTGCGGTCTGGGTGTATGGTCTATCATTGGGACTTCTACTTCCTGCAGCGGTACATTCCGCTGTTCTGGAAGGGCGTGGGCGTCACGCTGGCCTATACCGTCGGCACGATCTTCATCGGGTTGGTGATCGGCCTGCTGGTTGGGTTGGGGCGGCTGACCAAGTCGAAGCTGATCAATATTCCGCTGATCGGGTTCATCGAGGCGTTCCGCTGCACGCCCCTGCTCGTGCAGATCGTCTGGTTCTACTACGCGCTGCCGGTGCTGCTGGGAATCCAGATCCCGGCGACGGCGGCTGCGGTGATGACGCTGTCGCTGTACACCGCGGCGTTCTATGCGGAGATCTTCCGCGGCGGCATCGTCTCGATCGAGCGCGGGCAATGGGACGCGGCGCGCGCGCTGGGACTGTCGCGCTGGGCCATGATGCGCAAGGTGATCCTGCCGCAGGCGATCAGGCGGATGGTGCCGCCGTTCGTCAATCAGTCGATCACGCAGCTGAAGAATACGTCACTGGTATCGACGATCGCGGTGCCGGATCTGTTGTATCAGGGCACGCTGATCACGGCGGATACGTATCGTCCGCTGGAAGTTTATACCGTTGTGGCGCTGGTCTATTTCGCCATGCTGTTCCCCAGCACGCTGCTGGCGCAGGCGTATGAGCGGCACCTGGCGAAGGGGCGGTAGAAGTTATCATCGCGAGGAGCGCAGCGACGAACAATCTCGATGAATGGCGGCACGATCATCCAGATTGCTTCGCTGCGCTCGCAATGACAGTGAGAGCGCCGTCGATTTCCTCGCTGGTCAACTCCCACGCATTGTCCAGTTCCGCGACGACGCTACGCATGAAAGGTTCGGTCAGCGCGAGGGCGCGGGCAGGATCGCCGAGATGGTCGGCCAGGACTGCCAACGCGAGCTGTCTTGGACCGTCGCCGTCATAGGTCCATTCGAAGCCCATGCGGCTGAACTGCTTGAGATCGAAGCGTGGATCGAGCGGGGCGCCATCGACCGTCACCACCGCGCCGTCGAGGCTGCGGCCACCTTGATAGATCTTCATGCGCTGCCTCCGAACAGGATGACGCTGCGGATCGTTTCGCCGCGCTTCAACGCCGCGAAGCCGTCGTTGATGTCCTCGAGCCGGATGCGAGCGGAGATCATGTTGTCGAGACTGAGTTTGCCGTCGAGATAGGCCTGCGAGAGCAAGGGAAAGTCCTGCTGCGGGCGCGCGCCACCATAGGAGGAGCGGATGATGCGCTTCTCCTGCATCAGGCTGCCCCAGCGGAAGGCGACCTGCTCGGCGACTGCGGTCTTGCCGAGCCAGATCACCTGGCCGCCGGGACGCACGGCTTCCACCGACAGGCGGAAGGCGGCGGGCGCGCCGGCAGCCTCGATTACCACGTCGGCGCCGCGACCCTCGGTGAGCGTGCGCGCCAGGTCGGCGGCTTCACCGGAATCGGGGCCTGTGGTGTGGGTAGCGCCGAACGTGCTGGCCATCTGGCGACGCACGGCGTTGGGATCGCAGGCGATGATCGCGCCGGCACCGGCGAGGCGGCAGCCCTGGATGGCGGAGAGACCGACGGCGCCGCAGCCGATCACCATTGCGACCGCGCCCCAGCGGAGATCGGCGACGCGAGTGGCGGCGCCGACGCCGGTCATCACGCCGCAGCCGAGCAGTGCGGCACGATCGAAGGGCATCGCGGCGGGGACGCGGACCGCGCTTTGGGCTGGCACGACGCAGTATTCCGCGAAGCCGCCGAGATACATCAGTTGGTGCACCGGAATGCCCTCGCAGGCGAGGCGTGGGTGGCCGTCGAAATGGAACGCGCGCGGACCGTTGGCGAGGTAGTGCCTGCATAGGATCGGCTGCGCCCGTTCGCAGTAGAAGCAGTGGCCGCAATGCGGGTTCCAGGACAGCACGACGCGATCGCCGCGTGCGAGATCGGTGACGTCGGCGCCCAGCTCGGCCACTTCGCCCGCGGCCTCGTGGCCGAGTACCGCCGGCAATGCAACGACGAGTTGGCCCTCGATCGCTTCGAGGTCGGTGTGACAGAGGCTGGCGGCGCGGATCCGCACCAGCACATCGGTGGCCGCGAGGGGGCCGACCTCGATCGTTTCGATCGTCATCGGCACATTGATCTGCCGCAGCACCGCGGCGCGCGCTTGCATCATGTGTCCTGGACCATGCTTGGGTCTTCCCGGGGGAAGACGTAGCATGAAACGCGGCAATGGTCAGGGAGGCGAACAATGGCGGCGCAGGCCTATCTGGTGGTGCGGGCGACGGTGCCGGATGCGGCGGACCGGCCGGCGTTTGATCAGTGGTATCAGCTTGAGCATCTGCCCGACGCGATGAAGGCGTTCGCCGCGATGACCGCGTGGCGGGCGTGGAGCCGGACCGATCCGGCGGTGCACTGCGCGTTCTATGCCTTCGTGAGCGTTGCAGCGGCGGAGGCGATCACATCATCGCCGGCGATCAGGGCACTGATCGCTGAGTTCGATGCGAAGTGGGGTGGCAAGGTCACGCGCACACGGGAGATCCTGGCGGTCGCTTAAACGAGGAGAGCGATATGTTTCCAGGGCTTGTCATCCGCTTGATCGTTGCGACGGGCGTCGCTCTCTAGCGGGCGACAGACGCGGGGTGTTGTGGCGACCGTCGCGCATTCCGGTGCTTCACGGCACTGGGATCGCCATTGGTGGTCATATCGAGTGTCGCCGTTTGGTTCATATCGCGAGACCCTCAACGGTCTTTGATTGAGCCGCCGAACACGCTCGGGGCGGACTGAGAACCGAGACCCCATCCTCGAATGTCAGGGCCTGTTGTTTTCTCCACTCTGCTACGAGACGCGAGTTCGTCTTACGTGCGCGATCCACTGGTCAACAACCCGTCGCAGAAGGACCGCCTCCAACGCGCCACGCCGGTGCTGCCCATTGAATCTGCTCGACCATTTCCGCAGCCCCAAGGCCGCGGCGACAGCCGGGCCTTGCCTGACTGCTCGCGATGGACGCCTCGTGATCTGGCCGGCGCCGCCGCCCGGCGGTAGGATCGCTTGGTCAAACCGGGAGGGACAGATGGGCGCGAAAATCGCAGTCATGGGCACGGGCGCTGTCGGGGGCTATGCCGGCGCGCATATGGCGCGCGCGGGGGAGGACATCACTTTTATCGATCCGTGGCCGGAGCATGTCGAACGCATGCGTTCGCATGGCCTGACCATCAGCCATATCCGCGACGTCGAGCCGTTCACCACCAAGGTGCGCGCACTGCATCTGACCGACGCGCAGCAACTGGCGAAGGAGAAGCCGATAGACATCGCCTTCGTCTGCATGAAGTCATACGATACCGAATGGGCGACGACGCTGATCGCGCAGTATCTGTCACCGAACGGGTTCGTGGTGTCGTTGCAGAATTGCATGAATGAGGAGACGATCGCCGGAGTGGTTGGCTGGGGCCGCACCGTCGGCTGCATCGCCAGCTCCATCACCGTCGATCTATGCGAGCCGGGTCATGTGCGCCGTGCGGCCGGCAAGAGCGGCAGCAAGCATACGGTGTTCCGCACCGGCGAGGTGCATGGCCGCACGACGGATCGCGTGCAGGAGATCTGCCGGCTGGTGAGCCTCGCGGACTCGGCGATGGTGACCGAGAATCTGTGGGGCGAGCGCTGGTCGAAGCTGGTGACGAATGTCATGGGCAATGGGCTGTCGGCGTGCACCGGGATGCTGACCAAGGACATGATGCGTGACGATGCGATCCGGCATTTCTCGGCGCGGCTGGGGAGTGAGGCGATCCGGGTTGGTCAGGCGCTGGGGTACGCGCTGGAGGAGATCCATCATATCGATCCCGAGCTGATCGCGCGCGCCGGTGAGGGTGAGGCGGAGGCCAGCCGGGCGTATGACGACCATCGGTTGGCGGAGACCGCGAAGGGGGGTGGTGAGCACCGGCCGTCGATGGGTCAGGACATGGTGAAAGGGCGGCGGACGGAGATCCAGTTCCTCAACGGGATGGTGGCGCAGAAGGGCGAGGCAATCGGGATCGCGACGCCGGCGAACAAGGTGCTGACGGAGATTGTTACGCGGGTGGAGCGCGGGGAGCTGCAGCCGGACCCGAAGCATATTCGGGATTTGCGGTTGAATTGAGCTGGGCGCCGTGTACGCCTCTCCCACACTTGGTGGGAGAGGCCGCGGAGCAAAGCGACGCGGGGGAGGTCTACTTCGGCCTTTAGGCCGCCTTGTCGGCCGCCGCCCGCTCGCGTGCCAGCAGGGCCTGTTTGCGGGGCACGCCCCAGCGGTAGCCGGTCAGGCTGCCGTCCTTGCCCACCACGCGATGGCATGGCACCGCGAGCGAGACCGGATTGGTGGCGCAGGACCGCGCCACAGCGCGTACGGCGCGGGGCTCGCCTATCGACACCGCCACCTCGCCGTAGGTGCGCGTCTGGCCGGGCGGGATCTGTCGCAGCGCCTGCCAGACCCGTTGCTGGAACGCCGTGCCCCGCAAATCGAGCGGCAGGTCCAGCGCCTGGCGGGGTTCCTGCAAGAAACGCAGCACCGATTCCACGGTATCGGATAGGGCGGCATCGTCGGCCTGGATCTCGGCTCGGGGGAAGCGCTGGCGCAGATCACCGAGCAGGGCATCGTCCGGCTCGGCGAAGCCGATGAAGCAGACGCCTTTGTCGGTGGCGCCCACCAGCAGACGGCCGAACGGGCAGTCGGTGACGGCCGTGCGGATCACCTCCCCTGCCCCGCCACGCCGCACGGCGCCCGGGGTCATGCCGAGCAGCGCGCCGGTCTTCTCGTAGACCCGCGATTCCGAGCCATAGCCGGCATCGGCCACCGCGTCGGCCACGCGCACGCCGGTGCCCAGCGCGGCTTGTAGCCGGCGCGCCCGCACGCCTTCGGCATAGCTGCGCGGGGTCACGCCCGTGTGGTCACGGAACATGCGCAGGAAATGGAAGCGGGAGTAACCGGACCGGTCGGCCAGGGTCTCCAGCGACGGGATGGTCTCGCAGGCCTCAATGAAGGCGGAGGCGTCGCACACCACCGCCTGGGCAATGGCAGCCCGCTCACCCTTCGGATCGCAGCGCTTGCAGGCGCGGAAACCGGCAGCCTCAGCCTCGCAGTTGCCGGGGTAGAAGCGGACGTTCTTGCGCAGCGGGCGCGGCGACGGGCAGCCGGGGCGGCAGTAAACGCCCATCGTGGTGACCGCGTAGCGGAAATCACCTGGCTGGCGGCGCTGGACCTGGTCCCAGAGAAGCTCGTCCGAGACCCGGTCGATAGTGTGGGTGTCTGGCATGGGCGGAATGTGGGCGTTGGCCGGGCAAAGTGCCATCCGTGTGTTGCGGCCACTCAAGCGATGCCGTCCAAGGCCGGGATATCGCGTGGATGGCAGATAGCGCTTGCACAGCCAGAGTCTGTTAGGTTAGTCACGATGACTTTCGAGCATTGGGAGCTGACATTGCAACCCGACAATGACAATGCAGAGTCCCGCGATGACATCGCTCCTACCGGCAGGCCGACCATGCACCGGGGACGGCCCGATCCGACGGCCTGGCACATGGGACTTTTCCTGGCGATCTTTACCACCTGCGTCTGGGGTGAGGCGTCGCGCCCAAGGTTGTCGATTCCGGCATCCCGTGCCTAGGATCGCGGCAATATCACGCGATTTCGCGGGAGGACGGCAAGATGGACGTGCAGACCGAGGCATCGACCACAGCAGGTGACGCTGGAAAACTCTACGCAGAGCTGGAAGAACGGGTTCTGGCGCGCGATCAGGTGGGGTCCAGCAAGGTCTACTACAATCTGCTGCGGGCCGGCCGACCGTTGAGCGAAATCGTCTCCGCCGGCGTGCGCACGCATGCGCCGTATACGCATGTGCCCTATCACGAACGTTTCGATGACGGATATCCAAACTTCGTCAACAACGATCATTGCCTGCTGTCGGCGCGGGCGACGCTGAATCTGGCGCGCATGCTGCCGGGCAAGCTGTCGCATCTGCCGATGGCGCAGACGATCTGGTACATGCCGACCGGGCTGGATATCTGGAACCAGAAGATCAACAAGGCGCCCGGGCACTACACGCGGATGCGCGGCAGACTGGGCCAGGTCGAAGCGCCGCCTGCTCCGGTGGTGTATTGGCCGGACCAGGAGCCGCTGCGCGACACCGCGCCGCTGCATGAGCGGCTGAACAACTGGTTCACGCTGGTGCATCGCGGCCAGGTGATCGACGCCTATCGCACCTTCCTGGGGATCATGGAGGCGAAGGCGAACCAGAAGGAGGCGCTGGCGGAGCTGGTGTTCTCCGGAATGATCGATCTTCAGGATCGGATGTTGTGGAACCGGTCCTATACCACCGGGCACAAGGCGTATCGCGCGCGGGCGACGGTGGAGATCGGTAACGCGATCGGGTGGGATAATGCGCACCACGTGTTATATGCCGGGGCGCTGGATATTGGCGTGGGGCCGCGCTGGTATTCCACCTACGAAATGGCCTGCAATGTCGTAAAGATGTGGATCGAGGGCGAGTCGCTGCATGCCGTACCGTACGGCGGCGTGAGCGAGGCCGAGCTGGCGGTGCTGCGCCAAAGTGATGCGGTCAATCAGGAGGAATCGACTGCGCTGATTGAGGCGATCTTGCGTGGCGAGGAGTTGGATGGGCTGAAGGTTCTGACGCAGATCCTGAAGGCAGGGAAGAGCCCGCGGGCGATCGTCGATGTGATCCAGATCGCGGCGGCACAGGTGGTGCTGGAGACGCAGACCCCAGAGAACTTCTCCATGCCGCATCACTGCTACGAGTACTGCAATACGCTGGCGTGGTTCTACGACAACTTCGAGCATCCGCGACGGTTGCGGTTGCTGTATGTCGCGGCGGCGTTCCTGAATCGCGTGGCGGGGCACCAGCGGGGTATTGGTGATGTACACAGCGTGTCGATTCAGAAGCCAGCGGGCGCGGATCGGCTCGGTGCGGCGCAGTTGCTGGAGCGTGTGGATACGGCGATCTGCGCGTTGAGCGGCGTGGAGAGTTTGGGGTGGGTGCAGGCGTATTGCGATAACTACGCGGACCGCCAGCCGCTGGTGGAACGGATTGCGTTGGCGGCGAGCAAGCTGGGCAACGATCCGCACAACCAGGAAATCGCGCAATGCATGCTGATGGATTTCGGCACCAATCGGCATCCGGAGCGCGACAAGCTGCTGCTGGCGGCGGCTTATCATACGGCGATGCATCGGAAGTACGGCGATCCGCTGGAGTGCGCGCGCCGGCTGGGTGAGGCATTGGAGATCGCTGAACTGCGGTAGCCGTGCATCGCGCGCTCACCCCGTCATACCGTGGCTTGGCCACGGCATAACGAGTACGACCGGAGTAGCGTCATGACACTTTCCATCCGTGCCATCGATGCGGTTTCGCGACTGTTCTTCGCGGGCGAGGTGTCCGGGGTCGATCTCACTCATCCACTATCGCAGGCCGATGTTGCCGGCATCTCCGCCGGCATGGATCAGTTCGGTGTGCTGGTATTCCACGACCAGCACCTGGACGACGCGCAGCAGCTCGCGTTCAGCCGCAATTTCGGCGCGCTGGAACAGGCGACCGGCGATATCGCGCAAGGGTCGGAGCGGCGGTTGAGCATGGATGTCAACGACATCTCGAACTTGGACAAGAACAACAACCTCCTGGCGCGCGACGATCGGCGGCGGCTATTCGGTCTGGGCAACCGGCTGTGGCATTCCGACAGCTCGTTCAAGGCGGTGCCGGCGAAGTATTCGCTGCTGTCAGCACGGGTGATTCCGGGCAGTGGCGGCAACACCGAGTTCGCCGACATGCGCGGGGCGTGGGATGAATTGGACGATGAGATGCAGGCACTATGCGAACCGCTGGTGTGCGAGCACAGCCAGTTGTTCTCGCGCGCGACGCTGGGGTTCAGCGATTTCACCGACGATGAGCGTCAGCGCTTCGCGCCGGTTCAGCAACGTCTGGTGCGGCGACATCCAGTGACCGGGCGCAAGTCGCTATTCCTCGCCTCACATGCCGGCGCGATCGTCGGCTGGCCGGTGCCGGAAGCGCGCGCCTTCCTGCGCGAGCTGATGGAACATGCGACGCAGCGCAAGTACGTGTATGCACATATGTGGCGGCAGTGGGATCTGGTGATGTGGGACAATCGCGTCACCATGCACCGCGCGCGGCCGTATGATCACACACAGGTGCGCGACATGCATCGCACCACGGTCGCGTGCGAGCAGTCGACGATCGAACAGGCGGCGTAGCGATGATCAAGGTGCTCGGGCTGCTGACGCGGCGGCCGGAACTGACGCATGAGCAGTTCGTGCGGCATTGGTTCGATATTCATGCGCCCTTGGCACATGCAGTGCCGGGGGTCCGGCGCTATGTGCAGTCGCACATCGTGGGCACGCGGACGCGGCCGGATATCCCGGAGACCGATGTCGAGGTCGATGGGATTGCGGAGCTTTGGTATGACGATGAGGCGGCCCTGAAACGCGCGGCCGCTTCGCCGGAGATGAAACGCCTGACCGATGATGGCGCGTTGTTCATCGGACGGATCAAGACCTACATCATCGAAGAGAAGCAAATCATTCCACGATAACCGCGTCATAGCCGGGCTTGTCCGGCCATGACACGTCTTCGATGGTAAACAAAGCAATCTCGTGGGTGGCCGGGCTGATCCCCGGGTCAAGCCCGGGGACGGCCATCACGCGAGAGCGGGCGGCGCTACTCCGCCGCGACCGCGGCCGGCACCGCCTCGTACGGCTTGCGCTTCACCTTGTCCATGTTGATGCCCTCGATACGCAGCAGGCGCGTCGAGCTTTTGCGCTCCGGCGAGTGCAGCACACCGATATCGTAGAGATACGCATCGCCCGGCTTCATCACATAGTCTTTGATATGTTTCGCCTTGCCCGGTGCGGTCTCGCTCGGGCGCGCGAGGCATTCCCAGTCCGTCATGATCGTTTCGCCATCGGCCTGGCCATAGATCGCCCAGGACGGGCCGTGGTCATGCGGGTTGCTGCTCTTCGCGCCGGTGTAGCCATGCGCCAGGATGGTGAACCCCAGCTCGGCATCCTCGTACAGCACCTTCCGCTCCGGCGTGCCTTCCGGGATGTACGCTTCGACAAACCCCGGCGTCTTCAGCGCCTTGCTCACCAGGCCCCGCACCTTCTCGCGACCCGGCGTGCCGGGTTGATCCTTCAGCGCGGCGTGGCAGTCGGCCGCGAACTGTTCCAGCGTGTAGCTCATGTGTCTTTCTCCTGCTGTGTCATCCGCGCCGATACGGATAGCAGTCGGCGCGATCAAGCGTGATGTCGAAATGCTGTGCCAGCGCGGCGATCGCGTCGGCGTGTTGCACGTACGGGTCGGCGTTGGCCAGGCCCACGACGATGCATGTGGTATTCTCGGCCTTGCGTCCGCCAGGGGGCAGCATGGCGGTGACATGCGCCTTGCCGTCCTCATCGCGCAAGGTCAGGAACAGCGGTATGGCGCGGTTGATGTGCGCCTCCTTGCCGATCTCCTGCTCGATGAACACGCTCGACAGTGGCTGGAAACTGTCCGCGGCTTTCGCGCGCTCGCGGCAATAGTGCTTCTCCACGGCATGGCGCATCTCCGCCGATTCGGCGGCCGCCTCGCCCTCGGTCATCAACCGGAACCAGGTCAGGCCATTGGGTGCGTCGCAGACATATTCCATGCGTCGGTGTGCCCGTCCGCTGTTTGGACCGTCGTACCGCCTGAGTCTAGGATGCCGCGCGCGATGGCGCAAACCGGTGGGAGGCGGCATGGCGGCGCAACGACAGGCGGAGGGCGCGGACACATTCGATTACGTGATCGTGGGCGCCGGCGCTGCCGGATCGGTGTTAGCCAGTCGCCTGACCGAGGATCCCGGCGTTACCGTGTGCGTGCTGGAATGCGGGCCGCCGGATCGGCACCCTTACATCCATATCCCGGCCGGCTTCATCAAGATGCTGTTCAACCCGACCTTCACCTGGCAGTTCCAGACCGAGCCGGGCGAAGGCACCAACGGCCGCCGCATCCCCACCACGCAAGGCCGCACGCTGGGCGGGTCCAGCTCGATCAACGGCATGGTCTACAATCGCGGGCAGAAGGCGGATTTCGACAACTGGGCGCAGCGCGGCAATCGCGGCTGGGGCTACACGGACGTGCTGCCGTATTTCAAACGCACCGAGCGGCGCATCGGCGTGGCGGATGACCGGTTCCATGGGCGCGAGGGCAATCTGCCGGTCACCACGATGGATTGGATGCATCCTGTCTGCGAGGCGTTCATCGATGGCGCGGTGGCGATGGGGATGCCACGGCACAATGACTACAACTCGGACACGCAGGCGGGCGTGGGGTATTTCCAGCGCGCGATCCATCGCGGCTGGCGGCATTCAGCGGCACGTGTGTTCCTGCATCCGGCGCGGGCGCGGGCGACGTTGACGGTGCGCACCGATGCGCGCGCGGCTTCCGTGCTGTTCGCGGGCAAGCGCGCGGTGGGCGTGCGGTATGTCGATGACCGCAATCGGGCGACGCTGCATGAAGTGCGCGCGCGACGCGAGGTGATCCTGTGCTGCGGTACCGCGAACACCGCGAAGCTGCTGCAGATTTCGGGCGTGGGGCCGGCGGCGTTGTTGTCGCCGCTGGGCGTGCCGGTGGTGCATGAGCTGCGTGGCGTGGGGGAGAATTTCCGCGACCATTACGCGGTGCGCATGGTGGCGCGGGTGACGGGGATTCGGACCATCAATGAAATGGCCCGCGGCGTGGGGCTGGCGGGGCAGATCACGCGGTGGGCGATGGGGAAGCCGTCGATCCTCGCGCTGACGCCATCGCTGGTGCATTGGTTCTGGAAGTCGGATGAGGCGTTGGATGGGGCTGATCTGCAAGGTGTGTTTAGTCCGGCGAGCTACAAGCAGGGTTTTGTCGGACTGCTGGATGATTTCCCGGGCATGACCGCGGGCGTATGGCAGCATCGGCCGGAGAGCATCGGGTATGTGCGGGCGCGGTCGGCGGATCCGTTCGAGAACCCGATCATCCAGCCGAACTATCTGGCGGATCCGATGGATCGGCGCGTGCTGCTGGGGGGCATGAAGCTCGCACGGCGGTTGCTGCGCTCACCGGCGCTGGCGGCGTATTTCGATGGGGATCACCTGCCGGGGCCCGAGGTGCAGAGCGATGATGAGCTGCTGAACTATGCGCGGCAGTATGGGTCGACGGCGTATCATCTGATCGGCACAGCGCGCATGGGGCCAGCGGCGGATCCGACCGCAGTGGTGGATGACGAGCTGCGGGTGCATGGGATGCAGGGGCTGCGCGTGGTGGATGCCTCGATCATGCCGCACATGCCGTCGGCCAACACCTATGCGTCGACGATGATGATTGCGGAGAAAGCTTCGGATATGATCCGTGACCGTCCGGCGCTGGCGCCTGTTGAGGGTGTGGCGGCATAATCTCTCGACCCGTTTCGCGAGGATCGACCTTTGGCCGCTTTCAAGAGCACTGACCGCTACATTGCCACGCGTGATTTGGAGGTGGCGGTGAATGCCGCCGTTACCTTGCAGCGGCCGCTACTGGTGAAGGGAGAGCCGGGGACGGGGAAGACCGTGCTGGCGCATGAGGTGGCGGAGGCATTGGGGCATCCGTTGATCGAGTGGCATATCAAGTCGACCACGAAGGCACAGCAGGGGTTGTATGAGTACGACGCAGTGTCACGGTTGCGCGATGGGCAGTTGGGCGATGAGCGCGTGCACGACATTAGCAACTACATCGTGCGCGGGAAATTGTGGGAGGCGTTCGAGGCACCGGAGCAGGTGGTGGTGCTGATCGACGAGGTGGACAAGGCGGATATCGAGTTCCCCAACGACCTCCTGCTGGAACTCGATCGCATGCAGTTCTTTGTCTACGAGACGCGGCGGACGGTCGTGGCGAAGCAGCGGCCGATCGTGATCATCACGTCGAACAATGAGAAGGAGCTGCCGGATGCGTTCCTGCGGCGGTGCTTCTTTCATTACATTCGGTTTCCGGATCGCGAGACGATGGAGCTGATCGTACAGGCGCATTATCCGGATATTCGGCATGACCTCGCGCGTGAGGCGTTGAATGTGTTCTTTCAGGTGCGCGAGGTGCCGGGGCTGAAGAAGAAGCCGGCGACGTCGGAGCTGCTGGATTGGTTGAAGCTGCTGATGGTGGAGGATATGCCGGTGGAGGCGTTACGGTCGAAGGAGACGCATCTGGTGATCCCGCCGCTGCATGGGGCGCTGCTGAAGAACGAACAGGACGTGCATCTGTTCGAGCGGCTGGCGTTTCTCGCGCGGCGCGGGGGGCATTGATGTTTGACCGTGTCATGACCGGGCTTGGCCCGGTCACCCACGTCTTCCTTCGTGCATCGGTAAAGTCGTGGGTAGCCGGGCCAA
>DATHNE010000316.1:0-5432 GCA_035486355.1 Acetobacteraceae bacterium
GCTGGTGCGGGGATTTGTCGCGCATCACGCGGCGATGATCGTGGGGGCCGAAGTCACCGTCGAGGCCCAGGTGGACGACGCCATTGGCGTGCTGGGACAGACCGAGCTGCTGGAGACGATCCTGGAGACGCTGGTGGACAATGCGGTGAGTTTCGCGCCGGTCGAAGGGCGGGTCGTGGTGGCGCTGACGGCACGCGGGAATGAGGCGGTGCTGACGGTGGCGGATGATGGGCCGGGGATCGCGCCGGAGCGGCTGAAGCGCGTGTTCGAGCGGTACTATTCATACCGGCCCGGCGGCGGGACGGGACAACATTTCGGGGTCGGATTGTGGTTGGCGCGGCAGAACGCCGCGGCGATGGGCGGGCGGATCAGCGCGGCGAATCGGGCGGAGGGGGGATTGTGTGTGACGGTGGTGCTGCCGGTGGCGGGGTGATGGGCCGGGGGTGGGCCCTCACCCGAAGCAGTGACGCCGTCGACCTCCGCCGCACCACGGGAGAGCTGCACTATATCCCCAGATAGGCACGTCGGACATCGGTGTCGCTGGCAATCTGGGCCGAGGGGCCGCTCAACAGGACACGGCCGGTTTGCAGCACATAGGCGCGGTCGGAGATTTCCAGCGTTTCGGTCAGGCGCTGTTCGACGATGAGAATCGTGACGCCCAAGGAACGTATGCGCTGGATCGCAGCCAGGATGTCGTCCACCAGACGCGGCATGATGCCCTGGCTGGGTTCGTCCAGCATCAGCAGCCGCGGCGCGGTCATCAACGCGCGGCCGATCGCCAGCATCTGTTGTTCGCCGCCTGAGAGCGTCTCGGCGCGCTGCCGCAGGCGTTCCTGCAAGCGCGGGAACAGGTCGAATACCAGCTCCAACGGCTTGAAGCGGTCCGCGCCGCGTTTGGCGTAGGCGCCCAGGCGCAGATTGTCCTCGACCGACAGGCGGGGAAACAGGCGGCGGCCCTCGGGGACAAGCCCGATGCCCATGCGGTTGATCTGATGCGCCGGGACACGCACCAGCGACTTGCCGTCGAAGCTGATCGTGCCACCGATCGTCATCTGTCCGGAAATGGAACGGAGCAGTGTGCTCTTGCCGGCACCATTGGCGCCGACCACGGCGACGATCTCGCCAGGCGCCACATCCAAATCGATGCCATGCAGCGCGCGCAGGCCGCGATAGGACGCGGTGAGGCCGCGCACGCTGAGCAGCATCGCCTCAGGCGACGACATAGCGGTCCCCCAGATAGGCGCGGATCACGTCGGGGTTGCGCACCATGTCCTTCGGGCTGCCCTCGGCCAGCATGGCGCCGAGATGCAGCACGATGGCGCGATCGATCAACGGCAGCAGCACCTCCATCACGTGCTCGACCATGATGATGGTGATGCCGCGCGTGCGGACATCGCGAACGAGCTGCATGCCGGCCTGGGCTTCGGTCGGGGTAAGACCGGTGAGCATCTCATCCAGCAGCAGGATACGCGGCTGGGTCGCCAGCGCACGCGCGACTTCCAGCCGGCGCTTGCCGGGCGGTGTCAATGAATGCGCGGGCGTATCGACATGCGATGTCAGGCCGCAGAAGTCGATGACATCGAGTGCGATCGTCATCGCCTGCCGCACGCGTGAGACACGGGCGAAGGCACCGACCATGACGTTTTCCAGCACCGTCATGGAATCGAAGCTGCGTACCACCTGGAACGTGCGGCCGATGCCGAGCTGGGTGCAGGCAACCGGGCCGCGGCCGGAGATGCACTTGCCGTCCAGCAGGATCTCGCCGCTGTCGGGTGTCTCGGCGCCGGCGATGCTGTTGAACAGCGTGCTCTTGCCGGCGCCGTTGGGGCCGATCAGGCCGAGGATCTCACCCCGTTCGACGTCGAAGGTCACGTCGACATTCGCCTGCACGCTGCCGAACGACTTGCTGACGCCGCGCACCTGCAGAATCGGGTCAGGCATTGTCCACGGCCTCAGCCGCGGCGGACGTATCGGCCAGCACCTCACCACCGGCCAGGCTGCGGATGCCGAACAGACTGACCAACCCCTGCGGCCGCGCCAGGGCCAGTCCCATGATCACGATGCCGTAGATCACCAGGTCAATGCCGTTGCCGGTGCTGCCCAGCCAGGCGACGATCAGTTGCTGTACCGGAATAAGGAAGGCGGCGCCAAGGAACGGGCCCCACAGCGTGCCGACGCCGCCGACCACGGCAGGCAGCGCGATCAGCACCGATAGCGGCAGGCCGAACCCGCTGTCGGGATCGATGAAGCCGACATATTGCGTATACAGCGCCCCGCCCACACCGGTGATCGCGCCGCTGATCGCCGCGGCCGCCATCTTGGACGGGAACACGCGCACCGCCAGGCTGCGTGCCGCCGCGACATCATCCTTCACCGCACGCCAGTAGAAACCCCAGCGTGAGCCTTCCACGATCCACGCGAGCAGCCAGGCGACCGCCGCGTAGGCCAGCATGAAGTAATGGAACGGCAGCACCGCAGTGCGGAATTCCAGGTTGATCCAGCTCTCGTGACGGAACGGCACCGTGATGCCCATCGCGGCGTTGACGAAGTCCCAGTTGGTGATCAGCAGCAGGACCATCATGCCCACCACCAGCGTCGCGATCGCGTAATAATGTCCGCTGAGGCGGAAGCACGGCCAGCCCACCAGCAGCGCCGCTGCCCCTGCCAGCCCGCCGCCGACGAACATGCCGACGCTGGGCGGAATACCGTATTTGGTGAACAACATCGCCGAGGTGTAGCCGCCGATGCCGAAATACAGCGCATGCCCCAGCGAGATCTGGCCGCAATAGCCGCCCAGGATGTTCCATCCCTGAGACAATCCGGCATACAGCAGGGTCAGCACCATCAGGCCACGCAGATAGACATTCGGGATCGGCAGTGGCAGCACCGCCAGCACGACCAGCAGCACGGCGCCGATGATCAGCTCGCGCCGGCGGCGGCGGATGATGGCGTTGGTTTGGGTGCTCATAGACGCCCGAATAGGCCGCGTGGCCGGAACATCAGCACCATCACGTAGATCGCGAAGATGCCGACCTGCTTCAACGAGGGATCCATCACCAACGCTGTCATCGCTTCCACCAGGCCGACCAACACGCCGGCGATCAACGCGCCCAGCAGCGAGCCGAAGCCGCCGAGCGCGACAGTGACGTAGGCAATCAGCGCGAAGTTCGCGCCGACATTGGGCGAGATGTAATAGAAATTCGCCAGCATCACACCGGCGATGCCCACGGCCGCGGCGCCGATGCCCCAGCCGATACTGAACACCCTGTCGCGGTTGATGCCGATCAGGGCGACGGCGTCACGGTCCTCTCGCGTGGCCTCCAGCGCGCGGCCGAACTCCGTGCGTGAGATCAGCATCAGCGCGGCGAAGGCCAGCACGCAGACCAGGCCGGCCGCCACCTGCGACCACGGCAACACGATCTGGCCCATGACCAGGTTGGCGTTGCTCAGCCAACCATCGTTGATCGCCCGGAAGTCGCTGCCGAACACGATCTGCGCGATGCCGACCAGGAAGATCGACAGGCCGAAGGTGACGAAGACCTGCACCATGCCGGTGTTGAACCGCACACTCAGCGCGCGCGAAATCAACCCGCGATAGATCGCCACACCGGCGCCGAACAGCAGCAGCGCCACCAGCGGCAGTTGCAGCAGCGGGTCCAGCCCGGTGGCCTGATGGATCATGAACGTCGCATACATGGCGAGCATCAGGAGCTCGCCATGGGCGAAATTCACCACATCCATCAGGCCGAAGATGAGCGACAAGCCCGCCGCAACGAGGGCGTAGACAAGGCCCATCAGCAGGCCGCCGAGGGCGACCTGGACAATGATCGCGGCACTCACGGAATGGACCGAATGTACCGTACGCGTCTCGCGCGCGCGGCAGAGGCCGACGAGCGAAGCGACGCCGGGTGAGGGTCGTGCCAGGTCACCAGATCCTCACCCGGCGCTTCGCGCCGACTTCTGCCGCCTTGCGGGAGAGGTGTACAGATATTTGCCGCGTCACCGGAACGTTCCGCTACTTCCCTACGTTCCACACCGCTGCCGCGCTGGCGACCTCGAACGGGAAGATCGTGTGCCACTGGCCCTGCAGATACTGCTGGATCACCGGATTGCCTTCGGTGTTCTGCCCGGTCTCATCGAACTTGATGCCGGTCCACGGCATGATCGTCTGCTCGCCCGGAATGTTGGTCGCCTTCAACGCGTCCTGCAGCTTCAAGTGATCGGTCGAGCCCGCGCGGTTGATGGCATCCGCCAGCACCTGCATCGCCGTCGCCTCACGCGAGGTCATGTCGTTCAGGTCCTTGCCGTCATCGCGTGCCTTCACCAGCGCATTGACGATCGGGATCGCTGGACGCTTGTTGGCAGCGTCCAACGCGAAGCTCGACCGGCTCATGATGCCCTCGGCCAGCGGGCCGGAGGCCTTCAGGAACGCAGGATCGATGAAGCCCGCGTCCTGCGCCAGCAGCGCCTTCGGTGCATAACCGGCATCATGGAACGCACGCAGCATCAGGATCGCGTCCGACGTGTACGAGGTCGGCATCACCACATCGGCATCTGCTGCCTTCAGCCGCTGCGCTTCCACCGACAGCGACGGCGTGCTGGCCTGGTAGGAAATATTCGCCAGCACCTTAATCCCCGCCTTTTCGGCCAGCTCCGACTGCACGCGGGAGCTGTCGGTGCCGAACACCGAGTTCTCGTGGATGATGGCGACGGACTTCACCGGGCGGCCGGTCTTCGTGCCGATGCCGGCAAAGAACGCGAACATCTCATTCGAGAAGTCGATATCGGTCGGCGACGGGCGGAAAAACCAGGTCAGGCCCTGCTTATTCAGCGACGGCGATGAGTTCTCCGCCGAAATGTACGGGATCTCGTAGCGGTTGCAGATCTGGCTGATGGTGACCGCGGTGAAGCTGGTGTAGCTGCCGATGATCGCGACCACGTGCTCCTGCGTGATCAGGCGCTCGGCTTCGGTGCGTGCGATCTGCGGGTTGTTCTGGCTGTCGGCGAAGATCACCTTGATCTTGGCGCCGTGCAGGTTGGGCAGGCCACCGCCCTTGCCCAGCAGCATCGGGATCGGATCATGCGTGCCGTTGATGATCTCGGCCTCGGTCTCGATCGCCATCTGCGCGTCGTGACCGATCGGCGCGGCGGGGCCGCTGAGCGGGTAGACGGCGCCGACGATGATGTCGGGCGGGGTCTGCGCGCCTGCGGACGCGGTGAGGCCGAGGCCCAGCAGCGCGGCGGCTGCCAGACAGGTGGTTCGGATGCGCTTCATAATGGTTCTCCTTCGCGGATGCCGTGCCCGCCCCGCCGCCCCTGGCAGCGACGGTTCGGTCTGTTCGCGCGTTGCATTGGGGGGATGGGCACGCACCGAACACTCACATCAAACGGATCGGCCTTCCTTGGTGGAGGTGCCAGTCTCTGAACGGAGC
>DATHNE010000317.1:0-38869 GCA_035486355.1 Acetobacteraceae bacterium
CACGGCATATTTGCCGGTCTCCGCCGGATCGCCGGGGCCGTTCGACAGGAACACGCCATCCGGCTTGTGACGCAGGATGTCCTCGGCGCTTGCCGTCGCCGGCACCACGGTGACCTTGCAACCCGCAGCCGCGAGCGAGCGCAGAATGTTACGCTTGGCGCCGTAATCCACTGCGACGACATGATGCTTGGGCGCGGTCTGTTGGCCATATCCGACCGGCCAGACCCAGCGCGTCTCATCCCAGTCGTACATCTGCCGGCAACTGACCTCCTTCGCGAGGTCCATGCCTTCCAGTCCGGGCCAGGCCACAGCTTGGGCGCGCAGTGCATCGAGATCGAAACGCCCGTCCATCGGATAGGCCAGCACGCCAGTCGGGGCACCGCCGTCGCGGATGCGGCAGGTCAGCGCGCGGGTGTCGACGCCGCCGACACCCGCCACGCCGCGCGCCCGCAGCCAGTCATCCAGATGCTGCGTCGCACGCCAGTTCGCCGGCTCGGTAATGTCCTGCTTCACCACCAGGCCGCGCGCGGCGATCAGGGTGGCCTCGATGTCCTCGGGGTTGGTGCCGACATTGCCGATGTGGGGGAAGGTGAATGTGATGATCTGCCCCGCATAGGACGGGTCGGTCAGGGTTTCCTGATAGCCGGTCATGCCGGTGTTGAAGCAGACCTCGCCGACGGGTGTGGGCGTCGCGGTATGGGCGCCGAAGCCGCGGCCCCAGAACACCGCCCCATCGGCGAGCACCAGGGCTGCCGTGGCGCCAGGCGGAACGTCTTGAGCGGTCGCCGCCGGTTCGGGCATGGTGGCACTCGCGCGCAGGACGGGGGCAGCGGACAAGTCGGCCAGGCTCAGGCCAGTGGCGGCACTCACAGCAGGCCAATGGCGGGACGGGATGGCGCCGGATTGTCGCCATTTGCGCACCGCCTCGGTGCCAACGCCGGTCAGAGCGGCGGCGGCGGCGGGGCCGCCGAGGCGGTCGATGATCGCGTCCACGGTGGTCGGCATGCGGGTTATGTATGGGAAGGAATTTCCCGGCACAACCCCAATGATCGAACTGGGAGGTTTTTTACCGACGAAGGAGGGACAAATGGCGGGACGAGCAGTTGTCGCGACCGGAGGATGCCAGTGCGGGGCGGTGCGCTACGCGCTGTATGCGATGCCCGAGGGCAGCGTTTGCCATTGCCGGATGTGCCAGAAAGCCACGGGAGGCTTCTTCGCGGCCCTGGCCAAGGTGGACAAGGCAGACCTGGTCTGGACGCGGGGCGCGCCGGCGGGGTTCCGCAGCTCACCGGCGGCGTGCCGGGATTTCTGCGCCGCCTGCGGCACACCGTTGACCTTCCGGTTCCTGGACGCGGCGCATATGGAGGTGACAATCGGCAGTCTCGACCAGCCGGCGTTGGCACCGCCGAAGATGAATTTCGGGGTGGAGAGCCGCTACACCTTCATCGCCGACCTCGTCCCCGGCGTGCTGCCCGACAAGCAGACCAATCAGACCGGGGCGGCGACGCGGAATGTGACGACCCGGCAGCATCCGGACCACGACACCCCGGAGGGATGGCAGCCGGCGGCGCTGTTCTGAGGTAGCGATGGACCATCCTCGCCTGACCGTGCTGGACCACCCGCTGATCCAGCACAAGCTGACCCTGCTGCGAGACAAGACCACCGGCACCGCGGCGTTCCGCCAGCTCGCGCGCGAGATCAGCCTGCTGATGGCCTATGAGGTGACACGCCCGTTGCCGCTGGAGACGGTGCGGATCGAGACACCACTGGAAGTGATGGATGCGCCCCGGCTGGCGGGGAAGAAGCTGTGCATCGTGTCGATCCTGCGCGCAGGCAGCGGGATCCTGGAGGGGATGCTGGACCTGATCCCCTCGGCGCGGGTCGGGCACCTGGGGCTGTACCGGGACACGGTGACGCTGCAGGCGGTGGAGTACTACTGCAAGCTGCCGGAGGACGTGGCGCAGCGGCTGGCGATCGTGGTGGATCCGATGCTGGCGACGGGCAACTCGGCGATCGCGGCGATCAGTCGGTTGAAGCAGGCAGGGGTGACGGAGCTGCGGTTCGCCTGTTTGCTGGCGGCGCCCGAGGGGTTGCGGGCGATGGCGGCGGCGCATCCGGACGTGCCGGTGTTGACCGCGGCGGTGGACCGGGGGTTGGATGGGCACGGTTACATAAGGCCAGGGCTGGGAGACGCGGGAGATCGGTTGTTCGGGACGAAATAGAGCGAAGCGGCCGCATTGATAAACGACCCGCGTATGCTAATGTCATACGCATGGCTGCTTCAACGTCCCCCGCTTCTGTCCTGAGTGTCCGCGTCAATCGCGCCGAACGGGCGATCCTGGAAGCGGCTGCCGCGCAGTCGCATACAACGCTGAGCGAGTTTGTCCGCCGCAAGGCGCTGGAGTCCGCCGAGGCGGAGATCCTCAATCGCGCGGTGGTGACCATTCCGGCCAAGGATTGGGAGGCGTTCGAGGCTTGGGTCGGGCGCCCTGCGGAACCCGTACCCGCGCTTGCCGAACTCGTGCGACGCCGTCCAACCTGGGAAGACTAGACATCGCGCTGGTCCTACCCCCGCGTGCGCTCCGCGAGGACGATGATCGCAGCCAGTTCGATTGCGGACGGGAGTCGCTCAATGCTTGGTTCCGGAGGCATGCCTGGCACAATCACGCTGGCGGCGTGTCACGCGTCAACGTCATCGTCGATGCGGCATCGGGACAAATTGCTGCCTACGTCACGCTGAGCGCCGCCCAGATTGAACGAGGCTTCCTGCCGAAGCCATTGCAACGCGACCAGCCTGACCCGGTGCCCGCGACACTCCTCGGCCAACTCGCGGTCCATCATGCGTTCCAGGGCCAGGGGCATGCCGCTTCGTTGTTGCTGTTCGCGCTGCGGACGGCGCTACGCGCCTCGGAGCGCATCGGGAGCATGGGCGTCATGACCCACCCATTGGACGATGGTCTGCGCGGGTTCTATGGCCGGTGGGGATTTCAGGATCTGCCGTTCGATCCGCGGCGTGCCATGTTCGTGCGGATGGTTGATCTGCACGCAAACCTCGCGGTCTGACGTTGCGCGGCGTGTCAAATCGCTGACGTCGCGGCTATGCTGCGATGACGGTATTCCAGCTCCGGGAGTCGCTCCATGGCCTTGCGCGATCAGTTCACCGACCAGCTCAAGACCTCGATGAAGGCGGGCACCGCCCCTCGCACCTCCACGCTGCGCATGATCATGGCGAAGCTGAAGGACATCGACATCGCCGCGCGGCCCAAGGGCATCGACAAGGTGCCAGATGACGAGGTGCTGGCGATGCTGCGGGGGATGGTGAAGTCGCGGCGGGAGTCAGTGGAGCTGTACAAGCAGGGCGGGCGACAGGACCTGGTGGACAAGGAGGAAGCCGAGATCACCGTGATCGAAAGCTTCCTGCCGCAGCAGATGGATGAGGCATCGACGGTCGCCGCCGTGGACGCCGCGATTGCCGAGACCGGCGCGGCCAGCATCAAGGATATGGGCAAGGTGATGGCCGCGCTGCGGGCGAAGCATGCGGCGACGCTGGACATGGCCAAGGCCGGGCCGCTGGTGAAGGCGAGGTTGGGCGCGTGATGCACATGAGGATGGCGGCTCAGGGGGTCTGATGGCGCTGCCGCCGCAATTCCTGGACGAACTGCGCGGGCGCACGCCGCTATCGGCGGTGATCGGGCGGCGGGTGCGGCTGGCGCGGTCGGGACGGCAATGGAAGGGCTGCTGCCCGTTCCATGGGGAGAAGACCCCTAGCTTCTACGTCTACGACGACCACTACCATTGCTTCGGCTGCGGCGCGCACGGCGATGCGATCGGCTTCGTCATGCAAAGCCAGGGTGCTGGCTTCATGGAAGCTGTGGAGCAGCTCGCGGCCGAGGCGGGGCTGGAGGTGCCGAAGCCCTCACCCGAGGCGGCGGAAGCGGACCGCCGGCGGCACGATCTGACCTCGGTGCTGGAGCTGGCCCAGACCACTTATCAGCGGCGGTTGCGGCTGCCGGAAGGGCGGGCGGCGCTGGATTATCTGCGTGGCCGTGGGCTGAGCGACGAGACGATCCAGCGTTTCGGCCTTGGCTGGTCAGGCGAAGGACGCGGCGCTCTGATCGGCGAATTGAAACGCGAGGGGATCGAGCAGGACCGGTTGATGGAGACCGGCCTGCTGCGCGGCGGCGAGGATGGCGGGCGCGTCGGCGAGCTCTTCTTCAATCGTGTGATGTTCCCGATCTGCGACCGGCGCGGACGGGTGATCAGCTTCGGCGGGCGCACGCTGGGCGACGGCCAACCGAAATACCTGAATGGGCCGGAAACCGCATTGTTCTCCAAGCGTCGCAATCTGTATGCGCTGGACCTCGCCCGTGCCGCACGGGGCGCCACCATCGTGGTGGTTGAAGGCTACATGGACGTGATCGCGCTGCATCAGGCGGGATTCACCGGCGCGGTGGCGCCGCTGGGGACGGCATTGACCGAGGAACAGTTGGAGGAGCTGTGGCGCCTGTCGCCGGCGCCGGTCCTATGCTTTGACGGCGACGCCGCCGGCGCACGCGCCGCCGCCCGCAGTGCGGACCTCGCGCTGCCACTGCTGGCGCCGGATCGCAGCCTGCGAATTGCCACCCTGCCGGGCGGGGAAGATCCCGACACACTGGTGCGCCGCCAGGGCAATGCCGCCTTCCAGGGGGTGCTGGACGCCGCCCGTCCGCTGGCCGAGGCGCTGTATGACATGCTGCGCGAGGGTGGGGGCGATAGTACGCCGGAGCAGCGCGCTGCATTCCGTACCAGGCTGGAGGACACGGCCCGCCGCATCCCCGACAAGACGCTGGCGGGTGAGTATCGCCGCGAGCTGCAAAATCGTTTCTTCGACGCGCAGCGCAAAAAGCGGCCCGTCCAATGGCGCGCGGGACAGCGTGGCCAGAGCCAGCAACCGTCCACCTCCACCCGCACCCCGCCGCGGCCGACCCCCAGCGCCGACGGGGTCGTGCACGAACGCATCCGGGTACTGACGGCCATCCTGCTGCGCCATCCGGGCCTGCTGCACGACGTGGCGCACGCCTACGCGGCGTTGGCCCTGCCGCCCACCCTGGATCGGCTGCGCCACGCGCTGATTGCGTGGGCGCATGCGGCCGATCCGCTTGACTCAGCGGCGTTGATGTCCCACCTGGAAACATCCGGCATGGCAGATGAGGTTGGACAGGCGCTGGCGGCGGTTCCCGTGCCGCTCCCGTCCTGTGCCGCCCCAGACGTGATGCCGGCGGAGGCCGAGGCGGGCTGGTGGCATATTTTCGGGTTCCTGAACGTGGCGCGGCTGCGCGAAGAAGTGGCGGAAGCCGAGGCCGACTTCGCGCGGGCGATGACACCGGTGAACCAGAATCGCCTCCGGGCCCGCAAGGAGGCGTTGCTGCGGGTGGAGAGCGGCGAACCCGACGAAATCGCCGCATAGGGTAGAGGGGGATTTTCGTGGTGCTGGCCACATCGCGAAACCCCATGGGGGCCGATATATCGCGGCCGACTGAAGGAGTGCCGAGAGCGATGGCGACGAAACCCGCGGTGGCAGGCGATACCGTGACCGCCGAACAGGATGTGGAAACCACGCTGCTCGATGTGCAGACGGCCGCGGTCAAGCGGCTGGTCGCGAAGGGCAAGGAGCGCGGCTACATCACCTTCGATGAGCTGAATGCGATCCTGCCGCCGGACCAGAACTCCTCGGAGCAGATCGAGGATGTGATGGCCAACTTCTCCGAGCTGGGCATCCAGGTCGTCGAGAGTGAGGAAAACGAGGACGGTGAGGCGCCGGTCGCCAAGGTCGAAAAGGCCGAGGACGAGGCGGAGGAAGAAGGGCAGACCGGCAACGTCGACGAGGCGAGCCTGGGCCGCACCGACGATCCGGTGCGCATGTACCTGCGCGAGATGGGCAGCGTGGAGCTGCTGTCGCGTGAGGGCGAGATCGCGATCGCCAAACGCATCGAAGCCGGCCGCGACATGATGATCGGCGGGCTGTGCGAAAGCCCGCTGACCTTCAAGGCGATCATTTCCTGGCACGACCAGCTCAAAGCGGGCCGGATGCTGCTGCGCGACATAATCGACCTGGAAGCAACGCAAGGTGCCGGCGCGCCGGTGCCGGATGGTAGCGAGACCGTGGCGGCACCGCCTCCCGCGCCGACGGGTGCGTTCGAGGGTGGTAGTGATGACGACGACGACGAGGGCGAAGGGCCGGGGATGTCGTTGTCGGCGCTGGAAGAGAAGCTGAAGCCTGAGGTGCTGGCGAACTTCGAAGAGATCGAGGGCCTGTACAAGAAGCTGCACAAGATGCAGTCGCGCCGGCTGGAGACGATGACCAGCGGAGAAGAGGTCACGACGCGCTCGGAGAAATCCTATGAGCGCGTGCGCGAGGAGCTGGTTTCGAAGGTAGAACAGGTCCGGCTGCACAACAACCGTATCGAGGAGCTGGTCACCCAGCTCAAGCAGCTCAATCAGCGGCTGAACACGTTGGAAGGGCAGCTTCTGCGCATGGCGGAAGCGCACAAGGTGAACCGCGAGGACTTCCTGCATCAGTATCGGAATCACGAGCTGGATCCGAACTGGCTGGAGCGGGTCTCGCAGTTGCCGGGCAAGGGCTGGAAGGTGTTCGCCACCAAGCACCCGGACGATATCGGCATGCTGCGCGGCCAGGTTGCGACGGTGGCGAATGATGCCGGACTGCCGATCGGTGAGTTCCGCCGCGTGTTCATGACCGTCAGCCGCGGCGAGCGGGACAGCGCGCGCGCGAAGAAGGAGATGATCGAGGCGAATCTGCGCCTGGTGATCTCGATCGCGAAGAAATACACCAATCGCGGGCTGCAGTTCCTGGACCTGATCCAGGAGGGCAATATCGGCCTGATGAAGGCGGTGGATAAATTCGAATATCGCCGCGGCTACAAGTTCAGCACCTACGCGACCTGGTGGATCCGGCAGGCGATCACGCGGTCGATCGCGGATCAGGCACGGACCATCCGCATCCCGGTGCACATGATCGAAACCATCAACAAGCTGGTGCGCACGTCGCGCCAGATGCTGCACGAGATTGGCCGCGAGCCGGCGCCCGAGGAGCTGGCCGAGAAACTTGGCATGCCGTTGGAGAAGGTTCGGAAAGTCCTGAAGATTGCCAAGGAGCCGATCAGCCTGGAGACGCCGATCGGCGACGAGGAAGACAGCCATCTCGGCGATTTCATCGAGGATAAAGCCGCGGTGATCCCGCTCGACGCGGCGATCCAGGCGAACCTGCGCGAGGCCACCACGCGCGTGCTGTCCAGCCTGACGCCGCGCGAGGAACGCGTGCTGCGCATGCGGTTCGGCATCGGCATGAACACCGACCACACGCTGGAAGAGGTCGGCCAGCAGTTCAATGTCACGCGCGAGCGCATCCGGCAGATCGAGGCGAAGGCGCTGCGCAAGCTGAAGCACCCGTCGCGCAGCCGCAAACTGCGCAGCTTCCTCGACGACAACTGATCGTCACCGCATGGAGCCAGTCACGCGGGTTGGCGTAACCGTCACCTTCCTGCGGATGGATCGCCCGCCGGCCGAGACGGCGCCCTCGCTGTCGTCGACGCAGCAGGTGGTGCGCGTCGGCACGCCGAGCGTGGGGTTCTACCGGTATTTGTATCATACCGTCGGCGCGGACTACGTGTGGTGGCTGCGCCGGACTATGCCGGATGCGGAACTGGCGGCATTGCTGCGCGATCCGCTGGTGTCGATCCATGTGCTGTACGCCGAAGGCGAGCCAGCCGGGTTCTTCGAGCTTGATGCGCGCGGCTGGACCGATGTGAATTTGAGCTATTTCGGGCTGATGCCGCACGCGGTGGGCACCGGCGTGGGGTATGCGTTCCTGCGTCAGGCGGTGGATCTGGTGTGGCGGTCGGGCGCGCGGGGGATGACCGTGAACACGTGCACCGCTGATCATCCCCGGGCGTTGCCGACCTATCTGCGGGCGGGCTTCAGAACGCTGCGGCAAGTGCGCGAGCAATGGAATGTGCCACTTCGGCTGGGGATGCGGATTCCCGATTCGTTGCGGATATAAACCGCCGGCGCACGGATTACCGATCAGGCTGCACGACCCGGCGGACAAAATTGACGCTGGTTCTGACCATCGGTACAAGCCAGTCTACAGCCGTATTTTCCCGTGCCTGGCGCCGACCACAGAGCAGCGCGACAGCGTCATCGAACGGCATGAGGAGTAAATCGTGCTGCTTGCGTGAAGCGTCCTCACGTTCTCGCCTTTCCTGCGCTTCAACCTCATGGCGGTGTCGTTCCTGCTCTCCGGAGATTCGCTCCCGCATCTCCATCAGGTCGCGCCGCAGCGATAATGCTTTTGGCTCAACCCTCACGCGACAATCTCATCATCCGCGGGATGGTAGTCCGTCCATTGCGCGGTTATTTCGATGAGCTTGTCGGTAAACAATCCGGAAAGGCCTCGTTGATCGAGTTCGTCCAGCAACACGACAGCGAATTCGTGCTTCGTAAACTTCTTGCCCGTCGCACTGTTCCGATCGTTGGGGAACCTCCGGACAAGGTCCTACGGAACCCCGGCGGGGCGCAAAAGGCGATCTGCGGCGAGACCTTTGACATCAATTAGCGTTGGCGATTACCTCGGCGATGAAGCGCCTTGCCTCGGTTGTGCCCCTCTCGGTTGCCTCGTCGTGCATTAGGGATTTGCCTCAGTGGGGGATGGATGGATCGATGAGGCCGCCAACCATGTATCGATATCGGTCGCATCAAAGACCGCTGTAAGCCCCTTACGTCCGTGCAAAAGCAAGGTCAAAGCGAGCTTGCCCTTGGGGACCCGGAATGCGGAAAGGGGGGATGCGTGCTCTCGTCACTGACCGTACTCCAAACGGGGCGAATCGACTCGCCTGTTGACATAGTACGTCATGAGCCTAAATAAATAAAGGAGCAACCACGAGACATTGGGCATATGGAACGCGCCGCTGAAGCACCGGCTGGTCCCCCAGCCCGTGGAGGAGACCCAAGCAAGGCGATGCGAGACGCCTTCAGGGAACGCGCTGGCCATGCCATCGACCAAATAGCGAAATCCGCGAGTATCGAGGTTCTGGCCAACGCGCTCGCCGCATCGACCGATTTTGGCGCGGTCGTACGGGCGTTGCGCGATCCTGCCGCCTTCCCGGCGACCGTGCCTCTGGATCCCCTGACCGACGCCCTCGCGCGTGGAGTGGCTGAACGTGAGCACCTGGCTGCGAAGGCGCAAGGTCTTCTATCTGCCGTGGAGGCGGGACGAATCCTGGGTGGCATCAGCCGCCAGGCCGTCGATAAACGCCGCCGGGCCGCCCAGCTGCTCGGCGTGAAGCTCGCAAATGACTGGCGCTACCCAGCCTTGCAGTTCGGGGCTGCGGGTGACGTTGCGCAAGGGCTGGCTGATGTACTCCAGGTACTGGCCGACCTCAGCCCTTGGGCCACACTAGACTTCCTGCTGGCTGAAGATGAGGCTCTGGGCGGACTGTCGCCGCTTGAGGCGTTGCGACAGGGCGGGCATCGCGCCGAAGAGGTATTGCGCATCGCCCAGGTTCAAAAGGCCGATGTGTTCGGATGAGTGGCGGACACGGTCCGACAGGATCACCGCCTCCGCCGCCATCTTGGCTCAAGACCTCTAGCCCCCCGATTTTCGAACTCCCAAAGGTTACATCTGTCGTTCGCATCCACCGCGCGGAATACAATCCAGTATTCTTTTCGCCGGGCAGCGGAAATGCGCCTATTGGGCGCTTCGATAGCCCCAGCGGGGCCTTTGGGGTCCTTTACGTCGCGCAGGCGTTAGAAGGTGCATTCGCCGAAACCATCCTGCGCAATCCTCAGCGTCGCCTCGTGGATTTGTCTGAAATCACGTCACGAGCAGCGTCTGTCTTGGGCTTTTCCCGTGCAATACGGCTTGTGAAAATGTTCGGAGCTGGGCCGCAGTCCGTCGGGGCGGATAACGCCGTGAGTACAGGCCCTTACGGGTCAAGCGGCGCGTGGGCCGACGCACTGTTCGTTCATCCAGATGCCCCGGACGGAATTGCGTACTTCTCGCGGCACGATTCCGAACAACTGTGCATTGCTCTTTTTTCCCGGTCGGACATCCAACTGGAATTGCTGAGCGGACCTACCCCACTGTCAGATGTGCCGGCGGATGTGGCGTCTATCTTGCGACGATACGGCAAAGGGATCGCCTAAGCCGTCTGCGCGGAGTGGGTGCGTCGTCTGGTGCATCAGCCACTTGAGTTGCACCAGACACTCAGGACTTCGGCCCGCGTCCCATCATGCTCTGCATCCAGTCCATGGCCTTCTGCAGGATGTCATTGACACCGCCGGGGAAGCCCATCGCCTTCAGCATCTTATCGGCCATGCTGCGCATGTCGCTGCCCTGCGAGGCTTGGGTCGGCAACGGCGCTGCCTCGGGCGCGACCGCGCGGAAACGATCGATCGCGGCGGCGGTGCGCGACAGGTCGAAGCTGCGGGTCTGATCGGGGATGGGCGACGGGCCGTCGCCGCCGGCCAGAGTAACGTGCACACGCACCTCAACCGATCGCGCGGTCTGCAACTGCGCGGCGGCATCGGCGGCGGCACCGGGCTCCGGCACGCACAAAACCGCATCACCTTCCGACCCACACGATAACGCCAGCTTCTGGCCGCCATCGAACCGCAGTTCCATCGTCGGCGTGCCAGCCATCATCGCGGCCACGGCGAGCGGAGCCGGCAGGTCGCGCACGGCGAGCTGGGGCACCATCTGCGCGCCGGTGTTGCGCACCTCCAGCCCGACGCTGGGGCGGCCATTCTGCGGCGGCACGATCCACTTTTGGTAGCGCATCCGGCATGGCGCGGATTTCGCGTCCGCCGGACACGCGACGACCCAGGAGCCGATCTCCTCGGTCTTGCCGGACAGGGTTTGCGCAGCAGCGGTCCCAATCGCGAGGGCCGCAAGAACGACACCCCATTTCATTGCGTCACCTTATCAACGGCAATATCCGCATCGAGGGCGATATCCGCGAACGTGCCGAGCCACTGATCGAGCAGGGCCCGGTCGGTCTCACGCAATGTCATGCCCTGCTGCTGGCATAGCGTCAGAATCGCGGTGCGAAAAGTCGTTGCTACCTCGGCGCCGGTGGCGTCGGCCTGAAAGTCGAAGCCAGCCTCGCGCAGGATTTCGCGAGTGTCGCCCACCGGCCGCAGGCCGATCTCGACGCCCGTCGCGCGACAACGGTCCACCGTGCGGCCGACGAGATCGAACGCGCCGGTCTCACGGATCGCCGCGGCCATTGCCGCGAACACCGCAAGGTACTGTTCGGGCGACAGAGCCGGCGCGCCGACCGCCGCGTGCAGCCGTGATGCGAGCCCCACCAGGTCCGGCGGCTGCCCTTCCAACGCACGCGCCAGCCGGTCGGGTTGGACGGTTTGCGGCCGGAACCGCCCCCGCGGCGCCGCCTCACTTGCGGGCGTGGGAGGCTCGGTACGGGCCTCCGTGGGTTTTTCGGCCGGCAGGCCTAGCGCCTCGGCGATGAAGCGGTTCTGCGGTACCACCAGGTCGCAGGCGGCACGCAGCGCGGCGGCCATCACCTGGTCGTTGATCAGCACGGTGCGGCGGTCGTGCTCGCGCAGGCGCAGCAGCACCGGGGTGAAGTCGGCGTCCGAGGCGAGGATGATGAATTCCTCGAACCCGGTCGGATGCGCGATGGCATCGAGGATATCGAGCGTCATCCAGATGTCGGCGGCATTCTTGCCGCGTGTGGTCAGCGGTGGGCAGTCGCGGACGGAACAGCCGGCCCGCACGAAGCCGGCGCGGTAGCTGCCGAACGCGGCGGGATTGAGATAGCAGCGGCGCAGCAGCAGCCGGCGCGGCTCGGCGCCGTCGGCCGCGACATGCTGGCCGAGCTGGAACCACTCCACCCAGGCGGCCGGGTCTTCGGCGAACCGCACAGCGGCGCGCGGATCGCTCTTGTCCAGGTTGCTGTAGACATTGTCGAAGTCGATGAAGAGTGCCGTCTTGATCGGCATTGCGCCTCTGCCCCTTGACGCCGCATTCGCCGCGGGGAAGCGTGGCGTCATGGACGCTCTTCCCGCCACCGACGCGCTGGCCGTGCATCATAGCCTGCTGGCGATCGATACGCATATCGACATTCCCTGGCCGACCGGGCCGGATCCATTTGAGGACGGGCGACGCAAGGTGGACCTGCCGAAGATGAAGCGCGGCGGCATCACGGCCGGATGCTTCGCGGCCTATGTGCCGCAGGCGGTGCGCACACCCGCCAGCGAGACGGCGGCATTCGAACGGGCCGCGGCAATGCTGCTGGCGATCCGCGCGATGGGCCGCACCGAGGGCGGGCTGGAGGTGCGGCTGGCGACGTCGGCCGACGCGATCGAGGCGGCGAAGCGCGACGGCGTGCTGGCGGTGGTGCCGGCGGTGGAGAATGGGTTCGCCATGGGCACCGACCTGGGGCGGCTGGCACGGTTCGCCGAGCTGGGCGCACGCTACATGACGATGACCCATACGGGTCACAATGCGCTGGCGGATTCGTCGAACCCGCGTAGCGACCTGGGCGATCGCGAGATCGAACATGACGGGCTGAGCGCGCTCGGCCGCTCGGCCGTGGTGGAGATGAACCGGCTGGGCATGCTGGTGGATGTCGCGCATGTCTCGCGCGCGGCGATGCTGCAGCTCGCGGCGTGTTCGCGCACGCCGGTGGTGTCGACACATTCGTGCATCCGCGCGCTGTGTGACAATCCGCGCAACCTGGATGACCACCAACTCGATGCGTTGCGCGATGTGGGTGGCGTGGTGCAGGTCACCGCCGTGTCCGCGTTCCTGAAACCGAACGCGAAGCCGGACGCGGTGACGGTGGCGGATTATGCCGATCATATCGATTACGCAGTGAGGCGTATCGGGATTGCGCATGTCGGGATCTCGTCGGATTTCGATGGTGGCGGCTGGTTCACCGGATGGAAGGATGTGTCGGAGAGCCCGAACATCACGGCGGAGCTGATGCGGCGCGGGTATGATCGCGGCGCACTGGCGCTGCTGTGGGGTGGCAATTTCCTGCGCTGCCTGCGCGCGGCGGAGGCGTTGGCGGCATGACGCGGACGGTGACGTTGCCGGATGGCACGCAGGTGCCCGCGCTGGGGCAAGGCACATGGCATATGGGCGAACGCGGTGGCGCGGCGAAGGACGAGGTCGCGGCGTTGCGGTTGGGGATCGATCTGGGGCTGACCCTGATCGACACCGCCGAGATGTATGGCAGCGGCGGTGCCGAGGAAGTGGTGGGGCAGGCGATCGCCGGGCAGCGCGACAAGATCTTCCTGGTGAGCAAGGTGTATCCGCACAACGCGTCTCGCAGCGGTGTGCCGGCGGCCTGCGAGCGCAGCCTGAAGCGGATGAAGGTAGAGGTGATCGACCTCTATTTGCTGCATTGGCGCGGTAGCCATGCGTTGAGCGAGACGGTGGGCGCGTTCGAAAAGCTGAAATCGGAGGGCAAAATTCGCCGTTGGGGTGTGTCGAACTGCGATGTCGCTGACATGGAGGAGCTGTGGCGGCTGAAGGCGGGGGATACGTGCGCGACCAATCAGGTGCTGTATCATCCGGGCAGCCGGGGCGTTGAGTTCGATCTGCTGCTGTGGTGCGCGAAGCACAAAGTCTCGGTGATGGCGTATTCGCCGGTCGGGCAGGGGGGACGGTTGTTGCAGTCGGGTGCTCTGGCCGCGGTGGCGCAGCGGCACGACGCGACGCCGGCGCAAATTGCAATCGCCTGGGGGTTGCGGCATCCGCATGTGATTTCGATCCCGAAAGCGGTGGATCCGGCGCATGTGCGGTTGAATGCGAAGGCGGGGGAGATTGTGCTGACCGCGGCGGATCAGGCGGAGATCGATGCCGCGCATCCGCCGCCGAAGCGGAAGCAGTCGTTGGGAATGTTATAGAAGGCAGATTCACTACGGAGGCACAGACGGGGTCACAGTATGGCGCCGCCGCTCCGGGGACAGGGTGTGATGGCGCTTCGCACGACGTGTCTTTGGCGATGCGATCACGCTGCGCCGACCCGGGGACATCTTTGCTCTGTGGCTCTGTGGTGAACCTTCTTTTCTGACAGGAGGAACACGTGCCAGCAATACGACCTATAGCGATCATGTTCGATACGTTCGGTTCGGTCGTGGACTGGCGCGGCAGCCTGATCACTGATCTGACCGCGTACGGAACCACGCGCGGCATCACGGCCGACTGGCCGGCATTGGTCGACGCGTGGCGCGGGGCGTACCACCCCTCGATGGACCGCGTGCGTAAAAAGCAAGTCCCCTGGACCAGGCTGGATGATCTGCATCGCGCCTCACTCGATATCCTGGTGGTGCAGTTCGGCATCAAGGGCCTGACCGAGGCGGATCTGCGTCATATCAACCGCGGCTGGCATCGGCTCAATCCATGGCCGGATTCGGTGCCAGGCCTGACCCGGCTAAAGACGAAATTCATCATCGGGCCGTTGTCAAACGGGAATGTCTCGCTGCTGACCAATATGGCGAAGCACGCCGGGTTGCCGTGGGACACGGTGCTGGGATCGGATGTGTTCGGGCATTACAAGCCGGATCCGGAATTCTATCTTGCGATGGCGAAGCTGCTGGATATCGCACCGGGGGAGCTGATGCTGGGCGCGGCGCATAATGGGGATCTGGCGGCGGCGCGAAAGTGTGGGCTGATGACGGCGTTCTTCCCACGGCCGACGGAATATGGACCGTATCAGAAACGAGATTTCAAGGCGGAACAGGATTGGGACGTGATGGCGAGGGATATCGAGGATCTGGCGACGCAGTTGGGGGTGTAACACCAAGCGACGGTTCGACTGACGCACTGGTCATCTCGAGCGCAGGTCCGCCATTCACGGCTTTGTTGACACGTCACCGACCGGGTACGCGTCATTCGCTCAAGTAAGAATGGAACGCGAATGTCGCGGGCCGTTTGCGGCGGTGATGCGCTCCTTATACATCCGGCACGACGCGGCAGAATTCCAGGCGTGACGTGGCAAGATGGATGAACAGGCAAAGCCGTAAGCCAGTGGCTCGGATCGCATTCGGAATGTCCACCCGTCGCGCCGGTGGAGGGAATTAGCTCCCCGAGGACAGCTGATTCGAGCGCTTGTCGGGGTTACCGGCGCGATCGGCCTCGAACGCCGCAATCGCCTGGCCGGCTGCGCCAGCCGTTCCCCTGGTTGGCCTTCACTTTCTTGAAAGCTTCCCAGACCTCCCGCTTCGGGATGTCGAACGGCTTTGCCGTGGTCATCCAGCTCCCCGTATTCGCGTTCATCCCTTCTTATTAATGCGTGCATCTGCGTACCCTCGTGCTGTCGCACCGGCACGCACACGGCCAACACGGACGCACATCACAACCGGTCCAACCGATCCATGCCCGGGACAAGCTGTGGATACCCTGCGCCGGCATGACGTGGTGGAGCGACGGACGGACACTCAGCCGCTGTTCCGCCGAGCCAGCGCCCGCACCTGTGCCTGCACCGCGGCCAGATCGTTCGGCAGCACGGTAAACCGCTCCTCGCGCGCCTCCAGCCCGGCCAGGCGCGGCGGCACCGGCGGGGCGTGCCCGGTCGCGCGCGCCACCGCCTCGGGGAATTTTCCCGGATGAGCGGTTGCCATCGCCACCGTCGGCACCGCCTCGGCCGGCGGCAAAGCGCGCGACGCGGCGATGCCAATCGCGCTGTGCGGATCGGCGCCATAGCCGCAGGCCGTGTGCAGCCGGGCGATCTCAGCCTCGGTCCCGGCATCGTCCAGCCGGAAGCCGTGCAGCACGCCGCGTGCCCGGTGCCAGGCGGGCTCCGGCACCGCCATCCGCCCGGTCTCGCGGAACCCGCGCATGGTCCGCGCGGTCGCCTCGGGATCCCGCTCCAGCAGCTCGAACAGCAGGCGCTCGAAGTTGGAGCTGACCTGGATGTCCATGCTGGGCGACAGGCTGGGCTCGACCGGGCGCATCGACATGTCATTGTCGGCCAGGAAGCGGGCCACGATGTCGTTGCGGTTCGACGCCGCGATCAGGCGCGCCACCGGCAGGCCCATCCGCCGTGCCACCCAGGCCGCCAGGACGTTGCCGAAATTGCCGGTGGGCACGCTGAACGCCACCTCGCGGTCCGGCGCGCCCAGGGCCAGCGCCGCGGAGACGTAATATGGCACCTGCGCGGCGATGCGCGCCCAGTTGATCGAGTTCACCGCACTCAAGTGCATCTCGTGGCGGAACGGCGCGTCGGCAAACATCGCCTTCACCAGGTCCTGGCAGTCGTCGAAACTGCCCTCGATGGCGATGTTGCCGACATTGGGCGCCAGCACGGTGGTCATCTGCCGGCGCTGCACCGCGCTGGTGCGACCCAGCGGATGCAGGATCATGATGTCGACACGGTCGCGCCCGGCGCAGGCCGCGATCGCGGCCGAGCCGGTGTCGCCTGAGGTGGCGCCGACGATGGTGATGCGCGCGTCGCGCGCGGTCAGCACGTGATCGAACAGCCGGCCCAGCAGTTGCAGCGCCAGGTCCTTGAACGCCAGTGTCGGACCGTGGAACAGCTCCTGCACGAACAGGCCGGTTTCCAACTGAATCAACGGGACGATGGCGGGGTGGTCGAAGCCGGCATAGGCATCGGCGCACAGCGCCTCCATCGTCGCGAACGGGATCGCCTCACCGACGAAGGGCTGCATGATCCGCGCGGCAAGCGCCGGGTAGGGCAAGCCGCGCAGCGCCCGCCAGTCGGCCGGACCCAGATGCGGCCAGGTCGCGGGGACGTAGAGACCGCCATCCGCGGCCAAGCCGGCCAGCAGCGCGCCGGCGAAGTCGAGCACGGGCGCCTGCCCGCGGGTGGAGATGTAGCGCATGGCGGGACCGTAGCGGCGAACCGGAAAGGCGGCGAGCGCTCACTGGTCGGTCTTGATCACCGTGAAATGCAGACCGCAGGTGCCGTTGGTCACGTCGCCCTCCATCCGCTTGCCGTCGCGCTTGCCGACCAGGGTGAAGCTGGGGGCGGTGCCTTGTACGGTGCCATCCTCGGCCACGGTGCCGTCGACATAGACACCGTAGCTCCAGTGGTACGAGAACTGGTGGTTCTGCACCACCAGCAGCACCAGGCCCGGGTGCGGGCAGCTCTTCAGATCTGCCTGGAAGCGGGTGGAGGTGCCGCGATAGATGCCGTCGATCGGCTCAGGCGGCGTGGCCGGCTTTGGCGGCGCCGCCGGTGGGGCGGCTGGCGCACAGGCGGCAAGCGCGGCGCACAGGGCCGCCAACAGGGCATAACGTCGCATGGGCCTCGCCGCGCAGATCCGCACCGGAATGCGTCTCATGCGGCGTGGCGGGCGATTCGGCAACCGGGTGCGGTTGCACGGAGCGGCGAAATCGGCCAGACCGCGCGCCGCCAGGAGGACCCTACATGAGCGTTCGCATCGTTGACGTGCGCGAGATCACGCAGCCGATCAGCTCGCCGATCCGCAACGCCTATATCGATTTCTCGAAGATGACCTCGAGCCTGGTGGCGGTGGTCACCGACGCGGTGCGCGACGGCAAGCGCGTGGTGGGGTACGGGTTCAACTCCAACGGGCGCTACGGGCAGGGGGGATTGATCCGCGAACGGTTTGCTCCGCGCATCCTGGAGGCGAAGGCCGACACACTGGTGAACGACGCCGGCGACAATCTGGATCCGGACCGGGTCTGGGCTTGCATGATGACGAACGAGAAACCGGGCGGACATGGCGACCGGTCGGTGGCGGTGGGCACGATCGACATGGCAGTGTGGGACGCCACCGCGAAGGTCGCCGGCAAACCGTTGTTCCGGCAGTTGGCGGAGCGGCATGGGCGCGAAGCGGACCCGCGCGTGTTCGTGTATGCGGCGGGAGGATATTACTATCCAGGCAAGAACGACTCAGCGCTGTGCGACGAGATGCGGTCCTATCTGGATCGCGGCTATGCCGTGGTGAAGATGAAGATCGGCGGCGAGAGCCTGGCTGCGGATCAGCGGCGGATCGAGGCGGTGCTGAAGACGATCGGTTCGGCGCGGCTGGCGGTGGATGCGAACGGACGGTTCGATATGGCAACGTCAATCGCATATGCGAAGATGCTGAAGCAGTATGACCTGTTTTGGTACGAGGAAGCGGGGGATCCGCTGGACTATCAGTTGCAGGCGGCTCTGGCAGAGTTCTATCCAGGACCGATGGCAACGGGAGAAAACCTGTTCAGCCATCAGGATGCGCGCAACCTGATCCGCTATGGCGGCATGCGCCCGGACCGCGACTGGCTGCAGTTCGATTGCGCTCTGTCGTATGGGCTGTGTGAATATCAACGCACGCTGGCGATGCTGAAAGACGCAGGCTGGAGCTGGAAGCGTTGCGTTCCACATGGCGGGCACCAGATGTCGCTGGCGATCGCCGCGGGATTGGGACTGGGCGGCAATGAGAGCTATCCGGATGTGTTCCAGCCGTATGGCGGGTTCCCGGATGGGACGCGGGTGGAAAACTCTATCGTCACGTTACCGGAACTTCCGGGGATCGGGTTCGAGGGGAAGTCGGATCTCTATGCAATCATGCGGGAGCTGGCGGAATAAGGGAAGATCAACCACGGAGACACAGACCATTCCGGCGACCGATTCGGATGTCGGAATTATGGCAACAAGGTTGAATGCGCTTCGCGCGAGGCGCCATAAGCCAGGTACCGCGCCGGACGCGGTTTGACCCTGGTCAAGACGATCGGTGCCTTGATCTGTGATTCTGTGCCATCTGCGGTTGACGCTGAGAACGCCGCTCGACTCGCCGCCGAGCGCGCGGGCCCAGTCCCCCACAGCGGCCACATCTGATCGCCATCTCGCCCGCCATTGTTGCCGGACCGATTTATCCCCTCCCGCGCTGGTGGTCATCACACGCAGTTTGATGCCGGTTGCGGGGTTGCGCTGTCCACCGTGATGACCACGTGACCAGCGCGGGCCGCCGGACGACGGAAGGCGGACCCGCGTTCCGGGTCGCGTCAGGGATCACGATCCCGGCGCTAATGCGGGCCGGACATTGCGCAACAAAGCAGGAGATTGGCGCATGACGCATCGCATGATGTCGCTCATTGTTTTCGGTGTTCCCCTGGTTCTGGCGGCGCCAGCGGGCGCCCAAACCCTGACCGGATCGGCGGCCGGCCAGGGTGATCTTGGCGTCGGCGCCACGCCAGCGCCCGCCACGCCCGGTGCTGGCCTGGGTGTGGACGCCGGTGGCTCGCTTGCCGGTGGCGTCGGCACCAGCGGGGCGTTGACCGGAAATCTGGGCGTCGTTGCCGGGGACAATCTGATCGCCAGCGCGGTGGTTGGTGGCAATGGCGCGTTCAGTGGCACCGCGGTGGGTCATAGTTCGACCAATGCCGCCGGCGCGGCCCAGGGGGCGGCGAGCGGCGCGGCCTCCGGTAACGCATCAGTGAACGGGCAGAGTTGCGCGTCGGCCAATGCCGCGTTCGGTCTCAGCACGATGGATCTCGCGCAGAGTGCAGGGGATTGTACGCCCTGACGCTGATCCGGCTTCTATCCTGAATCGGAACAGCGCCGGGGCGGCGCGTCAGCCTTCCGCCGAGCGGACGAAGCGCTGACGCGCCTGGATTTCGGCGATGTCGGTCGGCCGTTCGAACGGCGCCGGCATCGCCTCCCCTGCCCGCTTCGGCCGGCCAATGGCACGGAACCAATCCTCCAGCCCCGCCGGCGCGATCATCCACAGAATCCGCATCTGGCCATCGCCGGTGTTGGTCACTTTGTGCTGCACACCGCGCCCCACCAGGATCATCGTTTCGGGTACGACGTTATGGCGTTCGGCGCCGACCTCGGCGAAGCCGGTGCCCTGGTAGCAGAACAGCACCTCGTGCTGGCGCTCGTGCGCGTGGCGGCGGACATGCGCGCCGGGCTCCAGCACCTGCAGCCCCATCGAGAAGCTGTCGTAGGGCGTGTTGTACGGCGTCAGCTTGTTGACGATGTAACCAGCTGAGGGCAGCGGCTGCCAGAAGGCGTCCCCGTCCTCGGGACCCAGCACGACGATCGGGCCTTGGGCAAACTCGGACATCGGATCTTTCCTCCACGCAGGATGACTGACAGTGTACGCTGGGCGCGCGAATGCTGATATGCTCGCGCGCCACCGTTAGGGAAGACAACCGATGAGCACGATGTGGCCCGCCGGCGCCGCCTATATCAACGGACGTTTCATGCCTGTGCAGGAGGCGATGATCCCGGTCACCGAATGGGGCTACCGGCGCTCGGACGTCACGTATGACGTGGTCAGCGTCTGGGACGGCGCGTTCTTCCGCCTGGACCAGCACCTGCAGCGCTTCCGCGCCTCGATGGACTATTTCCGGCTGGTCCCGCCCGAGAGCGATGCCGACATCCGCGCTATGCTGCACGAGCTGGTGCGCCGCACCGGGCTGCGGGAGGCGTATGTGGCGATGGACTGCCTGCGCGGCTCGGCACCGACCAACCTGCGACGGCATCCGGTGAACGCGCGGCCGTATCTGCTGGCCTTTGCGGTGCCTTATGTCTGGCTGGTACCGCAGGAGATCCGCGAGCACGGCATGCACCTGATCGTCGCGTCGAACCCGCGCATTCCGGAACAATGCGTCAACCCACGCGCCAAGAATTTCCATTGGGCCGACATGACGCGGGCGATGTTCGAGGCGGAAGACAAGGGCGCTCACAACCCGGTGCTGCTCGATATGGACGGCAACGTGACCGAGGGGCCGGGCTTCAACGTGTTCGTGGTGACCGATGGCAAGCTGGCGACGCCGGATCGCGGCGTGCTGGAGGGCATCACGCGTGGCGCGGTGATCGAGCTGTGCGAGAAACTGGGCGTGGCGTGCGAGGTACGCACCGTGCCGTTGGAGGAGCTGCGCAATGCCGATGAGATCTTCATCTCGTCCACCGCGGGTGGGGTGATCGGTGTCACGCGGCTGGACGGGCGCATCCTGTCGAACGACCGGCCAGGTCCGATGACAGCACGGCTGACCGAGGCGTATTGGCGCTTCCGTCATGACGGCTGGTGCAACGAACCGATCAATTACGACCTGGCGGTGGCAGCGGAATAGACGCTGTCGGCCGCGTCGTTCGCGAACCCTATTGACCATGCCGCAGGCGGCTCCGTAGCGTCGCAACAAAGCCGATCAAACACCCAAGGGGAGACGGTCACATGAAACGGCTGATTGCGGCCTGGCTGGGCCTGTTGGCGGTGCTTGTGGTCTCTCCCGCCGGCTGGGCGCAGCAAACCATCAAGATCGGCGTCATCCTGCCATTCTCCGGCCAATTCGCCGACACCGGCATCCAGCTCGATAACGGCATCAAGCTGTACATGCAGCAGCATGGCGACATCGTCGCCGGCAAGAAAATCGAGGTCATCCGCAAGGATGTCGGCGGCATCGCCCCCGAGGTCGCCAAACGCCTGGCGCAGGAACTCGTGGTTCGCGACAATGTCGACATCCTGACGGGCTTCGCATTGACCCCGAACGCGCTCGCGGCGGCCGATGTCTCGGCGCAGGCGAAGAAGTTCATGGTCGTGGGGAATGCCGCCACCTCGATCATCACCACGAAGTCGCCATACATGGCGCGGACCTCGGTGACGCTGCCGCAGATCGACGAGGTGTTCGGCGACTGGGCCGCGAAACAGGGGATCAAGACCGTCTACACCATTGTCTCCGACTACGGGCCCGGCATCGATGCGGAGACCAGCTTCGTGCGCGGGTTCACCGCGGCGGGCGGCAAAGCAGTCGGATCGGTGCGGGTTCCGGTGGCGAACCCAGATTTCTCTGCCTTCGTGCAACGCGCCAAGGACGCCAATCCCGACGCGATCTTCATCTTCGTGCCCGGCGGGGCGCAGCCGGCGGCGCTGGGCAAGGCACTGGCCGGGCGTGGCATTACGCCGAAGACCATGAAAATCCTTGGCAACGGCGAGATCGCCATGGAGGACGCGTTGAAGAACATGGGGGATGACGCGATCGGCATCATCACGGCATTCCATTACGATCCCAACCACGACTCGGCGCTCAACAAGCAGTTCGTTGCCGATTACAACAAGGCATTCGGCCGCAATCCGGATATCTTCTCCGTCGGTGGCTATGACGGCATGCGCTTGATCTATGAGGCGCTCGCCAAGACCGGCGGCAACACCGATGGCCAGGCCTTAATCGACGCGGCAAAGGGCATGGCGTGGGAAAGCCCGCGCGGCCCGATCGCCATCGACAAGGACACCAGGGACATCGTGCAGACGGTCTATATCCGCCGGGTGGAAAAGGTCGACGGCAAGCTGGTCAATGTCGAGTTCGACAAGATCCCCGACGTCAAGGACCCGGTGAAGGCGCGCATGCCGAAGTGACGGGCGCGGTCGCAACAGCGTGCCACCGTGGCGGAGGCTTCGCTTCGCGCCGAAATCGGAACGAACCGGCCGATGATTGCGTGAGGACCCGGTTGTGATCGCGCCGGCTGTCGGCGTGATCTTCGACGGATTGGCCTACGGCATGCTGCTGTTCCTCCTGGCGGTCGGGCTGTCGGTGACATTGGGCCTGATGAATTTCGTCAATCTCGCGCACGGCGCCTTCGCCATGTTCGGCGGCTATGTCGCGGCGACGTTGATGAACACGCTGGGCTGGCCGTTTCTGACAACGCTGCCGGTGGCATTCCTGCTAACGGCGGTCGTCAGCGTGGCATTCGAGCGCGCACTCTATCGGCGATTGTACCGCGCGACTGAGCTCGACCAGGTGCTGCTGACGATCGGGCTGGTGTTCATGTCGGTCGCCGCCACCGCCTATATCTACGGCACGCAGCAGCAGCCGGTGCGGCTGCCGGCGTTTCTGCGCGGCTACACCGCCATCGATGGCGTCAACCTCAGCCACTACCGGCTGTTCCTGATTGTCGTTGCGCTGGTGGTGACGCTGGTGCTGGTGGTGGCCCTGGAACGCACCCGGTTCGGGGCGCAGGTGCGCGCTTCGGTGGACAACCAGCGCATGGCGCGCGGGCTTGGCATCAACGTTGAGCTGGTGTTCGCCGCGACCTTCGCGCTGGGCAGTGGATTGGCTGGGTTGGGCGGGGCGCTGTCGATCGAGATCATCGGCCTCGATCCGAACTTCGCCTTCACCTACCTGATCTACGTGCTGATCGTTGTGGCGGTCGGTGGGCTGGGCTCGATCCGCGGTTCGCTGCTCGCCGCGGTCTTGCTGGGCGTCAGCGATGCGGCGGGGAAGTACTACGTTCCGACACTCGGATCGTTCCTGATCTATCTGGTGATGATCAGTCTTCTGTTGTGGCGCCCGGCGGGTCTGTTCGGCAGGCGTGCGGCGTGAGCCACACTCGGGCGATCGATGCGCTTCGGCATCTCGCCGCGCGTCAGCGTTGGCGGCCGGTCGAGGTGGCTTTCTGGGTCGCGACGCTGCTGCCGTTCGTGCTCGCACCCGCCTATCTGACGCTGGCGAGCCAGATCGCCATCACCGCGATCTTCGCCGTCTCGCTCGATCTGATCGTGGGATACGCCGGCCTGGTGTCATTGGGCCACGCGACGTTCTTTGGCCTCGGCGCCTACACCGCCGGACTGCTGGCCAAGGCGGGGTGGGGCGAGCCGCTCTCCGGACTGCTGCTCGCGGCTTCGGTCGCCGGGTGTTTTGGCTGGTTGACCGGGTTCATCGTCGTGCGGGTGCGACATCTGGCGTTGATCATGATCACGCTTGGTATCGGCCTTTTACTGTACGAGGTGGCGAATCGTGAGAGCTGGTTGACCGGCGGCAATGACGGGTTGCAGGGTGTGGTGATCTGGAAGCTGCTGGGTCGGTTTGACTTCGATCTGTACGGCACCACCGCGTATACTTATGCGTTGGCGATGTTGCTGCTGGTGGTACTAATGGCGCGACGGCTGATCCACTCGCCGTTTGGCCTGTCGCTGCGGGCCATCCGCGAGAACGAGCGGCGCATGTCGCCAATCGGCATATCCAGTCGAGCGCAATTGCACAGGATCTACACCATCGCCGCCGCGATCGCCGGCATCGCCGGCGGCTTGCTGGCGCAGACCACGCAGTTCGTCGATCTGTCAACGTTGGGATTTCAGCGTTCCGCGGACCTGCTGGTGATGCTGGCGCTCGGCGGCACTGGTCGGCTGTATGGCGGCGTCCTCGGTGCCATCGTGTTCATGATCGCGCGCGACCGGTTGGCCGACGTTAATCCCCAATACTGGTATTTCTGGATCGGCTTGTTGCTGGTGTGCGTGGTGCTGTTCGTGCCGAACGGAATCCTGGGCGGCTTGGCGCGGCTGAAACCGCGAGACACACAATGACAGCCGCACTCAGCGCGCGCGGGCTGCACAAACGTTTCGGATCTCTGCGGGTTGCACAGGATATCACCTTCGAGCTGCCACCAGGAGCGCGTCATGCGCTGATCGGGCCGAACGGCGCCGGCAAGACGACGCTGATCAATCTTCTCACCGGCACGCTGCGGCCCGACGCGGGACAGGTGATGCTGGACGGGAAAGTCATCACCTTGCTGCCACCGGAGCAGCGGGTGAAACAGGGCTTGGCGCGAACGTTTCAGATCAACGCGCTGTTCCCCGCGCTTGATCCGCTAGAGGCGGTGACGCTGGTGGTGTGCGAACGCCTTGGCGTCGCCACCAACTGGTGGCGTCCCGTGCCAGCCTTCCATGCGGCGGTCGAGGAGGCACATGGCATCCTTGCCTCGCTGGGCCTCGACGCGGTGTGCCATCGGCCGACGCACCTGCTGGCCTACGGGCAGCAGCGGCTTTTGGAGCTGGCACTGGCATTGGCGACGCGCCCGCGGGTGCTGCTGCTGGACGAACCGGCAGCCGGGGTGCCGCGCAGTGACGCTGGCGCGCTGTTCGCGGCGCTGGAGGCGCTGTCGGCGGACCTCACCGTACTGTTCATCGAACACGATATGGACATCGTGTTTCGTTTCGCAACACGTGTGATCGTGATGCTGGGCGGGCGCATCCTGGTTGCGGGCAGCCCCGCGGAAATCGCCGTCGACACGGCGGTGCGCGAGGTCTATCTGGGCAGCCGCCGACATGGCTGACGCGCTGTTGTCGCTCGATAATCTGCGCGCCGGGTATGGCGAGGCGATCGTGCTGGACGGCATGTCGCTCGAGCTTGCGGAGGGCGGCAGCCTCGCCGTGTTGGGCCGCAACGGCGTCGGCAAGACCACGCTGCTGGCCACGATCATGGGGTGCAGCAGCGTGGTCGGAGGCTCCATCCGTTGGCGCGGACGCGATATCACGCGTGTGCCGACACATCGTCGGGCGCGGTTGGGTATCGGCTGGGTGGCACAGGAACGCGAGATCTTCCCGTCCCTGACTGTGGAAGAAAATCTGGCCGTCGCGGCGCAGCCTGGCACTTGGACCCTGCCAGCCGTGTGTGCGCTGTTTCCGCGCCTGCTGGAACGACGACACCACCTGGGCACGCAACTCTCCGGCGGCGAACAGCAGATGCTCGCGATCGGCCGCGCACTGATGACCAATCCCGCACTGCTGCTGCTCGATGAACCATTGGAGGGGCTGGCGCCCATCATCGTCGAGGAGCTCGCAACCGCGATCGCGCGCATGATCCGAGAGTCGGGCACCGCGGTGGTGCTGGTCGAGCAGCATTCCGGATTGGCACTGTCGCTCACGCACGATGTCGTGGTGATCGAGCGTGGGATGATTGCACATCGCGGCGAATCGCGCGCGCTGACGCAGGATCAGGCCACGCTGGATCGTCTGGTTGGGCTCGGGCTGCGGCACAGGGCCGGCGCGAGCTAGGTTCGACCGAGGGCTTGCCCCGGCTGCTTGCGTCCTGGAGCATGTGGCGATCATGAGCGAGGGCACGCCGATGACCTGGCCGACACAGCAAGGCGTCTTTTCGCTCGGCGATCTGACATTGCAATCGGGCGCCGTGCTGGCGGATGCGCGGTTGTCATGGAAGGCGCATGGCACATTGGCACCGGGGCGGGATAACGTCGTGCTGTATCCGACCAGCTACGGCGCGCAGCATCGGGACCTGGAATGGCTGATCGGGCCGGATGGTGTGCTGGACCCGACACGCTGGTTCATTGTCATCATCGACATGTTCGGCAATGGATTGTCGTCGTCGCCGTCCAACACGGCGGGGTATCCGTTGCTGGTCACCGTCTACGATAATGTCCACGCGCAACGGCGGCTGCTGCGGGAGGTGTTTGGCATCGAGCGGCTGGCGTGTGTGTATGGCTGGTCAATGGGCGCGTTACAGACCTATCACTGGGCAGCGTTGTTTCCCGATGCCGTAGATCGGGCGGTGGTGAACTGTGGCGTGGCACGGACGTCGGTGCACAACCAGGTGTTCCTGCGCGGGCTGATGGCGGTGCTGGAAGCGGCGCCGGAGCACAGTGGCGATGGTCGGTTCGTTTCCGAACCGGTAGCGGCGAAGCGGGCGTTCGGGCGGATCTATGCCGGGTGGGCGCTGAGCCAGGACTTCTACCGGGCGGGATTGCATCTGGCGTCCGCACCGCCGCCCAATCTGGGCGCGCAAGACCTGGAGACCTTTCTGCGCACCGATTGGGAGGAACGCTTCGGCGGGCGTTCGGCGGGCAATCTGTATGCTCAGCTCCGGACGTGGGATGCGGCGGATATCGCCGCGAATGCGCTGTATGGTGGCGACCTTGTGGTGGCGTTGCGGGCAATACAAGCGCGGGTGCTGCTGATGCCGGGGGAGACGGATCTGTATTTCCGTGTCGCGGACAATGAAGTGGAGCAGGAACATCTACGCGATGCAGTGCTACGGCCGATTCCCAGCATCTGGGGGCACCGGGCAGGGAACCCGTCGGTCATTCCGCAGGACGCACGGTTCGTGAGGACAGAGGTCCGGGCCTGGCTGGAGGGGTAGCCCGCGTACACCTCGCCCACGAAGTGGGAGGGGTCGGTGAGCACAGCGAAGCCGCGTGAGGGCGGTGCGCGCGGCACGGCCCTCACCCGCGTTTGCTTCGCTCCGCGACCTCTCCCGCACGCGACAGAGGTGCGCGGATTGCCTCAGCTCTTCACCAGCGCGCAGGCACCTTCACTCAGCGGCCGGAACGCGTCCTTTGCCGGAATGACTTCCGCCACCTCGAGCAGATCCCATTCACTCTTGGACTGCGCCGGCTTCTTCGCCCGCAACAGGAACATGTCGCGCTCCACCGTACCGTCGATCCGCAATATACCGTTCTTCGTCATGAAGTCGTTGATCGGCATGGCCCGCATCTTCTCCATCACGGCCCCGGCCTCATCGGTGCCTGCGGCGTCGATCGCCTTCAGGTTATGCGTCACCGCGCCCCAAGTGCTGGCCTGGAACGCGGTTGGCGGCCGATTCTTCCATTGCTTGGCAAAGCGCGCGGCGAAGTCGCGGGATGGTGCGTCATGATCCCAATAGTATGGCTGGCTGAAGATCAACCCCTGCGCGGTCGGCAATCCCAGCGAGTGGATGTTGGTCAACGAGCAGTTCAACGCTGCCGGCACGATGCCTTTGCCAATCAGGCCGAACTCGCCCATCTGTTTTGCGATGTTGATGAAATCCGCACCACCCGCCGCGATACCAACCGCTTGCGCACCGGACGCCGACGCCGCCAATAGCGCCGAGGAGTAGTCAGTCTCGCCCAATGGCACCAGCTGGTGGCCCACCACCGTCGCGCCGAGTCCCTTCAGGATGGCGGCGGCATTGTCTTCCAGCGAGTGGCCGAACGCGTAATCCGAGGTGACGAAGAACCACTTTTTCTGGCCCTGCTTCACCAGCGCCGTCGCCGGCCCCTTCGCCGCCGAGTAATTGTCATAGGTCCAGTGCACGCCGTACGGTGAACACTGCTTCCCGGTCAGATCGGTGGTTCCGGCGGCGATCGGCACGTCGATCCGCTGGCGTTGCTTGCACAGTTCCTGCACCGCCAGCGCGACCGCGGAGTTGCCAAGGCCGAAGATGGCGTCGACCTTCTCCTCGTCGATCCAGTGTCGCGCGATGCCAAGCCCGACATCGACCTTGTTCTGCAGATCGGCCTGGATCACCTCAATGGGTGCGCCACGAACCTTGCCGCCGAAATCCTCGGCGGCCATGCGCGCGGCAACGAAGTCGCCCATGCCCTGCTGGTCGGCGAAGACGCCGGACATATCGTCCAGCACGCCGATCTTGACGACACTGTCTGAGATACCGGCGGCCGAGGCGCGACGTGGGCGGATGAGGGCGGTGGCGGACAGCGCGGCGGCGCCGGCCAGAAGCGTTCTGCGATACATGATATTCCTCCGGTTTTATTGTCATGGCGAGGCGCAGAGCGACGAAGCAGCCTCGCGCCGGGCTCGCACCAGCGTCGGTGCGCACTCGGATCGAGATTGCTGCGCCGCTCTGCGCCTCGCGATGACAGGGTTGGGTGGGTGGAGCGCGTGGTTACAGGTGCAGTCCCGCGGCGGCGAGCGCTTTCAGGAAATTCGGTTCCGGCTGCGGCAATGGCGGCAGCTCCCAGCTTCCGGTGCCAATCGGACGAATATCACGATCGACCGGGACTTCGATCAGATACGGCTTGTTCGCCGCGATCGCCGCGGTCAGCACATCTTCCACCTCATCGGCGCGCGTGATGGTGTGCGAGGCAACGCCGTAACTCTTGGCCATCAGCGCAAAATCGGGGCTGTACAGTTCGCCGGCAACATGGTGTTCGAACCCGGTCGCCAGCTCACGCCCGCCGAACATGCCGTGCTGGATGTCGCGGATCGAGCAATAGCCCTGATTGTTCCACACGACCCAAACCACCGGGATGTCGTATTCCACCGCAGTCGCCAACGCATGCGGCGTCATCAGGAACGATCCATCGCCCACCACGGCCACACAAGGCCGATCCGGCGCCGCGAGCTTGGCGCCAAGAATACCCGACGTGGCGAAGCCCATCGCGGCAAAGCCCCAGGAATGGATCAACTGCCTCGGCCGCACGGCCTCGAACAACTGGATAATCCAGTTGTGATGCACGCCAACATCGCTGGCGATGATCGCGTTCTCCGGCAGAGCCCGCGACAGGGCGCGCATCAATCGTTCCGGCCGCAGCGGTACCTGACTGGATGTGGCCAGCGCGCCCTGATACTCCTGCCACACCGTACGGCCCCGCCGCAGCCGGTCCAGCCACGGCGTGGCGGCGGCACGGCTGGTGCCGGCGAGCCGGCTTTCCGCCAATGCGACGAGGTACTGAAGGCTGGCTTGCGCATCCCCCAGGATGCCTAGCTCGGCGGGATAGTTGCGGCCGATCTCGGCCGGATCGATATCGATCTGGATCAAGCGGCTGGGCGGGACCGCCAGCGTGTAGCCGTCCAGCCAGGCGCTGGTGGCACGGTCATCGAACGAGAACCCCAGGGCCAGGATAACATCGGCATTCTTCGTCGCGTCATTCGCGGCATAGCTGCCGTTGCGGCCGATCGATCCAAACGCCAACGCGTGCCGATCGTTGATCGAGCCCTTGCCATTCGGGCTGGTCACCACCGGAAGCGCCAGCAGTTCGGCAAATTGTTGCAACCCCGGCGCGGCTTCAGACAACAGCAGGCCCTGGCCGGCGATGATCACCGGCCGCTCGGCGGCCAGCAGCATGTCCAGCGCCTTGGCCAGCGCCTCCGCATTGCCGGGCGTACGATTATTCACCGGCGTCGAGGCGACCGGCGGCGCCACCGCGGCTTCCTCGACAAACACGTTCAGCGGCACGTCCAGGTTCACCGGGCCGGGCCGGCCGGACAGCATCAGGTCCCACGCCTGGCGCACCGCCAGCGGCATCATGTCGACGCGCGTCGGCTGGTAGCTGCGCTTCACATAGGGGCGGATGACCGAGGGGAAATCGCCCTGAAAGGACCGCCCGGTCTCCTGAAACGGCCCACGATTGAACTGACTGGTCGGCACATTGCCGGTGATGGCGAAGAAGGCGGAGCTGTCCATCATCGCGGCGGCGAGCGCCACCACCAGATTGGCAGAGCCGGGACCGCAGGAGGTGAAAGTCGCCACCGGCTCGTGGCGTATCTTGAAGTAGGCATCGGCCATGTGGCCGGCCGACTGCTCGTGATGGGTGGAAATGGTCCGGATGCGGTTCTGTGCCTTGAACGCAGCATCCAGGAAGCCGACATTGCCATGGCCGCAGACTCCAAACAGATATGGAACGTTCTGCCGGATCAGGAAATCGACGATGATGTCGGCGCCGTTGCTCAGAGCGCGTCCGCTGCCGTCCATGTTGGTTGTTCCTCTTCGGTATTATCGGTCAGGCCGCGCGGAACGCGGCCCCAACCATCGTTGGACTGCCCAGCATGCGTGAGATGCGCATCGCCGTTGCCTTCACTTCACTCACCAGCGCCGCCATCCGGTCGGGGTCCATGCGCGAGACCGGCGCCGAGACCGCGACGCACGCACAGGGCCGGCCGCTGTGATCGGTGATCGGAGCGCCCAGGCAGCGCAGGCCGATTTCCATTTCCTCATTGTCCAGCGCCCAGCCCTGCGACCGCACGCGATGCAGTTCCTCGCGTAGCGCGGCTGGATCGGTCAGCGTGTGTGGCGTGAAACGGGCGAGGCCGCGGTTGGCGATCAGCGCATCGATCTCAGCATCCGGCATGTGGGCCAGCAGCACCTTGCCCAGCGCGCTGGCATGCGCCGGGGTGCGCTTGCCGACGAAGGCGTGCATGCGCACCAGGCGCGTCCCGTCGACGGCCTGCACGCAGATCGCCTCGCCGTCGTACAGGATGCCGACATGCACTGTCTCGCCGGTGGCGCGCGCCAGGTCCTGCAGCGGCGGCAGCGCCTGCCAGCGCAATTGCGCGTGCTTCACCGCGACGGACCCCAGCGTGTGGAAGCGCAAGCCCAGCGTGTAGCGGCCAGTGGTGGGGTCTTTGTCGAGGTAGCCGAACGCCTCCAGCGTGTGCAGGATGCGGAAGATGGTGGGCTTGCTCTGCGCCAGCGCGCCGGCGAGCTCGGCGAGACTCCAGCTTTCCTGGCGGGTGAAGCAGTCGATGACCTCGAGGCCCTTGCGGAGGGAGCCGAGCAGGTAGGGATCGCGCGCGGGTTGGTCGGTGTTTCGCATACCGTAACACTATCCCCGAAACTGAGACGCGTTGCCGTACCGCGAAATGCCCGGCTCGGCAAGGGGCGAAAACGGCGCAAAAACCGTCCCAGTCAGCGTTTCGCATACTGAAATACCAACAGGGAGCGTCCCGCCATGCCCGACCCCGTCGCCAGCGTCCGCAACATCACCGAAGTGCCATGGGAGGAGTTGCCCGGCCATCACGGTGGCGCATTCTCGAAGCTGCTGGTGCATCCGGACACCACCGGATCGCGCCAGATCGACCACCGGATCTCGGCCTATCAACCGCGGGCCTACGTGGGATTGCACAGCCACAAGGTGCAGGAGCAGGTGTTCCACGTGCTCGACGGCGAGGGGCTGATGCAGATCGCCGACACGAAGCGCGTGGGGCGCAAGCACGACGTGATCTTCCTGCCGCCGGGCGTGCCGCACGCGCTGTCCAACACCGGGCTGACCGACCTGGTGTTCCTGGTGATCACCGCGCCGGTCAATGACGGTTAGGTCTCATCGCTCCATCATCCGCAGGAAGCTCACGCCGGCGGCCGCGATGGCAATAGCGGCGCCGCAGATCAGCGTGACGGTCGTGCCATTCAGCGGCACCACACCGAACACCAGAGCCACCAGCGCCGCGCCGGTGGTCTGGCCGAACAACCGCGCCGCCGCTTGCATCCCCGATGCGCCACCCGTGCGCTGACGCGGCGCCGAAGTGATGATCGCGCGGTTGTTCGGCGTGTTGAAGAAGCCAAAGCCAATGCCGCAAATCACCATGCGCCAGGCGATGTCGAAGCCGCTGGGATGTGCCGGCAGGAAACTCAACAACGCCAGGCCCAAAGCCATCACAGTCAGCCCAGCACCACTGAGGATGCCCACGGGATAACGATCCGCCAGCCGGCCTGTGAACGGGGCGATCACCGCCACCACCAATGGCCACGGCGTCATCAACAATCCAGTGTACACCTGATTGAAGCCCAGCGTGGTCTCGAACAGAAACGGCAGCGAGACCAGCGCCATCGCCTGCGCCACGAACGCACAGACCGACGTGGTCACCGACAGCGCGAACAGCGGAATGCGCATCAGGTCGACCGGCAGCAGCGGCGCGGTCTGCGACAGCGCGCGCGCCACGAGGATCAGGCCAACCACAAACGCCGCCATCGCCTGGATGAGAATCAGTTCGATATGCTCGCCGTGACCCACGCCGTCGATCACGGTGATGAGCAAGCCCAGGCTGATCGCGCTCATCAGTGCCGAGGCGGCGTCGAACTTCACGCCGGAGCTGGGCGTAGCGGGCAGCGCGCGCCAGGCGATGATCGCGCCGACGATGCCCAGCGGCACGTTGACGGCGAACAGCCATGGCCAGGGAGCCACTGCCAGGATGGCGGCAGCGACCGAGGGGCCAGCGGCCGAGGCGATAGAGCCGATTGTGGCATTGATGCCGATCCCGCGACCGATCCAGCGCCGTGGGTAGATGAAGCGCACCAGCGCGCTGTTCACGCTCATGATGCCGGCGGCACCGAAGCCTTGGAACACGCGCGCGATCGCCAGAGAGGGCAGCGACCAGGACATCGCGCAGGCCAGCGAGGCGATGGTGAACACGATGAACCCGGCCTGGTAGACGCGGCGGTAGCCGAAGATGTCGCCAAGGGACGACAAAGGGAGCAGCGAGATCGTCACCGCGAGCTGATAGGCGTTGATCACCCAGATGGAGTTGGACGGGCTGGTATGTAGGTCGGTGGCGATGGTGGGCAGCGCCACATTGGCGATGGCGCCGTCCAGCACCGCGAGCGTCAGGCCCATCCCGACGGTTAGAATCGCCCAGTAGCGCTGCGGGATCGGGACACCGTCGGTGGGCTCGGCCGGGACAACTGCCTCCGCAGGCATCAACGCGTCAACATGAGGATAGGGGCAGCGCGGCGAGCACGGTGGCGGGATCCAGATCTGCCAAGTGGGGTTGCCGCAGCACTGTGACCGAAGGGCCGCGCGGCGCACAGAGGGCGGGATCGGAATCGTCGGAAAACAGCACGACAGACGGACAGGCGGCGGCGGCGATCAGATGCATCGGCCCGGTGTCATTGCCGACCGCAAGTCGCGCCGCGCGGCCGAGACTGGCCAGCGCGGGAAGGTCGGTGCGCCCTGACAAATCGATGGCTTGCGGCACCCGGACGCGAATCTCCGCGGCCAGTGGCTGCTCGCCGCCAGTGCCCAGGATGACCGGGGTCAATCCACGTGCGAGCAGCGCGGTGGCCAGAGTGGCGTAGCGGTCGGCCGGCCAGCGCTTCGCGGGGCGGTGCGCCGAGCTGCCGGGCACCAGCAGCGCGATGTCCTGCGGCAGCGCGAGCGAGGTGAGGTCGGCGCCGGTCCAGGACAGGTCGGCCGGGCAGGTCTCGGTCACACCTGCTGCACGAAGCTGGGCGAACTGCCGATCCAGGTCGTGGACGCGGTCGCGCTCGGGGTTGCGGTCGGGGTGCGAGCAACCGGGCGCGATCCCGGACCAGTCTGGCCTGCGCCGACGGGGAAACAGCTGCAGATAGTGCGAAGACCGGGATGAGGTCTGCAGGTCGTAGACGCGATCGAACTGGCCATCGATGAGTCGCCGGCGCAGATGCAGCACGCCCGGCAGGTTCCACCAGCTCGGCCGATCGTCGATCATAACTGCATCGAAATAAGGCGACGACGCCAGCCAATCCGCCCAGGGCCGCGTGGTCAGCAGCGTGACGTGGGCGTCGGCATGGTGGCGGCGGATCGCGGCGAAAGGCCCGAGGGAAAGGATGACGTTGCCCAGCGCGCCCAACTTGAGCACCAGGATGCGCGTCATCCCGGCTTGCGTGCGATGGTGATCCACTCGTCGCGCAGCAGGCCGAACCGCACTTCCTGGTCCGGCGGCATGCGAAAGATCTCGGTCGTGAAGCCGACGGATTCCAACCGGTCGGTGAAGTCGAGGCCGTAATAGCGCTTGTGGTCGGGGGCGCTGAAATGTGCCACCCGATCGGCCGGGTCGGTCACAGCCGGGTTCTCGTAGGTCTCTTGGCGCGAGGTGTTGATCGGCACGCTGAAGATGCCAAACCCACCCGGCTTCAACAGACGGAACAGCTCCCGCATCGCCTGGCGGTCACCGTCGATGTGCTCCAGCACATGGTGCGCCATTACCACGTCGTAGCTGGCATCTGGCAGGCTGACGCGGGTGATGTCGACCTTGTGGGTGACACCCGGCTGATGCAGGTCCGCGGTCTCGTACAGCGCGTTGCCTTGCATCTGCCGCATGGTGATCTTTTCCGGCGCGAAATGCAGGATGCGCTTGCCGGCCAGTTTGTTGCCGCCGCCTTCGGTGATCCACAAATGGGTCAGGCGATGGCGTTCACGCGAGCCGCAGCCCAGGCAGCGCGCATCCCAGCGCGGCGGCCGGCCGACCGCGACGAAAATGCCCTGGTAACGGCAGATCGGGCAGAGGCGCCGCGGCATGCGACGGTTGAACTGACCGGGATCGCGTAGAAAGGCACCGATCAGGCGGCGCAGGCGGCGCCAGCGCCCGGGCGATCGCGGCGGGACGAACGCCGCCGGTGCGGCGGCCTGTGGTGCGTCGGCGGTGAGGCTGTGGCTGGGCATGGGATGTCGCCCCGGCGCATATCAGCCTGGGCGGGTGGGGGCAATCGGCAGGCGCGGCGGTGGCGCGCGCTCGCCGGGGGTCACGCCGATGCGCCGGCCGAGACGACATCACCATCGGTGCCTGCCGCCCCCTGATGCGACGACGCCGCGTGCAGTGGCTTTCGGAGGATCGCGGTACTCCAGCGATCCGGCAGGACCGTGGGCAATGTGCCGATCCTGGCGCAGAACTCATCCACGGCCTTGCGCGCTGCGGGAAACCCATGGCTGCCGTAGTCATGCACCATGATCACGCCGCCCGGAAGCAAGGGCTGCCATATCGTCTCCAGCGCCGCCTTGATCGGCTGGTACAGATCGAAATCGATATGGGCGAAGCGCCAGCGCCGATCTTCCAGACCACGGAATGAGTCAGGAAACCACCCCTTGATGATCGTCAAATTAGCAGGCCGGGTACCATCGCCGACATAGCGGGCAATCCTTTCCACCGAGGTTGGCGCGAAGTTGCCCTTGGTCCATGGCGCATCATAGTGAAGCTGCTCGACGGCGATGTCGCGCTCGTGAAAGCCCTCGAAGGTATCGAACGAAAACAGCGTCTGGGTCGGATCCATGAAACGATGGATCACCCGGAGGCTGTATCCACGGTGCGAACCCAGCTCGATGTAATCGCCGGCCGGCAGCCGGTTTGCGGCCTCGATCGCCTGGAAGAAGTTCAAGACCCGGATGGGATCGCTGTACAGCCCCGACGCCTCGTCCCGGATGCTAACACTGGCGTAGGCACGCAGGGCGTCGTGAAACGTCGCCCGCTTCTCGGGTGACGCCGACAGGATCGCCGGCGGGAACTGATGATAGACATCCAGATTGGCGAGCGCGCGCCGCTGCGCCCGGCGCGTGACGGCGCGTATGGATCGCAGAACCGCACTCCCCATGCGATAGACGCCTGGGGCAAGACGACGGACACCGGGGAATCGCTTGTCGGGCGCTTGATCTGACATAGCCGTGCTGCTCCGTCGCATATCGTGCGACGCGGCCTATCATAGCCGCCATGTGACGGCCATCGGTGCGGCTCGCAGCACGCACAAGGGCAGAAACCGGTCTGGCAGCGCCTGCCGCTATTGCGGTGGTAGGCGTGACGTTTTGCGGGGCGGCTGCACGGTCGGATAAATCGCCTCTCCATAATGCGCGCGCAGCTCCTCGATCTGGTCCGGCGGTGGCGGCGCGTAGCACAGCCGTTTGCTGGTGAAGCCGCCGCCCATCAGTCGGTTCATTTTCACCGCCGTCTCGCCCAGCTTCACGAGGTTTGTGATGCCGTTCAGGATCGGCACCCCCGTCTCGGTCATATGGATGGCGTTGTCGGCGAGCAGCGCCATCACCACGCCACCGGCGGCGATCACCACCTCGGCCCCCGCATCGGTGTTGGCGCGCGCCGCCTGATTGAACTGCGCGACGATGCGGGCGCGGGCAGTGGGCTCGTCGAAGCCTTCCTTCAGGTCGAGCAGCCGATCGATCGCCATGCAATTCACCGCGGCCAGCCGGTCCTTCAGCCCGTAGCGCACGACGTTCTCCACGATGCGCGGGGTGAACTTCTCGTTGATCGTCACCAGCGAGAAGTTTGCGCCCATCATGCACGACATGTGCAGCGCCGATTCGCACAGACCCAGGACCGGAATGTTCGCGATCTCGCGCGCCGCGTGCAGCCCGGGATCGGCAATGTTGCCAATCAGGAACGCATCATAGCCCTCTCGCACCGCGCGGCCGACATTTTCCAGCACCTCGCCGGTTTCGATGAATTCCAGATAGCGATAGTGATCGCCGGCGCCGCCACGGCCGGTGATGCCGTGCGCCTCGATCTGCGTATCCGGATCTTTCACCGCGTCCAGGATGCGGCGCAGCGCCTGCGGATAACCGCCCCAGGCGTCCTCACGCGTCATGCTTTGGTACCAGAGTTTCATGCCGCCCTCCCGGTCCGTGCCGGACAGATTGTCAGACGATGGCGAACGCCGATACCCTGGGACGGGACGGATTGCCAGGAGGGCGGTATGACGCTCAGCCTTATGCCGCTGCACCCGATCTTCGGCGCCGAGGTCGGTGGCATTGATCTGCGCGAGCCGGTGGACGATGCGACACTGCGCGCACTGTCCTTGGCGAATGACCAGTATGCCGTTCTGGTGTTCCGCGGGCAGTCCATGACGGATGACCAGCAAATTGCGTTCAGCGCGCGCTTCGGCACGCTGGAAACGACGATCAAGGCCTACCGGCCGGGGCACAAGCCGCGGCTGGACCTGCACATGTCCGATGTGTCCAATGTCGACGAGAACAACCGGGTGCTGCCGCTGGATGACCGACGACGGATGAACGGGCTGGGGAACCGACTGTGGCACACCGACAGTTCGTTCAAGGCGGTTCCGGCGCGATACTCGCTGCTATCCGCACGCGCGATCCCGCCGAGCGGCGGGGAGACCCAGTTCGCCGACATGCGCGCGGCGTATGATGCATTGCCCGCAGAGATGAAGGTGCGGATCTCTGGTCTGGTCGCGGAACATTCTGTGCTGTACTCGCGCTCCACCATCGGCTTCACGGACTATTCCGAGGAGGAGCAAACGCGGCTGCCGCCGGTGCCGCAGCTGCTGGTGCGCACGCATCCGGGGTCGGGTCGGAAGACGCTGTATCTCGCCTCGCATGCCGGATGGATCCGCGGCATGAAGGTGCCAGAGGCGCGTCTGCTGTTGCGGGACCTGATGGAGCACGCGACGCAGCCGGCATTTGTGTATACGCATCATTGGCGGGTCGGTGACCTGGTCATGTGGGACAACCGCTGCACGATGCATCGCGCGCGGGATTACGACCCGATGGCGGTGCGGGACATGCATCGCACGACGGTCTCGGATGGCGTTTCGTCACTGGAACAGGCGGCGTAACCCTTTGACCCCGGTCATGCCGGGCCCCGGGGCGCGGCCACGGGCCGACCCGAGGACAGGCTCAGGCCCGGTATCCATGCCTTCGCTTGCGGATGACCCATTTGCGCGGCGAGCACCGATCCCACCAGTGGGCCAGCTCCGGCGATCGCCGCGCAATGATGGCCGAACAGGACGTGGCGGTTCGTTGAGACGTAATCCAGGCCGTCGTTATGCCGACAGGCCGGGGTGATCCTCTTCGGATGGTGGGCAGGCTCATGCTGTCACGCCATGCGCAAGGCGGTCAGCTCGCGTAGTCGGGCTCTTCCCGATCCAGCACCCGGCGCCACGCGTCCAGATGCATGCGGGCGTCGATCTTCTGGCCCCACGGGCCATGCCAGTTGCGGCGCGTGCCGTCTGGCAACGACCGCAGCGGCTTGCCGGTCGCCATCGCCGTCATCTGATACATGCAGGTGCGTTCGGCGATGTAACATTCGTCGAACGCGTCTGCCACGGTGGGGCCGACCACTGTCACGCCGTGCGCGCCCATCACCATGATGGTCTTGTCACCCATCAGCTCGGCAACACGGTCGCCTTCCTCATTGTCGCCCACCGGCGCCGTGGCCCAGGTGTCGTACACTGCGCGGTCGTTCAGCAGCAGGTTGTTGTGGTGCGACAGTGCAAAGCTGGGGTCCTCCAGCAACGCCAGCGCGGTGAGGTACTGCGGATGCACATGCACCACGCAGGTCGCGTTCGGATTCCTCAGATGGATGCGCGCATGGATGTGGAATGCCACCTTGCGCAGCTCGCCCTTCCCGCGCAGCACCGTGCCATCCAGATCGCACACGATCAGCGAGCTCGCCGTCAGTTCCTGGAACAGGTAGCCACGCGGGTTGATCAGGAACAGCGGCGCGTCACCCGTCATGCGCTGCGGCAGCATCACCGAGTTGTGGTTGCCGATCTGCTCGTTCCAGCCCAGCCGGGCAGACACCCGGAACACCGCGGCCATGTCGCAGCGCAGGCGCCACTCCTCGGCTTCGGCATCACTTGAGGTCAGGCAGTGCAGCACGGCAACCATACGTCACGCTCCTAATGGGGTGCGGAAATCCTGCGCCGGGTCTGCCGACTTGCCAAGAGTGTGCTGGCAGTTAGCATCGTCCACGATGGATAAGTCTGGTTCTGTTGCCAAGCTATGCTCGCGGCCCTGTCGGGCTATGATCGTAGTAGGTCTGGGGATGGAGCGCTTCACGATGGTTGATATCAAAGGCCGTCATTTTGAGCGGGAGATCGTCCTTTGGGGTGTCCGCTGGTATGTGGCGTATCCGATCAGCTACCGCC